>CAIQIV010000478.1 GCA_903871905.1 uncultured Chloroflexota bacterium | reverse complement strand
GCTGCAGGGCGGCGTGAAGGTCAAGCTCCTTCCCCTGCATGAGCTGGTTGAGCAGGTCCTTGGCCCTGACCAGCCCCAGGGTGTTGTCGACATCCCCCTGGATCACCGGGAAGCGGGAGAACCCGCTGGTGGAGAGCTTGTGCAGGATTTCTTCCAGGGGGACTTCAATATCCAGGGTGACCACCGCCCGGCGCGGGGTCATCAATTCTCGCGCCGTCCGGTCGCCCAGGCGGAAGACGCGCTGGATCATGTCTTCTTCGACCGGTACCAGCACACCTTCCTCGGCGCCTTGCTCCAGCAGGTCGCGAATATCTTCTTCTGTCATTTCCGGCTCGCGGCTGGGGTGGATGCCCAACAGGCGCAGCAGCAGAGCGGACGAGGCGCTCAGCAGGCGCACCAGGGGAGCCGTCAGGCGAGCCAGGCGGTCCATCAGCGGGGCGAGCGCCGCGGCGATGGACTCCGGCCGGTGCAGTCCGATTTGCTTGGGCGCCAATTCACCCAGCACCAGGGAGAAATAGGTGATGATCACCACCACCACCAGCACGCTGAGCGTCTCGCTGTACACCCCCAGACCGGGAACGTTCGCCAGCAGAATCTCCAGCTTTTTGGCGATAGTTGCCCCGCCAAACACGCCGGTCAGGATACCTACCAGGGTGATCCCGACCTGGATGGTGGAGAGGAAATAGGCCGGCTGCTCGGCCAGCTGGATGGCCTTTTCAGCCCCCGACTGGCCGCTTTTTGCCATCTGGGACAGGCGGACCTTACGCGCAGAAACAATGGCAATTTCGGCCATTGCCAGGAGGCCGTTGCACAAGATCAGCAGCAGGATAAACAGCAGCTCTACCCACATGTTCCCCATCGAGGATCCTCATTCAACATCAGAAATCATCCCATGACAAAGCTATGCAGCAGTTGGCTTTGCCCCGGATAGTATATCCGAAAATAAGGCAAACCGGGCCAAATTTGAGGCAGGGGTTTCCTGGGTTATAATCAAGAGTATGCTCGACCCGCGCAGCGCTTTTCTTCTGATCCTGGTGTTAATCTCGATTGCTGTCCTGGTGGGTTTTGTTGAGTGGCGGCAGCGTGGGTTGGCCTGCACTACCTGCGGAAAACCTCACCGGCTGGAATCGGAGGTATTCACCTGCGAGGGCTGCGGGCGCAGCTTCTGCCGTAATCGTACCATCCTGATAGAACCCGAACCCGGGGTGCTGCCAGCAGACCGGCGCCTGCGCCCCCCGGCTGGCCGCAGCGCTGCCGGCGCTGCCCAGGGGAGGCAAGCGCTGCAGATTACTGCTTTTAACTATACGGACCTGGCTCAGGATGCCGAGGGCTGGTGCGGTAAGATTGAGATATACCCGGCTTTACCGGGTGAGAATGAGGAAATCCCGCACTATTTCTGCCGGGAGTGCGCGCAGAGCAAGATCACCTGATTGGATGGACGTGAAATGGCGACAATACTGATTGTTGAAGATGAGCCGGAGCTGGTGCGCGTCTTGCGCTCTTACCTGGAAAACGCTGGTTACACGGTGCTGACTGCCAGCCGCGGCGATACAGGCCTGGCAGCTTATGAGAGCCGCAAGCCCGACCTGGTGCTTTTAGATTTGAACCTGCCGGGGATGGATGGCCTGGACGTGGCGCGCCACATCCGGCGTAAAGATAACACCCCGATCATTATGCTCACCGCCCGGGTGGAGGAAACTGATGAATTGATCGGCCTGGAGCTGGGGGCAGATGACTATATCCCCAAGCCCTTTTCCCCGCGGGTGGTGATTGCCAGGGTGCGCGCCCTGCTGCGTCGCACGGAAACTTCAGGGCCGGCGGCCCGGATGCTGCGCTTTGGCGAGCTGGAGATCGACCAGGACGGGCACACGGTCAGCCGCGCCGGACAAATGCTGGATCTGACGCCAACAGAGTTCAACCTGCTGGCGGCCTTTGCAGGGCAGCCAGGACGGGTTTTTTCCCGCCTGCAGCTGCTGGAAGCCAGCCAGGGTACGGCTTATGAGGGCTACGAGCGCACGATCGACGCCCACATCAAGAACCTGCGCGCCAAGCTGGAGCCTGACCCCAAGAAGCCGCGCTATATTGAGACCGTTTTTGGAGTAGGTTACCGGTTTAATAAGGATGCCTGACCCGGCTTGACCCGGAACCCCAGGCAGAGCAGGCGAACGATGCGTTTGAGATTAGTCCTTTCATTCGTTTTGATTGTCCTGGTTACCATGGTCAGCACGGTGGTGGTGGCGCGGCAGGGCGCAGTGAACGAGGTGCGCGCCTTCATGGTGCGCGGCAGCGTGACCGGTTTATCGGAGCAGGCCGACCAGCTCGAGGCTTATTACCAGGAACACGGCAGTTGGGAGGGCGTCCAGGAAGTGCTGCCTCAGCATGGACGAAGCCAGGGCTCGGGCGGTGGGCAGGGTCGGGGATTTGGCCAGGGGCAGGGGCAGGGCCTGGGAGCTGGCGTGACCCGCCTGCGGGTGGCTGATACCAGCAGGGTGGTCGTGGCGGACAGCCGCGGTACAGATTACGGCGTCCAGTTGAGCAGCACTGAGCTGGCCAACGCCGTAGCTCTGAAGAACGGATGGATTACCGTGGGCTACCTGCTGTTGGATGGGGGGGTGAATCTCGGACAAAGCGAGGAACGCTTCCTGGTCTCTCGTCTTAATATTTCAGTGCTGACTGGCGGGCTGATCGCGGCCGGTGTTTCGCTGGTCCTGGCGCTGATTCTGTCCTACTCGCTGCTGCGACCGGTGATGGAGCTGAAAAATGCAGCTTCCCAGCTGGGCGGCGGTGACCTGAAACAGCGTGTTCCGGTGCGCGGTAATGATGAGCTGGCGGAGATGGCGCGCAGCTTCAACCGCATGGCGGATTCGCTGCAGCAGGCGCAGGAGAGCCGGCGGGCGATGACCGCCGATATCGCCCATGAACTGCGTAATCCGCTGGCTGTGCAGCGCGCCAACCTGGAGGCGCTGCAGGATGGGGTGTATCCGCTAACGGTCGAGAACCTGCAGCCCATCCTGGAGCAGAACCAGCTGTTGACCCGCCTGGTGGACGATCTGCGCACCCTGGCGCTGGTGGATGCCGGGCAGCTCAAGTTGGAATGCGCCCCGACTGACCTGCTGAATTTACTGGGGCGGGTGCGGGAGCGCTTCCAACCCCAGGCAGCCAGCCGCCAGGTAGAGATTGTCCTGCAGCCGGTAATCCCGGTAGATACGCCCCCGCCGCTGTCTTTGGACGCCGGCCGGGTGGAGCAGATCCTGGGCAATCTGCTGTCAAACGCCCTGCGCTATACCCCGGAGCAAGGGAAAGTTGAGATTTGCCTGTCCAACCAGGTGCAGGCAGTACAGGTGACCATTCATGACAGCGGTCCGGGCATCCCAGAGGAGGCCCTGCCGCACATCTTTGAGCGCTTCTACCGCGCCGACCGCTCGCGCAGCCGTTCGGAAGGCGGCACCGGGCTGGGCCTGGCGATCGCCCGCCAGCTGGCCGAGGTGCAGGGCGGGACGCTGCGCGCAGCCAACCACCCGCAGGGTGGCGCCATATTTACCCTTACTTTACCCAAGAAATGAAACCGAACAATATCACCCGTTTGCTCGATTCACGCTCGATCCCCTATACCGCCTTTGAGCTTCCGGCTGAGAAACTGGGAGCACTGGAAACCGCCCGGCTGCTCAATGTGCCAGAGGAGCAGGTGTTCAAGACCATTGTGGTCACGCGAGAGGCCAAAGGCAAGCCGATCCTGGCCGTGGTCCCGGGTACGTCCGAAGTCGATCTCAAGGCACTGGCCAAGGCAGTCAACGAGAAGAAGCTGATCCTACCCACTGAGCGCGATGCCGAGCGCCTGACCGGGCTTCAGGCTGGCGGCATCTCCCCCCTGGCGCTGATCAACAAAGGCTTCCAGGTGGTGCTGGATGAAGACGCCCGGCTTTTTGATGAAATCCATATCTCCGGCGGGCAGCGTGGGCTGAATATTTTGCTGCCGGTCGAGGCGCTGATTCAACTGACCGGTGCCCAGGTCGCCCCGATCTGCCGGGCAGCCTAAGCATGCCAGTTCCTTGATCGCCAGCGCGGCTGGGCGATCTTCCTGAAGAGGATATAATAGCCGAAGTATCCCTGTGATTGAATGCGTTTAGTGTAAGGAGGTTTTATGCTCATCCAGCTTCCGGAATTTCGCATAGCAGTTGAAGATGTGGGGGAAGGCATCCCGCTGCTGTTGATCCACGGCTATCCCCTGGGGCGCTGGCTGTGGGCGCCGCAGGTCGCTGGTCTGTCTGACATGGTGCGGGTGATCGCCCCCGACCTGCGCGGCCACGGTGATTCGGATGCCCTGCCCGGCCCATATTCCATGGGCCTGCTGGCTGACGACTTGAATGCCCTGCTGGGTATGCTGGAGATCAACCAGCCGGTGGTTGTGTGCGGGCTGTCCATGGGTGGCTATGTGGCCTTTTCCTTCTGGCGTAAATACCCCAACCGGGTGCGCGCTCTGGTGCTGGCCGCCACACGCGCGGCAGCGGACAGCGATGTCGCGCGGGTGGGGCGCGACCAGGCGATGCAGACCGCCTCCCTGCAGGGCGTGGCGGCTGTTGCCAGCAGCATGGCGCCGCGCTTGTTTGCTCCAGCCACCCTCCAGACGCGGCCTGACCTGGTGGAGAAGGTCCAGGTGTTGATGGAAGGCACCTCGCTGCAGGGAGTGCTGGGCGACCTGCAGGGCATGAAGGAGCGTATCGATTCCACCCCCGACCTGCCGCGTATCCAGGTCCCGACGTTGGTGATTTACGGCGCAGAAGATGGGATCATCCCTCGCCCCGAGGTTGAGGCGATGGCAGCCGGCATCCCCGGCGCGCGCCTGGCGGTGATCGAAGGCGCCGGGCATTTGCCCAACCTGGAGCAGCCTGAGGTATTCAACCGGGAGGTGCGGAATTTCTTGCAAGGATTGGCAGCCCATGACCGGTGATGAGATCCTGGAACACCTGGAAGATGAGCGCGAGCGCCTGCTGGAGACTCTGGACGGCCTGTCCGATGAGCAAATGCTGCTTCCCGGCGTGATGGGTGATTGGTCGGTGAAGGACATCCTGGCTCACCTGGCGATGTGGGAAGCTGAACTGGTGAAAATCCTGTGGAGCGCCCAGCAGGGGCAGGCGCCGCGCAGCAGCTATTTCAGCGGCGTCCCGATCGATGAAATTAATGAAAACTGGCGAAAGTTGAATACCAGCCGCAGCCTGGACCATGTGCTCAGCGATTTGCGCGCCGTGCGCAAACAGACCATCCGCCGCCTGGAGTCTTTCAGCGACCAGGATTTGAACACGCCTGCCCGCTTCTCCTGGTTGAAGGACGGCCTGCTGGGGGAGTGGATCGCTGAGTGGACTTACCAACACGAAAGCGAGCACACCACCCAGATCCAACAGTGGCGGGAAGGGCTGGGATAGAGCCGGGCTTTTTTCATCGCTAATCACCCCAGGTTGAGCGCCGCATGGTTCTTCGTGCTGCGCTCTATTCATCTCCGGGCTGGCAGGGCTGCGTCCGGCCATGCCACAGGGAATGTTTTATTCTGGCAACTGTATAAGTTTAATGGTATAAATATACAAAATTCCAGAACCACAACGCTTCAATACAGGAGAAAAAGATGAAAAGAGTTCATATCCTAGTGTTTCCCTTCTTGCTGACGGCGATTTTGGTGTTTGCTTTCACCTCAACCGCCTTATCCACCAGTTTGCCCCCGCAGGCGGATGCGCCTGGTGCGGCGCGGCTGGCTGCTGCTACGCCTACCAACACGGTGGAGGCTGATCTGCTGTTGGTGGGTCCCTCCGGGCAAAAGGCATTCTCCATTGCCGACTTGAAAAAGTTGAAAGCCTCCAGCGGATATGCCGGGATGAAGAGCAGCACGGGAAAGATCACCTTACCGGCGACCTATAAGGGTGTTGCCCTGTCCGACCTGGCGGCGCTGGTTGGCAAGCCAGATGGCACCCTGGGCGTTGAGGCGACGGCAAAGGATGGCTACGCCATGACCTTCTCCTTTGACCAGCTCACCAAGGGCGATTTTGTTGCTTATGATCCAGCGACCGGAGATGAAAAGAAAGAGAAGCCCAAACTGACGGTCATCCTGGCCTACGAGATGGATGGAAAAGCTATCCCGGCTGATGGGGATGGGCCTCTTCGCCTGGCAATTATCTCTACCAAGCCAGACCAGGTGACCGATGGTCACTGGTCAGAAAAATGGGTCAAGAAGATCGAGCTCAAGCCGCTGGGAAAAGAGTGGTCCCTGATGACCCACGGGATCATTAAGGATAAAATTGATCGCAACAGTTTCCAGTCATGCTCCGCCAAGCTCTGCCACCAGGGGGTATGGAAAGATGGCCAGGCCCAGGACTGGGTGGGTGTGCCCTTATGGCTTCTGGTGGGGCACATGGACGATGAGATCAAGCACGATGGACCGGCTTTTAACCAGACCCTGGCTGACATGGGGTACCAGGTTCAGGTCGTGGCTGCCGATGGCTATTCAGTCACCCTGGATATTGCCCAGGTCAAGCGCAACAATAACCTGGTGGTGGCATACCAGGTCAACGGCAACCCGCTTCCGGATAAGTATTTCCCGCTGCGCCTGGTTGGGCCTGACCTGAAGAAAAACGAGATGGTCGGGCAGATCGCTGAGATCAAGATGGTGGTGGATCCGAAGGTTTTAGCCAAGCTGCCCACGCCAGCGCCTACCAAGACCACCTCTGCCAAGCCGGCAGCCTCCGTCACGCCGACTGCCAAAGCGAGCGGCGCGGCTCCAGCCGCGGCAGCCCTGTCCATCACCGGCCTGGTGGAAAAACCCTTATCGCTGAAGGATGCAGACCTCAAGGGCATGAAGGTGGTGAAGATCACCGCCGAGCACCCCAAGAAGGGCAAACAGGACTATTCCGGCGTACGCCTGAGCGACCTGCTGACCATGGCAAAGGTCAAGCCCAATGCCGTGACGGTGGTGATTACTGCAGATGATGGTTATTCAGCCGAGGTGGAATGGGCAAAGGTTAAGGCCTGCACCGACTGCCTGGTGGCTTTCACAGATACACCGGGAAAGTACTCCATGGTGATGCCCGGGCTGTCCAGCCAGGCATGGGTCAAGTACCCGGTATCGATCGAGATTAAATAATGGGTGTGGGTGAGATGAGGAGGTTCCTCCCTGCACTGTCCGTTCTTCAAGGAGTATGGCCGCGATCCGCGGCCATACTCGCTCCCCTGTGTATTGGTATTGTAGCTGGTGTCCTGCTGGCTGGCTGTGCCCCCATGAACCCGGCACCGCCGACTGCAGCCGCGCCCGCAGTCCAGCCTGTACAGGTGCAGGTCTCACCTGCTGCTCCTCAGCCAACCCCGGTGGCTCCCACCACTGAACCCAGCCCCTCTCCTACGTTGGCCCCAATCCCGGAAACAGCCAGGAAGACACTGCGCGTCTTTGGCGCCGGCAGCCTGATCCAGCCCTTCACCGAACTGGAAAAAGCATTCGAAGCCCGGCACCCGGAGGTGGATGTGCAGAGTGAATTTCACGGCAGCATCCAGGTCATGCGCCATGTCAGCGAGCTTCACGAGAAGATCGACGTCAGCGCTACTGCGGATTATGCCCTGATCCCCATGCTGCTCTATGCGGTTAAAGACCCCGAAACGGGCAAACCGTATGCGGACTGGTACCTGCGTTTTGCCACCAACCGGCTGTCCCTGGCGTATACGCCGCAGAGCAAATACGGCAAAGAGATAACACCGGAAAACTGGTATGAAATCGTCTCGCGCCCGGATGTGCGGGTTGGCCTGGCAGACCCGCGCTTCGACGCTGCGGGATACCGGGCGTTGATGGCCCTGCGCCTGGCTGAATACAAATATGGCAAACCGGGGCTGTTGAATAACTTTATCGCCGGCCGCTTTACTTTTCCCATTACTGTATTTGCCGAGGATGACTACACGGAGATCACCGTGCCAGAAGTGCTGGAGCCGGTGGCGGGCAGCGGGCTGATCGTGCGCGGCGCCAGCATCATGTTAATCGCCTTGCTGGAATCAGGCGACCTGGATTATGCCTTTGAGTATGAGAGCGTAATCCGGCAGCATAATTTGCAGTGGGTCCCGCTTCCGGATGAGGTAAACCTGGGCTCTGAGGGGCAGAACGAAAATTACCAGCGCGTCGAGGTAGCCATGGATTTTCATCGCTTTGCCTCGGTCAAGCCGGTTTTTCGAGGCGAGCAGATTGGCTATGGGGTTACCATCCCCTCCAGTGCGCCACAGCCAGAGCTGGCGGCGGAGTACCTGGCCTTTCTGCTGGGACCGGAGGGGCGGCAGATTATGGATGCCAATTATCATCCATTATTCGATCCGGTCATTTGTGACCAGGCAGCCAATATCCCGGAGACACTGCGCGGGTTTTGCGCCCCCCCTGCCTCGCCTTGAAGCATCTTGACCGCTCGTTCACCCTGGTGTTCCGGCTGGCTGGGGCGGCGCTGTTGCTGTTTATCCTGGTTCCCCTGGCCAGCACGCTGGCTGCCTCCAGCCCGGCGATGCTGGTACAGACCCTGTTTGACCCGGAAGTATACGCATCGTTGGTGCTGACCTTCTGGGCGTCTGCGTTGGCCACCGGGATTGCCCTGCTGGGCGGATTACCGCTGGCGTACCTGCTGGCGCGCCGCGCCTTCCCTGCCAAGCGCCTGGTGGAAAGCCTGGTTGATCTGCCGGTGGTGCTGCCGCATACGGCTGCGGGGATTGCGCTGCTGATGGTCTTTGGCAGCCGGGGGCTGATTGGCCGGCCTTTTGCCGCTCTCGGTGTGTTCTTTACCGAGACCCTGGCAGGGGTTGTGGTGGCGATGCTGTTCGTCAGCCTGCCATACCTGGTCAACCTGAGCCGGGAAGCCTTTCACCAGGTGGACCCGGAAATGGAACAGGCTGCCTGCGCCGACGGCGCTTCATCCTGGCAGGTTTTCTGGCTGATCTCGCTGCCCGGCGCCTGGCGGGGTGTGGTTGCCGGCATGTTGATGATGTGGGCGCGCGGCATCAGCGAGTTTGGTGCGGTGGTCATTCTGGCGTACCATCCCAAAATCATGCCGGTGCTGGTTTACGAGCGTTTCACCGGGTTTGGCCTGGCGGCTGCGCTGCCGGTGGCGGTGGTGCTGATCGTGATCGTTCTGGCTGTGTTTGCTGCTCTTCGCTTCATCCTGATCCCTCATGCGGAGGGGTGAAGGATGATCGGATGGGGTATAATTCCGGCATTGAAGTAAATGGTTGAGTCATGCAAAGGAGGATCCTGCGATGAAGATCAGTGCGCGCAATGTTTTGAAGGGTAAGGTGAAAAAAGTGGTCCGCGGGGCGGTGAACGCGGAGGTCACCCTGGACCTGGGCGGTGGGATCGAGGTGGTCTCGATCATCACCAATGCTTCTGTTGACTCATTGGGGTTGGTGGAGGGAAAAGAAGCCTATGCTGTAATTAAAGCCTCCAGCGTGATGGTGGCGGCAGAATAGGCTGGTTTGCCTGCAGCGTTTTTGAATATTCTTAACTTAGAAAAGCCTGCCATACCCCTGGCGGGTTTTCTATTTCTACGCCAAAACTTGGAGAGAATTGTGGTATCCTTAGCCGTTGCAAAAATACATAACAAAAAACAGGACGAACTTTGAATCCTTTTATTGGCGAAATAGCCGCACTTCTTACCAGCCTGTTCTTCTCACTAACCGCGGTGATTTTTTCTATCGCCAGCCGCCAGATCGGCTCGGTGATGTTGAACCGCATCCGCCTGGTCTTTGCGATCCTGCTGCTGATCCTGGCGCACTTGGTCCTGTCCATTCCGCTGCCCTTTGACGCTTCGCTCGACCGCTGGTTCTGGTTTGGTCTCTCGGGGATCATCGGCCTGGCGTTAGGCGATACCTTTCTCTTCCAGTCGTATCGCTACATCAGCCCGCGCCTGACCATGCTGCTGATGGCCCTGGCGCCTATCCTGGCTGCGGTAGTTGCCTGGGCTTTTATGGGGGAGCAGTTATCCTTTTACCAGGTAATCGGAATCCTGATAACCCTGGCGGGGATTGCCTGGGTGATCGCTGAAAAGAACGGCCAGACGGACCACAGCCACCCGGTCAAGCGGCGTGATTTCTGGCTGGGCGTGTTATGCGGGTTGGGGGCAGCAACGGGACAGGCGTTGGGATTGATCACTGCCAAGATGGGCGCTGGGGGTGGATTTCCTGCCCTGTCGGGTACTTTGATCCGGATGATTGGCGCGGGGGCGCTGATCTGGTTGTTCGCGATATTCACAGGGCAGGCAGGAGCCACCGTGCGCCTGGCCCTGGAGCGGCGCCAGGTGTTGTGGCTGGTGATTCTGGGGGCTCTAGTAGGCCCCACCCTGGGCGTTACCTTCTCGCTGGTGGCTATCCAGAACACAGAAATCGGTATCGCCAGCACCTTGATGGCGCTGCCCCCGGTCATCCTGCTTCCCATCAGTTATTTCTTTTTCAAGGAGCGTTTTGGCTGGCAGGCGGTTGCCGGAACCCTGCTGGCAATGGTGGGGGTGTCGATCTTGTTCCTGGTGTAGTTCTTGGGGAAATGCCAGCACTTCCTTCTGCGCCGTCTTTGACAGCTCCTGGAGCTTCCATACTACTGCCGCAGAATTACAATATGCAATTATTTTTAGTACAAAAGTACTGATTAGAAAATTGGGTTATTGGGGGGATCTGCACTTGCAAATCCACCCTGTTTGGGCTACAATGTGGATAGATTTGGATGGAAGTGGATTAAAGTGGTTGTGATGTGGTAGAAATTTGACCACGGACGCATCAAGAGAAGACTGAGTTGGTTGCCAGGATCGCCGGGAGAGGGACCGGCGTTCCGGCGTTAATAGCGAGGCTAGAACGCATGTTCAGCGGTCAGTTCCTGGGTGAAATACGCCATACGGTTGATGACAAGGGGCGCATCAATATCCCAGCGCGCTTCCGCGACCTGCTTATGGCAGAAGGCGCTTTCATAATGCGGGGTTTGGATAAAAACCTGTGGCTGATGCCCTCCGCCGTTTTTGACCGCCTGGCTGCCCAGTTGGATGCGATGAACATGGCGGACCCGGAAGAACGTATGGTGCGGCGCAAAATTTATTCCCAGGTATACCCCGTGGAGATTGACCGGTTGGGGCGCATGATGGTGCCTCAGCCCCTGCGCTGCTTTGCAGAAGAGGGTCGTGAAGTTGTCCTGGCGGGCCAGCGTGAATACCTGGAGATCTGGCCGGCTGAAGAGTGGGACCTCCAGGTGGAACAGATGGAGCACGTGCAGCTTGATCCCAAGCATATCAATCTTGTGCTCCGCAGTTAAAATGTTGTTCAATTGTCAAATTGATCGCGAACATCTCGCATGGATAACCCGTTGTTGGGGGATGCGTTCCCCCACCGTCCTGTTCTTTACCAAGAGACGCTTGACGCCTTACAGCCACGCCAGGGGGGATTCTACGTGGACTGCACCCTTGGGGCCGGTGGGCACGCGTGGGGGATTTTACAGGCCAGCGGACCAGATGGTCAGCTGCTTGGCCTGGATCTCGATCCACATGCCTTAGACCTGGCCGGGCGGCGGTTAGCAGCTTTTGGCTCGCGCGCTGTCCTGGTGCACACCTCGTACATTCACCTGGAAGAGCGCTGGGCTGAGCTTGGCTGGCCTGCTGTGCAGGGGGTGCTGATCGACCTGGGTGTTTCCTCGATGCAGCTGGATATCCCTGGGCGGGGTTTTTCCTTCATGACTGAGGCTCCGCTGGATATGCGCTTTGACCCAGGTGCTCCGCTCACAGCGGCTGACCTGGTGAATTCCCTGCCGGAGGCTGATTTGGCTGATCTGATCTTCCGCTACGGTGAAGAGCGCCGCTCCCGCCAGGTGGCGCGGGCGATCGTGAAGGCCCGGCCTGTGTCTACCACCACCGAGTTGGCCGCCCTGGTAGCCCGCGCTGTGGGAGGGGAAAGCCGGCGCATCCACCCGGCAACCCGCACCTTCCAGGCGCTGCGCATCGCGGTCAACCAGGAACTGCAGGGGGTGGAATTGGTATTGCCGCAGGTGCTCCATATCCTGGCACCGGGAGGGCGGTTGGCTGTGATTTCCTTCCATTCCCTGGAAGACCGGATTGTCAAGCAGTATTTCCGCCGTGAGTCCCGCGACTGTATCTGCCCGCCTCGCCAGCCGGTGTGTACCTGCGGGCACCGCGCCAGCCTGCTGGAAGTCCCCTCGCATCCTTTGACAGCCAGCCAGGCGGAGATTGGCTCAAACCCGCGCTCCCGTTCTGCCAGGCTGCGGGTTGCGATGAAAATATAAGTTGGCATAACTATTGCATGCTCTTCCACTACAATGTTTGGCCCGTTGCCAGGCGGAGTAGTGTGGAGGAAAGGTGAGATGGAAAGATTTCAACAAGTGACCCAGGCATACAGCCAGGCCCCGTGGCGTCGACAGATGCAGCTGGTGGGTCTGGTTGCCACATTCCTGGTGCTTGCCGCGGTTGTTGCCTGGATCTATCTGAATGTAACCACGCGCGCCTCAGAAGTGGGGCGTGACATTCAGCGGATGCAGCGCGGCATCGATCGGATTAAGAGGGAGAATAACGACCTGCAGTCCAAACTCGCCTATCTCACCACAGCCGAGCTCATGCGCAAGCGGGCGCTGGAACTGGGATTTCAACCTGTTGACCCGGCGCAGCTTTCCTACATCACCGCTCCGGGCTACCTGGGCCGCCAGCCGGCAGTGCTGGCAGCCAGCGGATCTCAACAGCTCCCCAGTCCGCAGACCATCTCTCCGCAGTTTACAGAATCGATCTGGGAGTGGCTGAGGCGTCAAACAGAGCAATCGGTTTTCCCATTTGGTTTGGAGCTGCCATGATTAAAGAGCATGCCTGGCGTTATTCTCTGATTATGATCGGGCTGATGTTTTTTGGGGCATTAGTGGTGATGCGCCTGGTTCTGTTACAGGTTCTTCCCAGCTATTATCAACCTCTGGAGAAAGACCTGGACAATTCCTCGCGAGAGTGGCGGCCAATCTTCCCAGCGCGCGGCCGGATCTTTGATCGCTTCGGCTACCTGCTGGTGGGCAACGAGATGGTCTATGAGGTCGGTTGTGACCTGACTAAGATCGAAGACATTGAAACCGTTGCCTCCGAAGTCAGCAAGGTCCTGGGCGTCAATTACAGCAAGACCTTTGCTGATCTGAGCGTTAAGCCAACCAAGGATTATTTCCACGCGACGCTGGCCAAGAACGTTTCTAAGGAAAAGAAGGCTGAGCTGGAGAAAAAAGTGGAAGAGATGAGTGCCAACATCAAAGATAAAAAGTTGGCAACTTTGAACTGCCTGGACTTCTTCCCATCTCTGCGGCGCGTCTATCCGGAGAAATCCCTGGCCAGCAATCTGATCGGTTTCGTATATCGGGATGGACGCGGTTATTTTGGGGTTGAAGAGAAATACAACACCCAATTGGCTGGCACTCCAAAGTATGTACTGGTGCCGCTGGATCCGAACAAGGTGGCTGACCTGCCTGAGGTCCCTGATGGAGCCAGCCTGGTGCTGACGATCGACCGCGAAGTACAGCGGGCGATGGAAGAAGTGGTGGATGGCGCCATCAAAGAATCGGGCTCCAAGGCGGGGGTGATCGTGGTGATTGACCCTCGTACGGGTGAGATCCTGGCGATCGCCACCAGCGTACGCATGGATTTGAATGTGCTGGATGAGTTTGACCAGAGGTACAGTTCCGAGGTGCCCTTCAACAAGGCAATCAGCCAGCCGTATGAACCTGGCTCAGTTTATAAGGTGCTGACCATGGCCTCGGCCCTGGACTCTGGCGCGGTGCAATTGGATACGATGTTCACGGATACGGGCTCCATTGTGGTCGGCGGGGCGACCATTCTGAACTGGAACCGGGGTGCCTGGGGGCCTCAGTCTATGCAGGGCTGCATGCAGCATTCCTTGAACGTGTGCCTGGCCTGGATCGCCAGCCAGGAAGGTGCTGCGAACTTCTACCGCTATATGCAGTCGTTTGGCATCGGCCGCCTGACTGGGGTTGACCTGGGGGGGGAAGCGGCTGGTCGCCTTAAAATGCCGGGTGATAAGGACTGGTATCCAGCCGACCTGGGCACCAATGCCTTTGGCCAGAGCGTCTCAGCCACGCCGCTGCAGATGGCCGCGGCCGTCAGCTCGATCGCCAACGAAGGCAAAATGATGCACCCCCATGTGGTGCGCTCGATCATCTACCGGGGTTTCCAGCAGGACACCGAGATCCGGCCCATCAGCCAGCCGATTAAGGCCGAGACGGCGCGTGCGCTGACGGAAATGCTGGCTGCTTCGCTGGAGAAAGAGTCATCGGATGCCCTGGTCACCGGTTATCGGGTGGCTGGGAAGACGGGTACGGCCGAAATCCCTACCCCCTTTGGTTATACCAGCAGCGCCACCAATGCCTCTTTTGTTGGTTGGGGGCCAGTGGATGACCCGCGCTTCCTGGTGTATGTCTGGCTCCAGGAACCTACCAGCTCCCCCTGGGGCTCCATTGTGGCTGCTCCAGTCTTTCGTAAGGCGGTTGAGCGCCTGGTTGTTTTGATCAACCTGCCGCCGGATGATCTTCGGCATATTTATCAAGGACAATGAGTACAAACGCCTGGAGATGCAAGAGCACGGATGCTGACCTTTGGTGACGTTTTTGAAGCCCTGACCGGCATTCGCCCGGCAAATTCTGTCCAGGTGATCACTGAGGCGGCGATTGACTCGCGCCAGTCGATCCCCGGCAGCCTGTTTGTGGCCCTGCCGGGAGAGCGAGTGGATGGGCATGATTTTGTTGCTGATGCCTTTGAGCGCGGGGCGCACCTGGCCTTGATCCAGCGTGATCTGGCAGTAGATTACCCCGTGGTGGATCTTCGCCCGGAAGGGAAAGGGGGCGGTGTGCACCGCGACCTGGCTGGTCTTTCACTGCCAGCCTGCCTGCGCGTGGAATCGAGCCTGGCTGCTCTGCAGCAGGTTGCTCGTTTCTGGCGCCGCCGTCTGGACCTGCGCGTGGTAGGCATTACCGGTTCAGTGGGCAAGTCCACTACCAAGGAACTGATCGCCGAACTGCTGGC
>CAIQIV010000477.1 GCA_903871905.1 uncultured Chloroflexota bacterium | reverse complement strand
GCGGGCGGTTTCGATGGCTGCCTGTCCATCGCCGACCGCTTCTACTTTGTAGTCCTGGCGTTGTAAATTGTAGACCAGTGTCTCTTGAAGAGAAAGATCGTCTTCAACAACCAAAATCGTGTTCATGAGGTAATTGTGCGTCCCACTTTTTCATTGCAGGGTCATTTATCCGGCCGTTCATATCTGGAATAAGCATACCGGATAAACGCTGGAAGAGGGATAACAGTTTATTAAAAAAATGTAATAGTTTTGTTAATATAATAAGATGCCACTGCGCAGGGAAAAATGCCATCCATAGGAATGCTATTTCTGGTCCTTGATATCCGCCAGGCCCTCGCGGATGGCGTACAGGGCGGCCTGGGTGCGGTTGGCCAGGTGCAGCTTGCTGAGGATGTTGCGCACGTGGGTGCGGATGGTGAGCTCGCTGCGCACCAGGCGGGCGGCGATCTCCTGGTTGGTCAGCCCCTGCGCCAGCAGGCGCAGGATCTCCAGCTCGCGCTCGGAGAGCGGCTCCTCGGCCAGCGGCAGGTCGGAGGGGCGGTTGATCTCGCGGATCACCTGCAGGGCGATGCTGGGGTGCAGCGAGGCCTGGCCGCGGTGCACGTCGTAGATGGCCTGCAGGAGCTGCTGCGGGGTGGAGTCTTTGAGCAGGTAGCCCAGCGCCCCGGCTTTGATCGCCGGGAAGACCTTGTCCTCCTCCGAGAAGCTGGTGAGCACCAGGATGGAGGCGGGGGCGCCGGTGCGCTTGATCTGCTGGATGGCCTCCAGCCCGTCCATGCCGGGCATCACCAGGTCCATCAGGATCACGTCGGGGTGCAGGGTGCGCGCCATGGCCACCGCCTCGGCGCCGTTGGAGGCCTCGCCCACCAGCTCCAGGCCGGGCTCGGAGTGGATCAGGGTGCGCAGGCCGTCGCGCACAATGGGGTGGTCGTCAGCGATCAGGACACGGATGGGGGACATCATTTACCTCTCGGCGGGGGCGGATCGTGGGGTGGGCTGGGTGTGGAGCGGCAGGCGCACGGTCACCCGGGCGCCGCTGCCGGGGCTGGAGTGGATGGCCAGCTCGCCGCCCAGCTTGTGCGCCCGCTCGCGCATGCTGGACAGGCCCATGCCGCCCAACTGCTCGGCGGCGGCGGGGTTGAAGCCGTGCCCGTTGTCGACCACCTCGAGCACCACCAGCTCATCCTCCCGGTAGATGCGCAGCATGACCTTGCCGGCGCCGGAATGCTTGAGGGCGTTGTTGAGCGCCTCCTGGGCGATGCGGTACAGCCCCTGCTCCATCTCCGGGGGCGGCTCGAAGAAATCCTCCATGATCACCCGGGCTTCGATGCCCACGCGCTGCTCGACGGCGTCGACGCGCTTTTGCAGGGCGCCGACCAGGCCGTCCTGCTGCAGGGCGGGCGGGCGCAGCTCATAGATCAGCAGGCGCATCTCGCGCAGCGCCTGCTGGGTGATCTCGTTGATGCGGTTGAGGTAATCCTCGGGCGGGGGGGCGTCCTGGGAGGCGATCATGCGCCGCCAGCCCTCGGTGAGCAGGGTGACGCTGTACAGCGACTGGGTGACCGAATCGTGCAGCTCGCGCGCCAGGCGGTTGCGCTCCTCGAACACCGCCAGGCTGCGCGACTGGTCGTACAGGTGGGCGTTTTCGATGGCCACCACCACCTGGTCGCCCAGGGACTGGATCACCAGCAGGTCTTCCTCGGAGAAGGCGTCCAGGTGCGAGGCCTGCACGTCCAGGGTGCCGATGACCTGATCGCCCAGGCGCAGGGGGATGACCAGCTCGGAGCGCGTCTCGGGGAGCTGGCGGTCATATAAGAAGACCTGGCTGTGCAGCACGTCGTTGTTGATCACCGCCGCGGCGGTGTGCGCCACCTCGGCGTTGACGCTGTGGGCGTCCAGGCTGATATGAGTGTGCTCCACCGGGGTGTCTCCGCTGCTGGCTTTAAGGGTGAGCTGCCGCCCGTCCTCGTCCACCAGGTAGAGCAGCACATGGTAGTAGCCGAAGGCTTCTTTAATCAGGTCAACGATGCGGCGCAGCAGGACGTCGATGTCCAGGATGGAGGTGATCTCGCGCCCCACCTGGGCCGAGGTCTGGAGCTGCAGGGCGCGCTGCTGCAGGTCGGCGTTGGCCTGCTG
>CAIQIV010000476.1 GCA_903871905.1 uncultured Chloroflexota bacterium | reverse complement strand
GGGGTTAAAAATGTGACGGATGTGGCTAACGCTATCCCCATTCCCATAGTTCGTGGATTAATTCCCATTTGTATTGCCGTCTGGATCGCGATGGGCGCCATGATCGCTGCCACTGCCGCACCATGAATGACCTGAGATAACAGCGCAGTGATAACGATCATTCCAACCAGCAGTGCCATTCCACCAAATCCACCCAGCGCTGAGATCAAGCTTGTACTTAGCAGTTGCGCAGCCCCTGTTTTATTCATCGCGATTCCTAGCGGCAACATCCCAGCAATTAAGAAAATACTTTTCCACTCTATTGCCCGATAAGCCTGGTCCATGGAAAGAATACCTCCAATGACCATTAAAAGCGCCCCAGCCAGCATCACCTCCGCTATGATGGCATTATTCAACCCGGCAAGGGTGATTGCCGCCGCCATGATCCCCAAAGCCAGCCACATCTTGATTCCTCGGGAGCCTGCGGTTGCATGTTTGGTACCCAACACTACCATGTCTTCCTCAGCATGCAAGACCTCGACCTGTTGCTGCCGCCCATAGAGAAGCAAGGCATCCCCGAATTGAAGAGTATAACCGGAAAGCCGTGTACGGAAAGGCCTACCTGAACGCCAAATGGCAACTACCTCCATTCCATATTTTTCCCGAAAGTGACTTTCCTGCAGCGATCGCCCGATGAGGTGAGACCGAGGCGTAACTACCGCTTCAACCAGAGTGAAATCAGGTCCCTCTAGCCCGGATTCTGGCGGCTGTACAACTACTGAGGTCTCCAGGATATTGGCAAGTCGCTCCTGATCCAGGTCGTCCGGATGTACGGCAAGCCATAAATAATCACCTGGTCTTAACAGGGTTTCTGGATCGGGGGCGAAATTCATTGTTTTATGATGTCGAATGGCTATCACATTCAAACGATATAACTCCCTTAAGTGGCTGGATGCAAGAGGTTGGTTGGCAATCGGTGAAGTGGCTGGAATCCTTGCCCAGATCAGCCTTTCATTCAATTGGTAAAGATCAGATAAACTGGTTTCGGAAATCGTTAATCTATCAAATTGACTCGATGCAGGCATTGCGTGAAGCTGCTGACGTCCCCACACAACCATGTATATCCCTCCAGCAAGGATGATAGGGATACCAATTGGAAGAAAATCAAGAATACCAAATCCAGCAAGTCCTTTATCGCGGAGCAAACTGCTCACCACAATGTTCGTTGTGGTAAACAGCGTTGCCATTCCCCCCAGGATCGTCCCATATGCCAGGGGCATCATCAGTCGGGAAGGGCTGATTTTAAGCCTGCGGGTCACGCCCGTTACCGCAGGCAGCATGACCACTGCTGCGGCGATGTTATTCATGAATAAAGATAGGAACGCACCGGCATAGGTTACTATTGCAACAAGGCGGAATTCACTTTCGCCGGCGACTTTGAGCAAGGCCTTTCCAACTATGTCGGTAACGCCTGTCTTTTGTAGACCCTCGGCCAGAATGAAAATCGCCAGGATGGTGATGACCGCAGAACGGCTGAACCCGGAAAAGGTCTCTTGCGGAGTTAGAATCTGAGTCAGCCCCAGGGTTAGCGTGGTAAGGATGGCCACCACATCCGGACGAACCCGTTCGCTCAGTATCGTTAAAAGGACAAGGCCAAGACAAATATATGTAATCG
>CAIQIV010000475.1 GCA_903871905.1 uncultured Chloroflexota bacterium | reverse complement strand
GCGGCGGCGCGCGGCGTGGTCAGTTTTTCTCTGGCAGTAGCGATTTCTTGTTCCATCATTCCAATAGTTCTTCAAAGGTTTCTGGAGCGCCTGGCGTGCAGCCCTTCAGGATCATGACCTATTATAATGATTTTTTCGTGGCTAAGGTGTAATTGGCTTGCTGCATGAAGCAGGCAGGTTGATCGCCGGGTTGGTGTTCACCCCGGTCAGTGCAATCTGCACCTCAAAGTCGCCTTCAAACTTGAGCGGCTGGTAGGCGCCGCTGTAGCTGCCGTGAAAGGCTACGGGATAGCCGCTTTTAGCATCCACGTACAGGTCGGCGTCATCCGCTGACCACAGCGCATCACCAAAGGCCTTCAGCTTGGGGTTACTGCTTTTCTTAGCCGCAGCCAGGAAAGCTTTTCCATTGATCACGTAGTGTTTGACGGGCGCGCCGTTCAGCGTCTCATCGCCCACGAATTTGCCGCGCGCCACGTCGCTGCTGGTCAGCATGCTCATCAGGTTTTGCGGGCTCATGTCATCCAATGCCTGGGTATCGCCGCTGGCCTTGGGCTTGACGCAGACGGGGAACAGGCTGTTGACCACGATGTAGCTGCCCTCTGGCATTTTGTAGATATCGACGCTGGAGGGGGTGAACAGGCCGACCAGGGAGCCGCCAACCTGGGCGGCGATCTCACCCAGCAGGCCGCCGGTCACTTTGGCCTGGCTTTTACCCTGGTTGTTGGTGGCCAGGTCGGCGTTCAGATCGCCCTGCACCGGCTTGCCGTTGATCAGGCCGTTGACGGTGATCTGGGCCGTGGCGGTGAGCGAAGTGACCCCGGTCAGGGGTTTGAGTGGGATGGGGTCGCCGGGGGGTGGGGTGCTGGCGGCTGCCAGCAGCGATGAGAGAGTGGAGGAGAGCGCCGGTGCGGCAGCACTGAGCGCCAGGAATACAACCAGTACGATCAAGATGCCGGCGCTCCCGATGGCAAGAGCTTTATTCATTAGCTTCATGGATTTTGCCCTCTTTCAAACAGGAACGGTGAGCCAGCTTTAGCTGGCTCACCCGGGTTAAGTTTGTTCAGCAGGTGGATGTTCAGGCGGTCAGCAGTTTTTGCTTGGCAGCGGCAAATTCTTCTTCGGTCAGCACTCCCTGGGCTTTGAGAGCGCCCAGGCGTTCCAGCTGGCTGATCATGTCATCCTGCGGGGCAGGGGCGTACTCCATCTGCGGCGGCGCCTCGTACTGTTGAGGCGGGGGCGCATACTGCTGGGGCGGAGGGGCATACTGCTGGGGTGGGGGCGCATAGTACTGCTGCTGGGGCGGCGGGGCATACTGCTGCGTAGTTTCCTGGTTAACCGTGTTGACCGCGTTGGCATAGGCGCGGGCGTTCTTTTCGGCCTGGTGTCGGTCTACTGCATTGCGGGTCGCAGTGGCGGTGCCGACTACGGCGGCCGTACGGACCATTCCTCGTACTAATCCTGGCATTTCAACCTCCTCAATTTGCAGACAGCGAGGCAAAGGCCTCATCGATAACCGGCGCCGGCACGCGGAAACTCAGGGCAAGCTCTGCCCCGCTGTTCGCAATGGCGTTCACCAGGGCCACTGCCCAGGCATGTTCAATGGCCAGGGCGACCACTGCCGATCCGGGAACCATCCCTTCGTACAGGGTGTCGGCATCCTCGGAGCTGAACAGGCCGCGTGTTCCAGTTTCAATAAAGCCCAGGGAGGCTTTATCCTCCTCTGGCAGATCCTCGATGTCCAGCGACCAGGTTTTACCGGCATCGTCTTTCAACAGGATCATGGCGTCCAGCACGCGGATCGTGCCGGTGGCAGCCTGTCGCTCCAGCTCTGAAAGAATGCCGCCATCAAAGCGCGGCTCTCCAGCAGCCAGGACAATTACATCAACAGGTCCATGTTTGATCATTGGTTTCTACCTCCTGTGGGGTTTGTTTCTGCAAGGGGCGGTTGGCTAGCGCCCTTCGTGTGCCATCTGGTCGATACATACGGCCACCGCCAGGATGATCACATCGTCCTGGCCGGGATCAATGGAAACGCCATAGCTGTCGCGCAGGCGGAACCATTTCTTGGAGACCTCGGCCACCTTGTCCCGCCCTTCGCCGATGGTGTACTCGTGGTCCAGGATGTTGCCATGCACATCCAGGTCCGGCCCGTTCTTGATCTTGACCACCCAACGCTCGCGAAGGGGGGTGATCAGGGCTTTTTTGACCATAGCGAGCTGCTCTCCCTGCGGGCTTTCAATTTCCATGGAATCCTTGATGCGCAGCATGCGCTCCTGGATCTTGCACAGCTCGGTGCCGTGAGCGTCCTCAAAGATCAGGGTCTGGCGCACGCGCAGCGCTTTGCCGTCCACCTTGAACACTTTTTGCCCCTGCTCGTTTTCGATCCAGAAATCGTCGCCGATGGAAACCAATCTCTGGCGCATCTGGTAGCGATTGCCACCGCCCCCTGGGCGGCCAAGCTGGCGGTCATCCTGGCGTTCCTCCCGCCGTTCTTCACGTCTGCCTCGTAACATGCTTTACTCCTTCCGACTGAAATGCATCTGGCGAGCTGGCAGATCGCGCCGATCTGCCAGCTCGATTGGAATAGATTATTCCTCGGCAAAAGCGGCTTTGAGCTGCTCTTCCTGTTCTTTGGTCAGGTTGGAAGCAATCAGCTCAAACTCGGAGCCTTTGAGCGCCTCGGCTACCTTGTCCTGCACAGCGCCGGTGCTCATCAGGAACAGGGCGGAGGTGCCTTCGGTGACTTTTTCCCGGGTCTGCTTGATGAAGTTGTCGTCGATGCCGTAATCTGCCATTGAACCGGTCAGGGCGCCCATGGCTGCTCCAACAGCCAGGCCAAAGAAGGGCACGAGGAAGATCAGCCCAAAGAGCATCCCCCAGAAAGCGCCCTGCAGTGCGCCCATGCCAGCCATGCTGACCAGTTGTTTGGTCTTGGGGCTTTTCTTCCCTACCGGCCAGGTCACGATGGCCGCGTCCTGGATCTTGATCAATTCAGCCTTTTGCAGCGCCTCGATCTTGGTGAGCATCTGCCCTGCGCCCTCGGGGGTGGAAAACTTTAAAACGGTTAGTGTAGCCATTTTTCTCCTTGATGGTTTGACGAGATTCTCTGGATAGGCAAGGTATGCGCTTGATGCAACTATTCAAGCATTACACCGCCTGTGACATCAATCCTTAGTGTAGCAAACGAATTCCCCTTGTGCATCAACCGGATGGGGGGTTTTAAGTCTGGTTTTTTAATGTCTGAAGGCTAGGTTGTTCAACTATCCAAAAGGATAGGTGAAAATCCTTAAAGTGGGTTAGATTTTTGAACCAGGTGGTGCTCCAGGGCGATGGTGACCGCCTCAACCCGGTTCTTGG
>CAIQIV010000474.1 GCA_903871905.1 uncultured Chloroflexota bacterium | reverse complement strand
GCCAGGTGGCTGGGCTCGGTGGTGGCAATCACCAGCATCACCGGCATGAGCAGGATCAGCAGGCGGGCGCCCAGGATCAGGCCGTTGAGGAAACCGATGTCCGTGGCGACAAAGGGGCCGATGGGGATTACTACGTTGGCCATCGCCATGATCTCCGGCGAAAAGGCGTGGAAGGTGCCGTACAGGATATATACAAACACCATCACCAGGCCGCCGTACAGCAGCATGATCAACGGGCGGATGTTGATCTGGGCCATCCACCACAGCGCCAGGAACAGCAGGAACCAGCCCAGCAGGTAAAGGGGGGCGGTGAACAACAGCGGAAGCGTCGCCAGGCAGATCACTGAGATGATCTTGACCCGCGGGTCCAGCCGGTGGATCCAGGTGTCTTTCTCCAGGTTGCTGAAAAACTCAATTGGGCTTGCCATGACGACCTCTTTCTTGGACCCGGATGAGGGGGCGCGATCCTCCCAGGGCGTTTGAACTCTGCTCCACCGTTTCCTAATCTTCCGGCGGCTCGACGTGGATAAATACGTGGTCCAGGTTGGGGATCTGCTCTTTCAACCGGGTTTCCATCTCTGCGGTCAGCTCATGGGCGCGCTTGATCGGCATTTCACGCGGCAGCTCCAGGTGGAAGGTCACTTCCAGCTTCTCCTGGCGGTTCAGGATGGCGATGTCGTGGATCTGGCAGGGTGCATCGCTCAACCGGGACAGGCCCAGGATGGCGCCTTCGACGCCTTCGGACCGATCGGCAGGCAAAACGCTGCCGGTGCCCTCCCGCTGGCGGAAGGTTGGCTCGAGGTGGGTGATCACCTGCTGGATGTCCGGGTAGGCGGCCAGCACCGTCTTTTCAAAGGTGTCTGCCAGGGTATGCGCCTGGTCGATGTGCAGCTCCTCCTGCACGTCCAGGTGCAGGATCAGGATCTTGCGCTCATCCAGTTCAAAGGTGTGGATGTGGTGCACGCCCAGGTTGTAGCGCGCTGCCAGCACGCGCAGCGACTCGGACAGGTCCTCATCATCCATCTGCACCGGCACGCTGTGCACCAGGATGCTGGCATCTGGCAGCATTCGCCTCACCGATTCCTGCACCTGCTGGGTGAGCAGGTGCACCTGCTCGGCAGAGCGGGTGCGGCTGGTGGTCAGGGTCAGGTCGATGAAATACTTTGCGCCGCTGCGCCGCACGCGCACCTGGCGCACCTCCTGCACCCCCGGGATGCTGGCCGCCTGGGTAATCTCCTCCTGCAGCGTCTCGGGCACCTCGTCGATGATCTCCGCCACCGCCCGCCGCCCAAGCTGCAGGCTGACATAGATGACGATACCCGCCACCACCAGGGCGGCGATGGCGTCGGCCTTGGCCAGCCAGGGAATGCCCAGCCGCTGCGAGATCCAGATCAGCGCCAGCCCGCCCAGCACAACGGCGGAGGACCAGATGTCGGTGGAAAAGTGCAGCGCGTACGCCTCCAGCGCCTGGCTGGATTATTTCTTGGCTACCCGGTCGAGCATGCGGGAGCGGGAGATGTCCACGATGATCGAGATGGACATCACCAGGAAGGACCAGAAGGTGGCTTCGACCTCCACCGGGTTGAAGAACAGGCGGTCGATGGCTTCATAAATGATCCAGACGCAGGTGACCAGCAGCAGGAAGGTTTCAAACAAGGCCGACAGGTTTTCGATCTTGCCGTGGCCGTAGGTGTGGCCGCGGTCGGCAGGGCGGTCGGCGTATTTCACCGCAAAAAAGGTCACCCCGGCGGCCACCAGGTCCAATGCGGAATGGGCGGCCTCGGCCAGGATGCCCAGGCTGTGGGTCATCACACCCACCACAATTTTCATCAGGGTAAGAAAGATGGCAGCCCCAACAGATGAAAGGGCTGCCGCTTTCTTCTCCCTGGCTTCCATAGAGTTTTCTACAATCGCCACAGAGTGTTCCTTTTTCCGGCTGCCGCCGGTCTTAAATGCCTGCTTTAATGGCCTGGGCCGATTGGCCTGGGCCGATTGGCCTGGGCCGATTGGCCTGGGCCGATTGGCCTGGGCCGGTCAGGACTGGGCCGCCG
>CAIQIV010000473.1 GCA_903871905.1 uncultured Chloroflexota bacterium | reverse complement strand
TCAACCAGAATGCCCTGATAACTGCGCTGCGCGAGCATAAGATCGCAGGTGCAGCGCTGGATGTCTTTCCAGAGGAGCCTCTACCTCAGGACAACCCGCTGTGGAAGCTGTCCAACGTGATCATCACCCCACATATCTCGGGAAACACCCCGTATTACGATCAACGGGCGGTTGAACTGTTTGTTGAGAACTTGCGCCGCTATATCAGTAACCAGCCGCTGTTAAACCGATTCGATCCCGCCCGTATGTATTGAGACAGGGAATGGATAGGGACCGGGGTATGAAGCCATTCGATGCCATCTTGTTTGACCTGGGCAGCACGCTGATCTACCTGGATGCGGCGTGGGATGACATCTGGCCAGCCGGGGATCTGGCCTTGAGCGCTGAGCTGCGCCAGTCGGGCCTCGACCTGGACGAGGAGCGCTTCCGTACAGCTTTCCGCCAGGAGATGCAGGCCTATTACCTGGAGCGCGAGACAGAATTTATCGAACATACCACATACTACATCTTGAAAAACCTGCTGAAGGAATGGGGGTATACCCAGACTCCAGAAGCGGTGCTGCGCCGCGCCCTGGAGGCAATGTACAGTGTCACCCAAGCTCACTGGCAGCCAGAGACGGACGCGCTGCCGACCCTGCAGGCGCTGAAAGCGGAGGGATACCGGCTGGCCCTGGTCTCCAACGCCGGCGACGACCAGGATGTGCAGCAGCTGGTGGACAAGTGTGGTTTTCGCCCGTATTTCGAACACGTCCTCACCTCTGCAGCAGCCGGGATCCGCAAACCAAATCCCCGCATTTTCGAAATGGTGCTGAGCGAGTGGAACATTCCCGCCCGTCGGGCGGCCATGGCCGGTGACACACTGGGTGCAGACATCCTGGGAGCACGCAATGCTGGCCTGTTCAGTATCTGGATCACCCGGCGCGCCAACAGCCCCGATAACCGGGCGCACGCAGATACCATCCACCCGGATGCCCAAATTACAACGCTGGCAGAACTGCCAGTGCTGTTAAGAAAGCTGACGGACAGCGCAACTTGACTGCCTCCTGGCGTATAGAAAACCGGGGTCTATTTTATCCGCTTGCGCCAGTAATCCTTCCAATAGCTGACCAGGAAGCCTTCTCCCGAATCGGCCTGCACCATGGCAAAACCTATCGCCGGCAGGGCGGTATAGCCGGGAAAGACCAGGAAGCGCGGATCCCATCGGGGATGAAATTTGTCCTTATATTCGTGCAGGCCTTTAAAATTATAGAACTGGTTGATATGCTCATAGATGTAATGCAATGCTTTTTCAGCAGCCGGGTCCTGGGCATGCTCACCCACTCCGGATAAAGCGCTCAGCCCCAGGCTGAAAGAACGACTGCCCTGCTGGCGCGCCCAGAGCATTAAGGAGGCAAAAAGAAAGTCCATGGTCCCGTTTTCCACCTTGCTGCGGCGCCGCATCAGGTCCACGGTATGCTCGCTTGCCTGGAACTCTGTAAGAATGTTGGCAAAGGCACTGATCTCGCCCTGAGGCGTCACCACTGCCATGACCGGGGTCGTGCGCAGGTAAGCATCATCAAACCAGCCGACCGAGAAGCGCTTTTCACTGCCGTGCATGGCAGTCAGCCACTCATCGCTGATCTGCTTCAATTCATACAACAAATCTGGGGCAAGCGGCGGCATGAAGACCTGGGCGGTGAAGCCCTGCTTGGCCAGCTTATTGTAACCAGATCGGAGATTTTTGTTCTCTTTCCCCTCCAGGGAAAAGTTTTCCAGGGAGACCACCCCTTCCTGTCCCACGCAAAGCGCTTCAAACCCAGCCGAACGGTAATGGTCGAGGTAATCCGGGCGCGTCTGGTAGAATGCCGGCTGCCAGGAGTTGCGGGCGCAGTAGTCCTGGAACTCAGCGATCACCCGGGGAACATCCTCATGCGGACCAATCGGATCGCCCAGAGCCACAGCACCGCTGCCGCGAGCAACAAAGGCAACCACCGAGCCTCCCGAGCTGAAGAAATAAGACTTATCATCCAGGAGGGTCATCCGAGCCAGGGAAGTACGGCCGTGAGCTTCAACGATCGCCTGCGCCCGCTGCCGTTCGTCGTGTGTGGCAGGGGTGCGCAGCACCACGGGGCGCAGCAGCATGAAGGCCGCGTAAGCCAGGGACACAACAGCCACAACGTAAATGGAGAAGGCAAAATATCTCCCATAACCGGTGACCGGAATCAGCCCCGAGTCAGAGAACTGTGTAAACATGACTACCGTCTGCCGCAGGGCATCCCAAAAATCGTAATTGATACTGTAATGCCGGTCAAGCAGGTCAATGCCGATCGCGCCGTAAAGCAGGGTGAATATCAGGGAAAAAACCAGCATCTGGCCCCCCTGGCGCACAGATG
Source organism: uncultured Chloroflexota bacterium (assembly GCA_903871905.1). Classification (GTDB taxonomy): domain Bacteria; phylum Chloroflexota; class Anaerolineae; order Anaerolineales; family UBA4823; genus CAIQIV01. The sequence continues at coordinate 47 of CAIQIV010000473.1, read as the reverse complement.
GTGGGTCTGACCGGGCGTGGAAATGAGGGCGAAGCGCCAGGAGCAGG
>CAIQIV010000472.1 GCA_903871905.1 uncultured Chloroflexota bacterium | reverse complement strand
TTGGATAACAAATTAATCCAGACGCCTTGCAGATGGTCCTGGCTGGCTATGATGAGCGGCAGGTCCTCAGCAGGCTCAAATTCGAGGGCAATCCCACGGGAGACGAATTCGTGCTGCAGCAACGTGAGTGAGTTGTGGATCGACAGGTTCACATCCGTGGGGGCAAAGTCATACTCTTCCTTACGCGCCAGGTCAAGCAGGTTGCGAACTACCTGGGTAGCGCGGGCCCCGGCGCGAGAGATCAGGTCCACCAGCTCTTGTTTATCATCGTCTGCAGGTATCTCTCGCTGCAGCAGCTGGGCATTGGCAATGATCACCGCCAGGGGATTGTTGATCTCATGGGCAATGCCGGCAGCAAGCTGGCCCACCGCAGCAAGCTTCTCGGACTGTGCCAGGGTGGCCTCCAGGCGGCGCTTTTCAGTCACGTCCTGCTCCAACAGGATGGACTGGACAATCTGGCCAGAGTTGTCCGTGATGGGGTAAGAACTGATCTCCCATTCCTGGGTCTCGCCATCGATCTCCCACTGGCGTTTGGTGCGGGTGGTGCTTTGGCCGCCGAATAATGTTTCGATCACCCGGCAGTCGGGGCAGATATCATCCCGCTGGTACAACGCCGCATAGCAGCGTTTCCCGACGACCTCATTGGGGGAAACGTCTGTGCGTTGGGCGCGGTGGGTGTTGATGGAGGTCAGGTTGTATTTGCGGTCAACAATGTAGATGGAGGTAGGAATGCTGTCAAACAGGGTGCGCAGCGTATTGCGCGAGTTGAGCAGCTGCCAGCGGCTGGCCTCCAGGTCAGCGTTGGCAACTTTAAGCTGCTGGATCAGGCGGGCATTGTATAACATGCTGGCTATGGCCGTAGCTGTGACCTCTATCATCTCCCGGTCGTTGCGATTGAAGGTGCCGTGCCGCTTATTCATTACCGCCACCAGCCCCAGGGTGTGTTCGTTGGCAACCAGCGGCTGGCACATCACAGAGGTGATCGTCGAATCTGCCAGGATATCAGGCCAGGCCAGTGCCTGCGCAGCTTCAGTATTGCTGCAGAAGACCGGCGTGCGCTCAGAAATACACTTCTCAAATCCCCCGTTCTTTTGTCCGAGATCCAGGTGGTATATCCAGCGCGGGGAGTCTTCCCCCTGGCGGCGCATCACCAATTCTACACGGGATTCATTCACCACCAGGACCAGGCTTAACTCGGCGTCAAATAATTGCTGTAATTCACCTACCAGCCAATCCTGGGTGCCCGGTGCTCCCAGGTTGGACTTGATGATGCCGGCAATCAGGTGCTGGATGGCACGCACCTGGTAGCGTTTGTGAGCAAAAAAATTGCCCTGGCGCGAGGCAAAATTGGAATGCGCTGCCGGTGGGGAAGGAATCTTTTTTCTGCTGCTCGATGGGGTCACAAAGGCCTCGTCATTCCTGGTCGGTACTCACTGTATAACCGTATCCGGGTACGGTGCGAATAAACCGGGGGTTGGATGGATCGCGTTCTACCCGCTCGCGCAGGTTCTTGATATGTACGCGTACCAGGTCTGGGCTGCCAGTATCCGATGGATAATCCCAAACTTCATCCAGCAGGCGCGCCGGGGAGAAAATCTGGCCCGGGTGGCTCATCAAGTGGTAGAGCAGGTCATACTGCACAGGCGTCAGGCGTAATTTCCCATGTGTTGGAGTATGCAGCTCGTAGGAACGGGTATCCAGGACATATTCTCCTACGATCAGGCAGTGTTCGGTTGCAACCACTTTGGCGTCGCTGTTAATTTGTTCCAGGATCACATGCACGCGGTCTGGCAGCTCTTTGGACTGGGATTCGGGGGTGTCCGTTTTCGCCTTATTACTGGCGGCCGTCTCACGCGTGCGGCGCAGAATAGCACGGATACGCAGGATCAGCTCGTCGATATTAAAGGGTTTGCTGAGGTAGTCATCTGCTCCGGCTGTGAAGCCGGTGATCTTATCCTGGTCTTTGATTTTAGCTGTCAAGAATAGGATGGGCACATGGGAAAGGATTGGGTCGGCGCGCATTTCGCGGCAGACTGTATAGCCGTCCATGCCCGGCATGATCACGTCCAGTATGACCAGGTCGGGTTGGAGCTGGCGGGCAATTTTTAACCCCTCAACGCCGCTTGTGGCCTTGGTGATCTTAAAGTCCTGGCCGCGCAGGCTGCGTTCTACCGTGCGAGCCACAATTTCATCATCTTCGATGATCAGGATGCTTTGCTCTTCCATGAATGCCTCCTCAATAAATCAGCCTATAAAATCAAGATAGAACAGGAGCCGGCTGGTTTCCCGTGCTCTGCAAGGCCGGGATCCAGACGGCGAAGGTAGTACCAGTCTCAGGGCTGCTGGTGGCATTAATCTGTCCCTGGTGCTGGCGCACAATTTCCTGGCATAAATTAAGTTCCATGCCTGTACCACGCCCACCTACTGGCTGGGTGAAATTCGGTTCAAACAGGTCCTGCATCTCAGCGGGTGAGATGGCGCGGCCATCGTC
>CAIQIV010000471.1 GCA_903871905.1 uncultured Chloroflexota bacterium | reverse complement strand
GGGGGGGTGCTGTTCTCGAGCGCCCTGGTCTACCGTTGGCTGGGCGGGGCAGCTCACCAGCCGCTGCTGATCATCGTTTTCACCGCGGTGTTTTCCTCTCTGGGGCTGTTGTTCACCTGGGCTTTTGCCCGCCGCGCCTGGGGGGCGGCTGCCGCCGGCCTGGCGGCCTGGTTCCTGGCGTGCTACCCCGATGCCATCCTGTTGGGCAGCGCTCAGATGCGTGAGCCGTTCAGCATCACCCTGGTGGCAGCGTCTTTCTACGGGCTGGTGTATTTTGGCCAGGATCGCACCTGGCGCGGCCTGGCCTGGCTGTTTACGCCGCTGCTGCTCACCCTGCCGCTCTCTCCGCCCATGGCGGCGCTGCTCCTGCTGGCGCTGCTGCTCACCGCCCTGGTGCAGCACCGTGCTACGCTGTTCAAACGCCTGGCCTCCCGCGGCTCAAGGCGACCAACCGTGTTGGTCATCGGCGTGGCGCTGCTGGCCTCGCTGCTGGTATTAGTCGGTATGTGGCTGGCCCTGCGCCAGTTTGCCCCGGCAAAGATCACCAACCCGGTCGAAGTGATCGCCTGGTGGCTGCAGAAGACTTCTGACTGGCAGATGCACCTCACCCGCCAGTCCTCAGGCTGGATGCAGAAATTGTTTAAGATCACCCCCGGTTGGGCACACCTGCCGCTGCTGGTGGCATACGGAGTGGCGCAGCCGTTTCTTCCGGCCGCCGTGGTTGCAGCCAGCACCTCTGTGCTGTGGACGGCGGTCGCCATCTGGCGCGCTGCCGGGTGGACCCTGCTGCTGGCCTGCCTGGTGTATGCCGCTCTGCGCGCCTTCTTGCGCAGCAGAGATCCCCTGGCACAGGGGCTCACCCTGGCAGTCTGGCTGGGAATCCTGGCGGCGGCGTTCCGCGGCGGCGGTGATTTGTGGGACAACCCGCGCTACCGGGCGGCTTTTCTCCCCATCCAGGTGGCCCTGGCTGCCTGGGCCTGGGCGGAGCAGCGCCGCACCCCAGATCCCTGGCTGCGCCGCCTGCTGGGGGCAGGCGCCTGCGTCCTGGTGTGTTTTCTGGGCTGGTATATGCGCCGTTACAATGGTTTTGACTGGCCGGTGGTCGACCTTTTCAAGACCCTGGGGGTGGGGCTGGCGTGTGGGGGGTTGTTGGCTTATATGGACTGGGTACGTTTATCTCATCCTCTTGCCGAACCCGGGCAGTAGCAAGGTGGGCGAGGTCGGTTGGCTTGTTACCTGGTGCGTCGGCCGGTATCCCGCAGAGCTTATCTTCTGATGATATAATTCATGCGTTGAATTTACCTGTGAGGTGTTCTGCATGCCGACCGCGTTAGTCACCGGTGTCACCGGCCAGGATGGCTCATACCTGGCCGAGTTCTTGTTGGAAAAGGGCTACCAGGTTGTGGGCCTGGTGCGCCGCACCAGCACCATTTCCTATGAGCGTCTGCGCCACATCCAATCGCACCTGATCCTGGAGCAGGGCGACCTGCTGGACCAGAGCTCGCTGGACGATTTGATCCGGCAGTACCAGCCGCGCGAGGTGTATAACCTGGCGGCGCAGTCCTTTGTACCGGCTTCCTGGGGCCAGCCGGTGATCACCGGCGAGGTCGCCGGGCTGGGCGTCACCCGCTTGCTGGAGGCTATCCGCCACCACTGCCCCACGGCGCGCTTTTACCAGGCCTCGTCCAGCGAGATTTTTGGCAAGCCGCTCAGCGCCCCGCAGAACGAGGCCACCCCCTTCCGCCCGCGCACCCCATATGGCGTCTCCAAGCTCTACGGGTATTGGATTGCGGTGAACTACCGGGACCAGTACAACCTGTTTGCCGCCTCGGGCATCCTGTATAACCATGAGAGCCCGCGCCGCGGGCTGGAGTTTGTCACGCGCAAGATCGCAAACGGGGTGGCGCGCATCAAGATGGGCCTGGATCGCGAACTGCGCCTGGGCGACCTGGACGCCCGCCGCGACTGGGGTTACGCCGGCGATTATGTGCGCGCCATGTGGCTGATGCTGCAGCAGGATGCGCCGCAGGACTTTGTCATCGGCAGCGGCGCCGTCCACTCTGTGCGCCAGTTCTGCGAGGCGGCCTTTGGCAGCGTGGGCCTGGATTACCGCCAGTATGTGGTGGTGGACCCGCGTTTTGTCCGCCCGCCGGAAGCGGTGCAGTTGATCTCTGACCCTGCCCGGGCAAACACTATCCTGGATTGGCATCCCGAGGTCAGTTTCGAGCGCCTGGCGCAGTTGATGGTCGAGGCAGACTTGCACGAGCTTTCGCAGGGGGCGGCAAACTTGCCGAGGGAATAGTGAATATCTCGCTGGTCATTCCGGTTTACAACGAGGCGGATGCTTTGCCGCACCTGCACCAGGCCATCCACGCTGCCCTGGATCCGGCCCCGGACTGCTGTTGGGAGGTGGTTTATGTCAACGATGGCAGCCGGGATGACAGCCAGCGCATCCTGGATCAGCTGGCCGGGTCCGATCCGCAGCACACCCGCGTGGTGGAGCTGCGCCGCAATTTCGGCCAGACGGCGGCCATCGCCGCAGGTATCGATTACGCCGTGGGCGAGGTGATTGTCCTGCTCGATGCGGACCTGCAAAATGATCCGGCCGATATCCCGATGATGATGGATCTGATTGAGCAGGGCTACGATGTGGTCAGCGGCTGGCGCCAGAAGCGCAAAGACACTTTCCTCACCCGCACCCTGCCTTCGCGGCTGGCGAATGGGCTGATCTCCTGGGTGACCGGCGTTCACCTGCACGATTACGGCTGTACCCTGAAGGCCTACCGCCGCGAGGTGATTACCGGCTTCCGCCTGTACGGCGAAATGCACCGCTTCATCCCGGCCTACGCCAACTCGGTGGGAGCGCGCATGATCGAAGTGCCCGTGCACCACCACCCGCGGCGTTATGGTAAGACCAAGTACGGCATCGGGCGTACGGTCAAGGTGGTGCTGGACTTGTTCACGGTCAAGTTTCTGATGAGCTATGCCAACAAGCCGATCTACCTGTTTGGCGGGGCGGGGTTCTTCTTGATCGCCATCAGCACGGTCCTGTTGTTCTTTCTGATGGTGCGCCGGCTGTGGCTTCAGATCTCCGTTTTGCAGTCACCCCTTTTCCAGGTCGGGGTCATGTTCATGATCATGGGTTTCCAGTCCATCCTGATGGGGTTGATTGCCGAACTGCTGGTGCGCACCTACCACGAATCGCAGGACAAGCCCACCTATACGCTGCGAAAGGTGCTGCGCCCCGAGACGGCTCAGGATGACACGACCCAAGGGTAAAATAAACTGGTCGCTGTGGCTGCGCCTGGCGGGCACCCTGGTGGCGCTGGGCCTGCTGGTTTACCTGCTTCTTGAGCAGGGCTGGCAGGAGATCCTGGCGGCCTTGCAGCGCCTGCCGCTGTGGGTCTTCCTCGCCGGCCTGGTGCTGATGATGGTTTCGCGCTTTGCCGTGGTCTACCGCTGGCATGTGCTGCTGCGCTCGGCAGGGATGTCGATCCCGTTTGCCGAGACGACCCGGATCACCTTTGCCGGTCTGTTTGCCACCAATTTTCTGCCTACCACGATCGGTGGGGATGTCGTGCGCCTGGCGGGTGCGGTGCGTCTGCAGTATGATGCGGCGGTGAGTGCAGCCTCGCTGATCGCGGACCGGCTGGTGGGGATGTTTGGCATGGCCCTGGTGGTTCCATTGAGTTTTCCCGGCTTGTTTGGGGCAGATAGAGTTCATACTTTTCTGCCCACCGTCCGAGGGGCTGGTACCCTGCTGGCTGCAGCGCCCCTGGCCCTGCCTTCCTGGTTGCGAAAGATTTGGAATTGGGGGTGGGGGCTGGCCCGGCGCATGGCGGCTGCCCTGGGGGTCTGGCTCAGGCAGCCGCGGGCGCTGCTGCTGTCCCTGGCGGCCAGTGGGGTTCACATGCTGTGCATGTTCACCCTCCTGACCATGCTCTTCTGGGGGATGGGTGAGCGGATCAGCTTCTGGCTGGTTGCCGGGCTGTACAGCCTGGTCTATTTTGTGATTATGCTCCCCTTTTCCATCAATGGCTACGGGCTGCAGGAGTTGTCCATGACCTATATCTTTTCCACCCTGGGCGGGGTCTCGGTGCAAAGCAGCCTGGCGGTGGCCTTGTTGTTCCGCACCCTGATGATGCTTGCCAGCCTGCCTGGGGCCGCTTTTGTCCCCGGTTTATTGGTTGACTCTCGCAAACCCGGTTGAGCGCAGAAGAATGGGCATTTACCTGCTTGAGGGTGGAACACTGGTTCTTTCACTGGCGGCGCTGCTGCGCCTGTTTGTGCCCCTGTTCCAAACCGGGTTGATTTTCCATTCCCTGCGCTGGCAGGCAGCTGGACTGGCTGCATTATGCTTCCTGCTGCTTCAGATAGGCATCCTTGCCTTCACCGTCCGCCGGGGGAAGATGGCGCTGCTGGAACGACTGGATGGGGTGCTCCGCCGCTTTTCCCGCCTGGGTTGGCTCAACCTGCTGCTGCTGGCAGGTATTGGCGCAGCCCTGCCGCTGTTGGCCTTCAGTCTGCCGGCAGGCCGTTACCTGGAGTATCCGGCTCTGCGCCTGCTGTTCTTCTGGGTGGCTGCACTGGCTGGTGCTTTCCTGGTGGCGGCCTGGCGCCCGGGCTCCGGGTTGATGCTATCCTTGGCTGCTTCGGTTTTGACCCTGGCCGTACTGTTCAGGCTGGGTACGTTTTTCCTTGATCTCTCTTCATATCCGTTCAGCCTCAACTGGTCAGAAGCCAGCCGCTATTATTACGCCTCCTTGTTTTTCGCAGGGCGCATCTACGGCCTGGATCTGCCTCCCACGGTACTGCATCCCAGCCGCTACCTGCTCCAGGCGGTTCCCTATTTAGTCCCGGGGACGCCGCTCGCCATTCACCGCCTGTGGCAGGTCATTTTGTGGATTGGCATCACCGGACTGGCCTCCTGGCAGCTGGTGCGCCGCCTGCACCTGCAGGGCAGCCGCCTGTACAGCCTGCTGTTGGTGGCATGGATCTTTCTCTTCCAATTGATCGGGCCTGTCTTTTACCACCTGCAGGTTGTGCTGATCCTGGTCCTGCTGGGTTTTGATCCGCACGCCCAACAGCCCTCTCGGCGCGCATTCTCGTTCCTGGTGGTGGTGCTGGCATCCGCCTGGGCGGGGATCAGCCGCATCAACTGGTTCCCCATGGCCGGTCTGTTGGCCAGCGTCATCTATCTCCTGGAGACACCGCTGGAAGGGAAGCCGCTGTGGCGCTACCTGCTGCTGCCTGCTGCCTGGTCGTTGGCGGGTATGATCAGCGCCCTGCTCAGCCAGATGATGTACATCTCCTGGTCGGGGAACGCTTCCAGCCATTTTGCCTCCAGCCTGACCTCCGATCTGTTATGGTACCGCCTGCTGCCGAACCCAACTTTTCCGCTTGGTGTGCTGCCCGGGGCGCTGCTGTTTTCGTTTCCCTTGTTCTGGCTGCTGTGGCTCAAGCTTGGCAGAAAAAGGTGCAGCTACCACTGGCTGCGCCTGGCAGCCCTGGCGGCCATCCTGCTGCTGCTGTTTGCCGGGGGAATGGTGGTCAGCGTTAAGATCGGCGGTGGCAGCAACCTGCACAACCTGGATGCCTACCTGAGCCTGCTGTTGGTCGTTGTGTTGTGGACGATCTGCGACCGTTTCTTGCCCGACCGGGTGTCCGCCAGTTCCGCCGAGGCTGCGCCGGGCCGTTCGCCGGCCTGGCTGGCTGCATCGGCGCTGGCGCTGCTCTTGCCGGTGTATTTCACCATCAGCCTCGGCGGTCCGCTGACCTACCCTTCGCCGGACGAGACGAATTCTGCCCTGCAGGTGCTGCGCCGCAAAGTGCAGGGGGTGATCGACACAGGAGGGGAGGTGCTGTTTATTTCGGAGCGCCAGCTGGTCACTTTTGGTGACCTGGGGAAGGTGCCCCTGGTCCCTGATTACGAACGCGTCTTCCTGATGGAAATGGCGATGGCGGATAACCAGGAGTATCTCAGCCGCTTTTATACCGACCTGGAGCAGCACCGTTATGCGCTGATCATCAGCGAGCCGCTGTTCCTGCAGCGCAAAGGCAGCCAGGAGAGCTTTGGGGAGGAAAATGACGCCTGGGTGCGCCGCGTCTCCCGGCCCGTGCTGTGTGATTACGCCCCGCTCAAGGACCCGCGGATGGCGCCCTTACACCTCGAGCTGTATGTCCCGCGGCCAGCGCAGAAATGCCGCTAACAGGCAGGTGCTGGTACAATTGGAGAAAGTGATTCTTAAGGAACGCCAGTGAAACCAATAACCATGGAAACCAGAGAACGCAGCCAGACCGTTCGCCTTGTGCTGGGGGGGACTTTTGCCCTTTCCGTTGTGGTATGGTTTCACCTGTTTTTTCAGTTGCGGCAGGAGGCCTTGCTGCCCGCCTCGCTGCGTTGGATGGCGCTGCTGGGTGGGCTGGGTCTGTTCTGCCTGCTCCTGCTGCTGGCATTGGTCCTGGCCTGGAGCGGGAGCCGCCGGCGGCTGGTGATCGGTTTCCAGGTGGTGCAGGAGCTCTTTGTGCGTTTTGGGGTGGTGAACCTGCTGCTGCTCTTCCTGTTGGCCTGCTGCATCCCATTGTTCTTGTTCAGCCCCTCGGGCCGTTTCTTCACCCCCTGGCTGGAGCGCATATGGGTCTTCTGGCTGGCCTCGCTGCTGGGCGCCTGGCTGGTGGTGGCGTTTGACCGCCGCAGCGGCTGGGGTGAGAACTGGGCTTTTGCCCTGTGTTTCCTGGCCGCGGTCTATCTGGTGGTCAGCCTGCTGCCCGGCGTCACGGCTTATCCGTTTTCTTTAGGCTGGTCGGAAGGCAGCCGGTATTACTATGCATCGTTGTTCTTCTCCGACCGGCTGTTTGGAGACTCGCTGCCGTGGCCTTCGCTGCATCCCAGCCGCTATGTGCTGCAGTCCATCCCCTTTATCATCCCCGGCTTGCCGCTGTGGGGCCACCGCCTGTGGCAGGTGGGGTTATGGGTGATCATGACAACGCTGGGTGCGTTTGCTATCTCTCGCAGGCTGCCATTCCAGGGACGGCGGATGACGCGCCCGCTGCTGTTGGTGTGGATGTTCCTTTATCTGTTCCAGGGTCCCGTCTATTATCACCTGTACCTGGGCGCCCTCCCGGTGCTGTTGTGGTTTGACTCGCGCCGTTTCTGGCGTTCCCTGCTGATGGTGGCCCTGGGCTCAGCCTGGGCTGGTATCAGCCGCATCAATTGGGTGCCGGTGCCGGCGATGATTGCCGCAGCCCTCTATCTTCTGGAGACCCCTTTTACCAGGCCGGAGTTTGTGCAAGAAAATTCCACAGGGGTGCAGCAGCGCTCGCTGCCCAAGGCTCTGCTGCTGTACCTGTGGCGGCCTTTTCTGTGGGGGGCAGTTGGCGTGGCTGCCGGCCTGGGGGCGCAGCTCACTTATGCGCTGTTTTCCGGTAACACGCTGGACCAGTTTGGCTCTCACTTTACCTCGGACCTGCTCTGGTACCGCCTGCTGCCCAATTCCATTTACTTTCCCGGCATCCTGCCTGGCATCCTGGTGGTTTCCTTGCCCCTGTTTGGCCTGATCGTGGGCAAGGCTTGGCATCATTGGCGGGCCTGGCACCCGCTGCGCCTGTTGGGCGCTGGCTTGCTGCTGCTGGCTCTTTTTGCCGGGGGCCTGGTGGTGAGCGTTAAAATCGGCGGGGGCGGCAACCTGCATAACATGGATGCTTACCTGCTGCTGCTGCTGCTGGTCACCGGCTACGTGTTCTTTAAGAGGTTTGTGCCCGATCATCCCGACCTGGCCGGCAACCGCTGGCTGCCTGGACTGCTGCTGCTGCCGGTCATCCTGGTGCCCGCCTGGCTGGCGATCCAGTCAGACCCCGTGGTGACAGACCTGGACACCGTGGAAGCCGCCCGCGTGCTGGACCGCTTGCAGGTGATTGCCGGGGATGCTGTCCGCCAGGGCGGCGAAGTGTTGTTTATTTCCCAGCGCCAGGCGCTGGTCTTTAACCTGATCCATGGGGTGCCGCTGGTGCCAGAGTATGAAACGGTGACCTTGCAAGAGATGGCCATGGCGCGCAATACCCGTTACCTGCAGCATTTCTACGATGACCTGGACCGGCGGCGCTTTGCGGTGATCATCAGCCAGTGGAATCCGACCGCCATTCGCGAGCGATCGACCCCCTTTGCGGAGGAGAATAACGCCTGGGTGGAGTATATCTCTCGCCCGCTGTACCAGCGCTACCACACCGACCGCCTGTTTAAGAGCCTGGGGATTGAGATCCTGCTGCCCATCCAGTAATCCTGGCCTTTTATATCACGAGGAGCCGCATGTATTGGAGTAGAACCGGGAGCCTGCTGGAGTTTTTTGCCTGGCTGGGGATGTGCCTGTTGTTCTGGGCCGGTGGCTGGCTGCTGGTCAGTACGGCCTTTCGCCTGAAGCGCGATGAACGCCTGCTGACCGGGCTGGCCAGCGGCTGGCTGCTGCACATCGTTTTTTCCAATCTGCTGGCGTATGTCCTGCCGCTGCCGGCGGCATTCTGGGGAGCTTCCATGCTGGTGCTGCTGCTGGGTTTGTTCAGCGCCGGTCGCAGCGCTACGGCAGGCAAAGCGCCCTGCCTGGGACTGCACTCTATACTGGGGTTGGCCAGGGCGGAACGGCCGGCTGGGCAGCTGCTGGTCCTGGCAGGGTTGGTGCTGCTCCTGGCGCTGGTGCAGCGCGGGCTGGCCATTTTTGATGATTACTTCAACCTGCCCATTGTTTCGCTGATCGCCGCCGGCGGCTTTCCGCCGCGTTTCCCCTTCGATACCGGCCAGCTGCTGGACTACCATTATGGCCTGCACCTGTTTGCTGCCAGCCTGGTGCGTGTGGGAGGTTTTTTCCCCTGGAGCGCATTGGATCTGAGCAAGAGCCTCAGCCTGGCGCTGCTGCCTATGCTGGCTTACCTCTGGGCGCAGCGCATGACGCGCCGCGCCTCCAGCCGGGCTGCCGGGTTCCTGGGAGCGGCGCTGGCGCTGCTGGGCGGCGGGGCGCGCTGGCTGCTTTTACTGCTGCCGACCGCCAGCTTGATGGAGATCAGCGCCGGGGTGCGCCTGATGGGCTCGGCGGCGGCCAGCGCCCCGGATTTTTACAGCGCCATGACCGGCCTCTGGAAGATCGAGGGCAGCGGTCCTTTCCCCTTCCCCTTTGCCTTTGGGAACGGGGTTTTTCCCCCGGGGGTGATGTCGCTGGCCAGCGTTGGCGCCGTGCCCCAGATGAGCCTGCTCCTGCTGCTCCTGCTGGCGCGGCGGCGTTGGGCTCCGCTGAATGGGATTGTCTTTGGCTTGATTTTAGGCTCGCTGGCGCTGACCGCGGAGCACATCCTGGTCCTGTTTTTTGCCGGTTTTTTCCTGGCAGTGCTGCTGGCAGGCCGGCTGCGCTTCAGCGTCCCCCGACTGTTGACCTGGCTGTGGCCGCTGCTCCCGGCAGCCCTGCTGGTCCTGGCGGGCGGTGTGCTGACGGAACTGCTGCGCGGCCTGTTCCTTGCCGCTCCTGCCGCGGCGGGCAGCACAGCCGGCTTCAGCCTGCAGTGGCCGCCTGCCCTGCTTTCCTCCCATCTGGGACGGTTACCTCTGTTGGCCCCGGCCACGCTGGTGATCATCCTGGCGGAATGCGGCCTGGCGCTGCTGCTGGCTCCCCTGGCGGTGTGGTTTGGCCTGCGCCTGGGGCGCCTCGGAGACCTGGTCCCGTCTGCTCTTGCCGTTGGTGGGGGGATCAGTCTCCTGGTCTCGCTGTTCCTGAGCTATTCCAGCGAGCGCGATATCTCGCGCCTGGTCGGCGCCCCATTGTTCATCTGGATGGTGATGGGCTTGCCCGTGGCCTGGCGCGCTGCCCAACAGGCGGGGTATGTGCGCCGCTTTGCCCTGGCAGCTGCCGCCGGGATCACACTGCTGGGCGGCGTTGTTTTGTTTTCACTGCAGCTGATCAGCCTGCCTCAGCCCCAGTTCAGCTACTTTGTCCAGGATCCGGATGCCGTGATGGCGCGCGATTTCTGGAATAAGCTGCGGCCGGGGGCGCAGGTCTTTGAGCCCAGCCTGTACCGCCCGGTAACGCTCTTCGGTCGCGGCAGTGGGCACGCGTTCAAGGACCCTTATAACGCCTATCCGGAGTGGGAAAGGCTGGAAGCCAACCCGGACCCGCGGCTGATTTCTGCTGCCGGCTACGATTATATCTACATGGATAAAGCCTGGTACCAGAGCACAACCCCTCAGCAAAAAGATGCCCTGCGCCAGGAGTGTGTGAAGCGAATTGCCCAGGTTACTACGGATGATAAGGACTACCGCTGGCTGCTGGATATCCACGCCTGCCGTTGATGACTGTTAGAAGGAATGGCCGTCAAGTGCGCACTCCAAAAAACCGCAGTTTTCCTTGACATGCACCTGTGTCGGGTTATAATTCAGCCGTTGAATTTACTGGTGAGGTAAATTCAACGGCTGAATTTATAAAACAAATGGAAATTTCTGCAGACACAACTCCCGAGCTTTCCCTCGGCAGGAATGCCGCGCTCGATGAAATTGAACACGACCCGGACGGCACCCAGGTCTCCTTGCTGGAGGAAATTGAGCATGACCCGGACGTCACCCAGGCTTCGCTGGCAGCACAGCTTGGTGTGGCGGTGGGGACGGTTAACTGGTATCTCAAGCGCCTGGTAGCCAAAGGGTATATCAAGGTCAAGAAAGCCCAACGGCGCAAGCTGCGTTATATCATCACGCCTGAAGGTATCGCCCTGCGGGCGCGGCTGACGGTCAATTATATTGAGACCTCGATGCGCCTGTATCACCGCACGCGCCAGCGCGTCCTGGACCTGGTGAGCGAAGTGCGCCAGGCAGGCCATACACAGGTGCGGATTGATGGCCAGGGCGATATTGCCGACATTTGCCGCCTGACTTGCCTGGAGCAGGGCCTGGCGGTGGTGGAGAACCTGGATGCCCCGGCACTGGAAGTGCGTGGCACCAAAGTCTTGTTGCACGCGGCATGCATGCCGCCGGCATGCATGCCGAAGGAGATAAAATAAAAGAAAATGGACTCAAAACAGTTCTGGCAGGGCCGGCGAGTGTGTGTGACAGGCGGGGCGGGCTTCCTGGGGTCATTTGTGCAGGATAAACTGCGCCAGCACGGGGCAGGAGAAATCTTTGTTCCCCGGATTGAGGAGTATGATCTGGTGCGCCTGGAGGATATCCGCCGCATGATGGACGCGGCTCGCCCGGATGTGATCATCCACCTGGCGGCGCTGGCAGGCGGAATCGGCGCCAACCGCGCCCGCCCGGCTGATTTTTTCTATATCAACCTGATGATGGGTGTGCAGTTATTGCACGCCGCCTGGCAAGCTGGCGTGGAGAAATTTGTCGCCATCGGGACGATCTGCGCTTATCCCAAGTTCACCCCTTTGCCGTTCAAAGAGGAGAACCTGTGGGATGGCTATCCTGAGGAGACCAATGCCCCGTATGGGTTGGCGAAGAAGATGCTGTTGGTGCAGGCGCAGGCTTATCGCGAGCAGTATGGGTACAATGCCATTTACCTGCTGCCGGTCAACCTGTATGGGCCGCGCGACAATTTCAACCTGGTGACTTCACATGTGATCCCGGCGCTGATCCGCAAATTCCTGGAAGCCAAAGAGCGTGGCGCACGCCAGGTGGAGCTGTGGGGGGATGGCTCTCCGACGCGCGAGTTCCTGTACGTGGAGGACGCCGCTGAAGGGATTGTGCTGGCTGCCGAGCGGTATAACGAGAGTGAGCCGGTCAACCTGGGCTCGGGCCAGGAGATCAGCATTGCTGACCTGGCGCGGCTGATCGCTCGCCTGACCGGTTACGACGGCGAATTGGTCTGGAACACCAGCAAGCCCAACGGCCAACCGCGGCGCGCGTTAGATGTCCAGCGCGCCGAGCGCTTCTTCGGTTTCCGGGCGCAGACGCCTTTCGAAGAAGGGCTGCGCCGCACCATTGCCTGGTACCAGGAAGCCCGGCAGGGTGATGCTCCCTTGGAAGGCAGCCGGGCTTAGGCCTGGGGTAGGCGAGGATGCAACCAGGCTTATGGCTCAAACAGCATTAAAAACCCAAGCACAAGCGGATGAAGTGATTGTCCTGCGCCCATCCAGGGGCTGGTCGCACCTCAACCTGCGGGACCTGTGGCGTTTCCGCGAGCTGGTCTATTTCCTGATCTGGCGCGACATCAAGGTGCGCTACAAGCAGACGGTCCTGGGGGCAGCCTGGGCGATCCTGCAGCCGTTCCTGACTATGGTAGTGTTTACCATCTTCTTTGGGCGCCTGGCGAAGGTGCCATCGGACAACATTCCATATCCAATTTTTTCCTACACGGGCCTGCTGCCGTGGGGGTTGTTCACCAAGGCGCTGGGGGATGCCGGGCGGTCGATGATCCAGAACCGCAGCATGATCACCAAGATCTACTTCCCGCGGCTGGTGATCCCCCTGGCGTCGGTGCTGAGCGGCCTGGTCGATTTTGCCTGGGCCTTCTTGGTGCTGATCGGGATGATGTTTTATTACAACTTTGCCCCGAACAGCCAGTACCATAT
>CAIQIV010000470.1 GCA_903871905.1 uncultured Chloroflexota bacterium | reverse complement strand
TGGAGCAGTGGCAGCTCGTCGGGCTCATAACCCGAAGGTCCTCAGTTCGAGTCTGAGCCCCGCTACTCATCATTATCGAAGACCGTCGGGTTCCCTGAAAAGGCAAGCCTGACGGTTTTTGGTTCTGCGAGTCTCCCAAAAAGGAGCTTTTGCTATGAACCGAAGACCGTCTGTCCTGTCCATTTCTACCACCATTCAAAGCCTGTGAGTTTTGTGACGAAGCGCATATAAGCATCCGGAAACAATTCACCATGCGCAGGCCAACAGCCAAACGCGATCGAGCGCTCATTCTTACCTTGCTTGATACCGGGCTGCGCGCCTCGGAGCTCTGCAGCTTGAAAATCGGGGACATGGATCAAAAGACCGGCCGGCTCCAGGTCAGGCATGGTGTAACCGGAGGCGCTAAAGGTGGAAAAGGCCGGACAGTCTACATCGGAAAAACAACCCGCAAAATTCTGTGGCGATACCTTTCTGAAAGAGATGATTCCTGTGACCAGGAGGCTTATCTTTCCCGCTGAGGTGATTTCGTTTGATAGCTACGGTCAATCCCACTGCATTCCATAACAATCGTCCTGAGATTGAACAATTTTTCCATGGTCCTCTCAAATTAAAGTTTGAGCTCCGTTGCCACCTCAATATACTTGAAATATCCACTTCTTGTCAATTGGTTTTACCATTCCTTGCAGAAGCTGTTAAGTCATTGTAAGGTGCACCACTCTGGTCCCCTGATCATTCCATGCTACAATCGATCCATCAATCATCAAGCTTCCAACGCTGCATTAGCTTGGTTTAGGGAGTGTCGCTGTATATGCCATCCGATGTCGAATTTTTCCTCAAATACAGGTATTGACTATGGAACAGAAAAATATACTCAGCCGCAGCCAGTCATTATCCGCTGCAGGTGTAGCCGCGCCTGCAGACAGACCGCCAGTAGATCAGAAGCTTTTAAAACAAAAAGCAGAAGAACAGATCGACAATTTTATGCGCCAGGTCGGCTACAAGAATCCAGCCGAGCGCACCGATGAGGCTGGATGGCGCTATTTTGAATTGGGATCTGCCAGCGGGCGGGCTTGCGTATCTGAATCGGAAGGGATTCTTTTCCTTGAGGTGGAGGCCTCCATCATCGACCTGCCGGCGGATCGTGATCTCATCCTCCCGCTGCTGCGTGAGCTGCTGGAAATTAATCTGATGCTGGCAGGCGAGGTGCGTGTCGGGCTTCAAAAACAAAAGGTCATGTGTGCCATCACGTATCCTGTTCTCCATCTCAAGAAAGATGATTTTTCACGCTGCATCCATACTGTGATGAGCCTTGCTGACGACCTGGATGACCGGTTAATCCCAAAATATGCAGGCACAACCCTGAGCCGCACCCCATTGCGGGCCCCCTGAGATCCGAGGCCATCCTTTTCCATCCAATTTTCCCAGCGAAAGGGTATCCAGTAAAAAATGGAAAGCAAAGAGCAGATCCAGACCGCCATCAAAGCTACCGTTGAGATCTTGACCAGATTTGGCAGGGGCTCCGGCTTTATTATCCATCCAGATGGCCTGGTGGTTACCGGGCGCCACGTGGTCAATGACCCTGCCGGCCGCTCCCTGCGCAAAGTGAAGGTGCGTATCTTCCCAGCCAGTGACCAGGAAAAGGTACTCACGGGTATCGTCTTCCGCTCGCATACTGCGTTGGATTTTGCCCTGCTGTGGCTGCCCGCAGAGGGACCATTCCCCTTCACCCCCATTGGAGACCCCCAGAAACTGCTGCACACGGATACGGTCTATGCCATTGGCGCCCCCATCGGAATAGCAAATACAGTATCCCGCGGCATCATCAGCAACCCCCGGGCTCGCATCAGGAATATCGAATGGCTGCAGACCGATGCAGCCCTGGACCAGGGCAACTCTGGTGGGCCTATGGTGAATGAAATGGGTGAAGCAGTCGGGATAAACCTGTGGGGTGCCCTCCAGGCAGACGCACTCAAATTTGCCGTACCGTTGGACTATCTCAGCGCTGATATTGCCCATGCGCTGGAGGCCGGCCGCCAGCAGTGCCTGGAAGAATTGTACTGCCCGGCATGCGGCAATGCAGAATTCCAAAAACCATGCCGGTTCTGCCGCAACTGCGGATTTGACATCCAGGGTTATTACCAGGGCCACGCCCAGCTGACCTCTGACATGCCGCCAGAAGTCAAAAAGCAGATGGCTGAAGTGCTAACGATATATGGGGCAGGCAGCCTGGAAAATGCAGATGACATCCAGTTTGACCAGTTCCCTTACGAGGAGACATCCGGGGTGATTGGCCTCGTCTTCCTTGAAGATGGGAAGGTCTCCCAGGTTATCCATATGCCCATTCTGAAACTAATCAATGGGACGCTCCCGGAGGAGATCCTCCCCATCCTGCCGCTGCCCGCCGGGCTGCCTGGGGCGCGTTATGTCTTGCACGGGCAATTTTTACATCTCATCCACTGCAGCCAGGAGAATTGCCCGGCGCCAGAACAGTATTCATCCTGGATTACGCAGATCATCAGAATTGTGGATGATACCCATTACCGGGTTATAGAAAGCTTAAATGAAATTTTCAACCCGCCGGAAAAATCGCGCAATGAGCCGCCGCCCCAGATGCCAAGAATCAAACTGACCCCCCACCAGTTGGGACAGGTCCAACAAAGACTTGCATACTGTGACCCCCACAGCCGCGCCATCTTTTGCTACCTTATGGAACGCTGGCAAAATTCAGGGTATCTCATTGACACAGAGCATGCCGGTATCGGGCTGTACATTCCCTTTGGCAAAGATACACTGAACCTCTTGCGCATGATAATGGATGAGCGCGTAGGGGGAGCAATTATTTGGATCACCTGGATAGACCGGCTCAGCCAATATAAAGCAATCCCCCCTGATGAGATAGCCCGTTTCCAGAAGACCGTTTCCCGCCTGGTCACCTTGAAACAGTCAAATGGGACAACACAGATTGACATCAACCAGGCCTTTACCCGGGAGACTGCCAGGAAACTGATCCAGGCATTGGTCAGGCTGGCAAAAAGTGTTCAGCAGGACCAGGCTGCGGTTTTTAAATATACCACCCCCAATAATATTACCGAGGTTTTAAAAAGCTGTCCTCCACACATTCGCCAGCTTTTTACCATCCTGATCGATGGGTGGCAGCAGGCAGGAGGCCGGTTAAACTGCATCCAGCCCAATGGGCGCATTTACCTGAAACTGCCGGTTGGAGAGCATGCGCACGATGCATCCATAACGCAGCCTACCAGGGTGAACCTGGCCGCCCTGGCCGGTCCCCAGGCGAACAAAGGCGCGCGGATTGAGATTGCCTGGAACCTGGCGCAGGGAAAGCGGCCATCCTTACCCATGCTCCCACAGCAGGTAGCCCAATTTGAAGCTGCCGTGGCCCGGCTGCCTGGTTTTATCCAGAAAGGTAAACTTGCCCGTTTGCAGGTCAATGACGATTTCCAGCCGCAGCACGCCGAAGCCCTTCTCCAGGCCCTGGTCGACTTGAAGCAGGCCGAAGAACAGGCCAGGGTGAAGCCAGCGTGAGGGAATAATTGGAACATCCCGCATAGGGTATTCAACAACCAGGAGGCATGATTTTCATGGAACAACCAGCCATCGACAACACCGCCCTCTTTCGCCAGCTCCTGAGCCAGGGCAAAATCGCCATCCAACCCGCGCCATGCCCGGACCAATCCCCGCCGACGCTCCCGCCCGGCCTGGACTTTGAGCACATTGAAGGCATGCTGCTGGGTCTGGCGATCGGTGATGCATTGGGCAATACTACCGAAAGCCAGAACCCCAGCCAGAGACTTGCCGGATACGGCGAGATCCGCGACTATCTCCCTAACCAATTCGCCAATGGGCAGTGCCTGGGCGTACCCTCCGATGACACCCAGATGTCCTTCTGGACCCTGGAGCAGCTCATCGCCGATAACGGCCTGGTGCCCGACCACCTGGCTGCCCGTTTCTGCCAGCAGCCGATCTTTGGCATCGGTCACAATGTCAAGGACTTCATCCATGCCTATAAAGATCTGGGCACGCCGTGGCAGGAGGCCGGGCAGCCCTCCGCCGGCAACGGCGCCCTGATGCGCATCGCTCCGGTATTGGTCCCCCACCTGCGCCGCCCCTCCCCGGCGCTCTGGGCTGACACTGTCCTGGCAGGCATGGTCACCCACAATGACCGCGCCTCCAACGCCTGCTGCGCGGCATTCATCCATCTGCTATGGCAGGTTCTCTGCCTTAGCCAACCGCCGCAGCCCGCCTGGTGGCTGGAAACCTTCCTGGCAGTCGAACGCCCCCTGGAAGGGGAGACCGCTTATATTCCGCGTGTGCATGGATCCAATTACGTTGGCTCCCTGGCCGAGTTCACCCGGCTGCAGGTAAGCCGCGCCTTGGAGAGACACATCCCTGTGGTAAAAGCCTGCAATTCCTGGTATTCCGGCGCCTACCTGCTGGAGACGGTGCCCAGCCTGCTGTATATCCTGTGCACCTGCGCGCATGACCCCGAAGAAGCCATCCTCCAGGCGGTCAACAATACCCGGGACAACGACACCGTCGCCGCCATGGTCGGTGCGGCGGTCGGCGCGCTGCACGGCAAAAAAGGCCTGCCGCCGCGCTGGCTGGCTGGGCTGACCGGCAGGCTGGGGGTTTCGGATGACGGAAAGGTCTGCGCCCTGATCGACCAGGCAAAAAAGAGCTTCTGGGAGCGAGAGAAAGGCGATTAGAGCGGTGAAGGGAAACACAATTTTTAACCATTCGTGCTAAAATCGAGCCCATCACCACCGCGCATCCACCACCGCCGCACCGCCATCCAGGGAGAGAAAGGTTGCACATGCCGCCCAATACAGAACAGAAACTGCCTACCGAATTGGTCGAAAGCGTCGCCAGTCAGAGCTGCGTGCTCTTTCTCGGCGCCGACCCGCCCTCCCATGCTATGGGCCGGGACAGGCCGCCCGGGCGCAGCGAGCTGGCCCAGGCCCTGGCTGAGGCCGGCGGCATGTGGGGGACGATCACCCTGACCTATGATGAGACCGAGGTGCATAACAAGAAGATCCGCCCCTTCAAGGTCGTGGAGTTCACCCCTTTTCAAATCTCGATGATCGACGTGCGCGAATTTATTGAGAAGCGCAGGCAGTTCACCGACCAGGAGTGGCTGGACATCCTTACCAACTCCTTTGGCCTTAATCCAGTGCGCATGACACGGCGTGAGAAGCTGTTGTATCTTTCCCGCGCCATCCCGTTGGTGGAAAGCAACCACAATATGATCGAGTTGGGGCCGCGCGAGACCGGTAAAACGTACCTGTTCCGCAATGTGTCCTATTATGCCCATGTGCTTTCCGGAGGTAAGGCCACGCCTGCCGGGTTATTCATCAACCTGAATACGGGCAATGTGGGCCTGGTGGGCACGCGCGAGGCAGTGGTTTTCGATGAGATCGCTAACACCGATTTTACCGACCCGAAGGCCATGGTCAGCATCATGCAGGGTTACATGCAGGACGCCAAGTTCAGCCGCGGCAAAAAGGAGATCCTGGCCTTTGGTTCTATCGTGATGGTGGGCAACCTGGATGTGCAGGGTAAGCTGCCCCATGAGAAGTATTACCACCTGTTTGAGCCGCTGCCCAGCTATTTGCAGGTGGAAGCGCTGATTGACCGTTTACATTACTACCTGCCTGGCTGGGAAATCCCCAAGATTTCACCCGATTCTGCCAGCCAGGATTACGGCTTCATCACCGACTACCTGTGCGAAATCATGCATGAGCTGCGCCGCGTTGAAGTGCTCGGCCCGCTGAAGAGCCGCTTCGAGCTGTTCGAAGCCTCGGGCGCCGGCCCAGGCCTGACCTCGCGCGACGTGCGCGCCATTCACAAGACGCTCTCCGGTCTGCTCAAGTTGATGTATCCACATGGCGCAGCCACGGATGAACAGTTGGAAGAGCTGCTGCTGCTGGCGGTCGAGGGCCGTCAGCGGGTGCGCAACCAGCTCCACCTGATGGCTCCGGGAGAATACCCCCCGGTCAAGATCGGCGCCCGCCTGGTCAGCTCCGGCAAGGAGAGCTTCCCCACCCTGCTGGAGGGCGACCGCAAGGTGCACGTCGAGCTGCCCGACCGGCCGCTGGTCGGTGAAGTGATCGGCCTGGCAGTGGCCGGCGAACAGGGCATGATCCTGCGCTTCGAGATGCAGGCCACCAAAGGCCACGGGCGCATCATCGCCCTGGGCTCTATCCAGCGCGTGATGCATGAGTCGATCGAGGCGGCGGCGCAGTATATCCGCTCGCACGCCGCTGACCTGGGCATTGCCCCCGATTGGAATGAGAACTTCGATATCGCCGTGCTGGCGGCCATGATGGCCCTGCCCAAGGAAGGGCCTTCGGCCGGCGTGACCATCGTCACCGGCATCGTCTCGGCGCTAAAAGGCCAGCCGGTACGCCACGACATTGCCATGAGCGGTGAGATCACCATCATGGGTAAAGTGTTGGGCGTGGGCGGCATCCAGCCCAAGCTGATGGCCGCCATCGATGCCGGGGTGAAAACCGTCCTCCTGCCGGCGGAGAACGAGAAGGATGTGCACAACCTGCCCGACTATATCCGCGGCCGGGTGGAGGTGAAATATGTCAGCGACATCCAGCAGGTGCTGCAGGCAGCCCTGGCGCTGCAGGGAGTAAAATGAAAACAATTCTGCACCACCCACTTTTTTGGATCGCCGCCGTCCTGCTGGTCGGCCTGGGCCTGTTGGCAGCCAGCCTGCCCAGGCTGCTTAATGCCCTGGGGCTGAACCAGCCCTATCCCGGGCGCAGCTTTAACCTGGATGGCCGGCGCGCCCTGATCGTCACCACCAGCCATGACACCCTGGGCGACACCGGCAGGGCTACCGGGGTTTACGCATCGGAAATGACCGTGCCCTACTACCAGTTCCTGGACGCCAACATGCAGGTGGACATCGCCAGCATCCGGGGCGGGGAGATCCCCATCGAGCCGGTCTCCCTGCGCTGGCCGCTGCTCACTCCCGAGGACCGGCGCTTCCTGGCTGACAGCGATTTCCAGGCCAGGGTCAAGGACTCGCTCAGCATATCACAGGTTGACTTCACCCAATACGACCTGGTCTACCTGGCCGGCGGCTGGGGTGCAGCCTACGACCTGGGTACCTCAGACGTCCTGGGGCAAAAGATCACCGCTGCCTACGCGGCGCAGTCCATCCTGGGCTCAGTGTGCCACGGCGCGCTGGGCTTCCTGCGCGCCTCCGATCCAAATGGACAGCCCCTGGTCCAAGGACGCCGCATGACCGCCGTCACCGACAAGCAAGTGCAGGAGCTGGGTATCTCGATCACCCCGCTGCACCCGGAGCGGGAGCTGCGCCAGGCGGGCGCCTTGTACGAAAGCGAAACCGCCTTTCGCGATATCTTCGCCAGCCACGTGGTGATCGATGGCGCACTGGTCACCGGGCAGAACCAAAATGACGGAGCAGAAGTGGCGCAGCGCATGATGGAGCTCCTTGAGCAAAGGAGGGCGCCATGAACCGGCGGCGCCTTACCGGGATCCTGGTCACAATTGGGGTGTTGCTTGCCTTGCTTGCAGCGGCCGTTGCCATCTTCTACCAACCGCTGACCACGGCCCTGATGAACAACATGGTGCGCAGGGCGATGATCAGCAGGAACGTGCAGTATGAGGACGGCATCTACGCCGGGCTGTGCGGATCCGGCGCCCCCATGCCCGATCTCCAGCGCGCCGGGCCATGCGTCACCGTGCTGGCCGGGAAACACGCCTTCATCGTGGACGCCGGAGAGGGCAGCGCCCGCAATGTGCTTTTGATGAACTTCCCCATCGGCAGAACCGACGCCGTGCTGCTCACCCACTTCCACTCCGACCACATCTCAGACCTGGGCGAGATCGAACTGCAGCGTTGGGTGGGCGGGGCGAACCAGTCGCCGCTCACCGTGATCGGCCCGCCAGGCGTCGAGCAGGTGGTGGAAGGCTTTAACCTGGCCTACCGCCTGGATGCCGGCTACCGGGTGGCGCACCACGGGCCCGAGACGGCCCCGCCTACCGGCGCCGGC
>CAIQIV010000469.1 GCA_903871905.1 uncultured Chloroflexota bacterium | reverse complement strand
CCTGCGCTGGAAAGCCTGGGAGTATTTTCCCAGGTCGTGAAACATAGCAGCAATATATGCAAAATCCGACAGATTTGTGCCCTGGCTCAGTTCACGCGCCAATCGCGCCGTGTTTTCCAGGTGTTCTTTCACAGTCTGCCATTCAGATCTGTCCGATGCATTAGAGTGAGCGTAATAGTTCATCCACCACCTTCACTCAAAATACACTGCCTGACTTTTCTTTACTATACCACCATTTACCTCTGGTACAGCCCTCTCATCCGCTCGATCTCGGCGGCGATGGACAGGCGCAGCGATTCGGGCTCCAGCACCTCCACGTCGGCGCCCCAGCCGCGGATCCAGGGCAGCATCTCCTGCGGCTCGGCCACCTGCGCCCGCCACAGCAGGCTGCCGTCATCCAGCTCCAGCACCCGCTCGCTGGGGTGCCAGCGCGTCTCCCCCACGCGGCGCGCCACACCCTGCGAGAAGCACAGCGCCACCTCCACCGGGTCACGCTCGGTGAACCAGATGCCCCAGGCGTTCTTGAGCAGGCCCGCCAGGTCCAGGTCGGGCGGCAGCTCATACGCCTCGTCCAGCACCTCGGCGCGCTCGATGCGCTCGATCTTGAAGGTGCGCACCGCCCCGGGCGGCTCACGCCAGCCGATGACGTAGGTGGACTGGCCGATGGCGTTGGGCTCGATGAAGTAAGGCGCCAGGACATAGTCGCGGATGCGCCCGCTCTCGGCGTGGCGGTGGAAGATGCGCAGCTTGCGCTGGGCGGCCCAGCCGCGGGTGATCTCGGCCAGCACCCCCAGGTAGACCGGGTCCTGCAGCCGGCTCTCGTCATCCATCATATCGGCAGACAGGCGCATCTGCTGGCTGATGCGCGGCGCCAGGCGGTCCAGCGCCAGGCTGAGCTTGCGCATGGCGGCAGCGGCGTTGGGGTTCTGGCGCTCCATGCGCTGCGCCAGCAAGCGCGCCGCCAGGTGCAGCGCCAGCGCCTCGTGCAGGTTGAAGCGCACCTGCACCAGGTAGGCGTCCCGGTCGATGCGCCAGCGCAGCTGTTCATCGACGTAGACCACCCCCGGCAGGTCCGGCAGGCAGCGGTGGATGGTGGAGCGGTTGACGCCCAGGCGCCGCGCCAGCTCGGCCTGGGTCATGCCCTGCGGGTGGGCCAGCAGCAGGGCTTCGATCTGCAGCAGGCGGCCGGCTTTATTCTCAGAACGGTTCATAGGGTGTCCCCTTTCAATAAAGATCTGCTTACATAATACCCGAAGTGTGTTGCAGTAAGCGCAACAAAAGCAGATTTCTTGGCGTTTGGTGGGGGCTGGTGCGGCTGCAGCGCCCCCTGACGGTACAAACCCGATCATACCGCCTGGCGGGCCGGTTGGCAAGGGGCCGGCTGCCGGGAAAAGTCCTATTGGAAAATGATGTTTTTCTGCTTGCAGTTGAAGAGAATGCATACCAAGTAGATGGCAGCAAAAAGTGATCAGCGTCACCAATGAGCCGGCAACCAGCAGCAGGGCAGCGGTCGAAGTGCAGTTCAAGGTCTTCCTGCCCCAGGCGAGCCGCCAGGCTGAGCCGTCCCCCCCCCGGGGCCGCCCCAGCCCAGGAGCAGTACAAGAATAGTGATGTAGATTCCCTACACATATCATCAAGCTTTCCCTACAGACTGCCTATGCAAATGATTGTATAAATAGTTCTATAGTATATTTACAATATAAATACTAATTTATTCGCCGTGAGCGATCGAAAACAAATTCTCTCGGGCAGATAAATTCCAAGGTATGAGGCGATGAAACAGGTGTAGACTGCGCGGTCCGCGCGCAGGAGTGGGCACTATGCACCTGTGGAGCTACTGGTGCAACCGGCTACCGAATGGAGAGCCGGTTTTTTGTTGCCCCCAACAGAAAACCGGGCAGCGTGGGATCTCAAAACGCAGGCGGAAGCGCCAGGAGGACAGCCAAACGACATTCTTAAGACCCTTCCAAACCATCTAAATAACCCTTACAGTTCCCGCGCCTGCGCCGGAGAAAAGGCCTGTACAAGGCAGGTGTCTTTAACGTTTTAATTTTTTAGTGCCTCAGAAAAGGATTTGCGCATATGAAACACACAAGGATGTCAACCAAATGGACACTGTCCATCGTCCTGACCATCGCCCTATCACTGATCGTGATCATGGGCGCCTCGGCGGCGGTGTGGACCGACCAGCCGGAATACTCGCCGGGCAGCGTGGTGACCATCAGCGGGGATAACCGCGATGGCGCCGGCTACCAGGCCGGCGAGACGGTGCATGTGGATGTCGCCGGGCCTAACGGCTACGCTACCATGTGCGAGGGCGTGGCCGACGACGCCGGCGCCTGGTCCTGCCAGGTGACCCTGTGGGCCAATGACCTGGCCGTGGGCGCCTACACCTTCGCCGCCGCCGGGCAGAGCTCGGGTGTGCAGGAAACCGGGGGCTTCCTGGATGGCAACGGCCCGGGCTCCCTGGTCTGCACCGGGGGAACCGTCTACAACAACACGCACTACATGCTTCCGGTGGGCAGCACCATCACCTGCCAGATCGTCGGGGCCACCAACGCCTATGACCTCAACCACCCCGGTTTTGTAGACGTGACCATCAAGAGCAGTGCGCTGGGCAACACCACCGTCCAGGGCGCTCTTTCAGGGACCACGATCACCTTCTCCTACACCGCTCCGGCCAACGGCTGCGAGACCACCGTCGTGGCCTATGCCAGTTATACCGTGAACAACCAGGGAAGAATCCAGGTGGGCGAGTCCAACACCGATAACGATATCATCCTGGATGGCCTGGACGACGGTGCAGGGAACAGCCCCGGCGGGCTGGCCTACACGCTCAACGGCGTGTCGCCCTCCTGCAGCAGCACGCCCCCCCAGGACCTGACGGTTACCAAGACCGCCGCCGCCGCCTATATCCGCACCTATGACTGGACGCTGGAAAAGTGGGCAGATTTTGACCAGATCAACACCAGCTCTTCCGCCACCTTCAACTACACCGTCCAGGCCACCCGGGACGCCGGCGTCGACAGCGGCTGGCAGGTGGAGGGGGTGATCACCGTCCACAACCCGAACTCCTTTGCCGTCAGCGGGGTGAACGTCACGGATGAGCTGTGCGCGGTGAACGATGCCGGAAACCTGGTCTTGCCCGCCAACGGCAGCATCAACGTGCCCTATATCTGCACCTTTGACGCCAACCCCGGAAACGGCGTCAACACCGCCACGGCCACCTGGCTCAGCTTTGGATCGCCCAACACCAGCGCCAGCGGAAGCGCCCCCTTCACCTTTGGTGAACCGACAACCATCGTGAACGGCAGCGTCACCGTCAACGACAGCAACGGCCAGTCGTGGGTCTTCACAGATACCGGTTTCCAAACTTACCCGGTGACGTATGCCAAGGACCCGGCCGGCACCTGTACCGACCACACCAACACCGCTACCATCCTGCAGACCCAAGACTCGGCCAGCAAGACGGTCAGGGTGTGCGTGGGCGCTGACCTGACGGTGAGCAAGACTGCGGTTCCGTCCTTCAAGCGCAGCTACACATGGGACATCTCCAAGGCCGTCGATAAAACCCTGGTGAAGCAGTCGGCGGTTGGCGCCACCTTCAACTACACCGTGAATGCCTGGCAGACCGGGTTTGTTGACAGCGATTGGAAAGTAAGCGGCGAGATCACGGTGAACAACCCCAACGACTGGGAAGCGATCACCGCCGATCTGTCCGATGTAGTAAGCAACGGCGGCGTGTGCACCCTGGCGCAAAGCCCGGTGACCGTCCCGGCAGGTGGCAGCGTTGAGGTGAGTTACACCTGCACCTATGCCAGCGCACCAACCGGCTCGACGGGGATCAACAGCGGCGGGTCAATCAAGAATATGCCTCCCTCCGAGCCGGTGAATACTGCCACGGCCACCTGGGACGCGACAGCCTTCTTTACCCCTGGCGGGAGCGCTTCCGGCACGGCGAACTTCGCCTTTACCAACCCGACCAGCACCGAGAATAAGACTATTTATATAACCGACACCTACTCTGGTGACCTGGGAACCCTCACAGCGACGGACGGCGAGCCGTATGCTTCGGGGACCTTCACCTACAGCCGCGAGGCGGCCGGTGTGCCGGGCACCTGCAAGACCTTCGATAACACCGCCGCCATCGTGGACACCAATGAATCGGCCAGCCAGACCGTAACCCTGTGCGTGGGCGCCGACCTGACCGTGAGCAAGACCGCCGTCCCATCCT
>CAIQIV010000468.1 GCA_903871905.1 uncultured Chloroflexota bacterium | reverse complement strand
CTGGCGGGTGAGGTGCATCTGCCAGTCAGAAGTCTTCTGCAGCCACCAGGCGATCACTTCGACCGGGTTGGTGATCTTTGCCGGGGCAAACTGGCGCAGGGCCAGCCACATGCCGGCCAATACCAGCAGTGAAGCCAGCAGCGCCACCCCAATGATCAGCAGGGTTGGCCACCTTGAACCGCGGGAGGCCAGGCGTTTGAACAGCTTATCACGGTGCTGCACCAGGGCGGTGAGCAGCAGCGCCAACAGGAGCAGCGCCGCCATGGGCGGAGAGAGCGGCAGGGTGATCAGCAGCGGCGCCAACAGCCAGGCCAGGCCGCGCCAGGTGCGCTCCTGGTCAAAATACACCAGCCCGTAGAAAGACGCTGCCGCCAGGGTGATGCTGAACGGCTCACGCATCTGAGCGCTGCCCAACAGGATGGCATCGGGATATAACGCCAGGAACCAGGCCGCCAGGCCCGCCGCAGCCACCCCCCAGGCGCGGCGGGCGAAGGCCCAGGTGAACAACAGCCCCAGGGAGGAAAACACCGCGGTGAAAACGATGATCAGCAGCGGCTGGTGAGTTGTCCCGCCCAGCCAGCGGTAGACCAGGGCGCTCGAGAACAGCACCCCCCCATACTGGTCGGCGCTCTTATTGTTTTGGAAGGCGCTCCACAGCGGGCGGTTCGACTGCGCCAGCTTCCAGGCAGCCAGGTCGCGCTCGTACGAATCGGCCATGATATAGCCGGCCTTCTCCGGCAGCGACCCGTGACCGTAAACCGGCAGGGTCACGAACCACAGCACCCCTGCTCCCAGGCGGGCCGCCGCCGCCCCCAGCGCCAGCCAGGCCAGCCAGGACGGCGGCGACTCCCGGCGCAGGCTGATCCAGCTCGCCCACATCAGCAGCCCGCCCAGCAGCAGAGCCAGAAAGAAGGAATACCATCCATACACATCCGATACCCAGGCCAGGGCGAAGGACAGGACGACCATCACCGCCAGTGCGCCTGCCAGCAGCCAACCCCGGCGGGTCCAATCCCGGCGGGCAAGACGACCAGACAACCTACTCCACATACCAGCCAATCTTTCAGGCATCCTTATCCCACAACACAACTTTACGGTGACACCGATCGCTCACCGGGACCGGTGAGCCGCATCGGAAGCCCGGCCAGGATCCGCTCCACCCGCTGCTCCCAGGTAAACTGACGGGCCGCGGCGGCCGCAGCCGCCCCCAGCCGGATGCGAGCAGCCTCATCCGCCTGCAGAGAGCGCAGCGCCGCCGCCCAGGCCTCCAGATCATCCGGCGGCAGGAGCACGGCGTTCTCCGGGTTAAGCACTTCGCACAGCACCGGCAGATCCGTCGACAGAATTGCCCGCCCGCAGGCCAGGTACTCAAACATCTTCATTGGGCTGAGGTAACGGCCAATATCGCCCCCAGAGGAGGCCGCCACGCTGCGCTGGTAGGGCATCAGCAGCACATCGCACGCCGCCTGGTAGAGCGGCAGATCAGCGTTGGGGATGAAGCCGGTGAGCACCAGGTTCTCCAGGTGGAGCGACCGGGCCGAAGCCTGCATCCGGTCCACATCCCCCGGCTCGCCGCCGGCCAACAGAAAAGTGATCTGCGGCAGGCTCCGCGCCAGCCCCAGCAGCAGGTCCACCCCCCGGCCGCGGTACAGGTGCCCGGTATAACCGACGGTGAAACGCTCTGGCAAACTGCCTGGCAGACTGCCCGGCAGACTGCCCAGGCGCCGACGCGCCTCCGCGGGCGCCGGCAGGTCGCAGTAGCGGTCCAGGTCCACCCCATCCGGGGCGACTACGGTAAAAGGCCCCGCAGCGGGCACGCCGTACTTCGCATGCAGGTCGCCGGCCAGGGCATGGGTGATGACCACCATGCGCTGCGCCCCATGCCCCTTGAGAAACAGGCGGAACAGCAGCGGCCCCCAGGTTCCCTGGGGAAAGTCGTGCACCTCAAAGATCACCTTCATCCCTAACGTGCTGGAAATGGCTGCCGCCTGCGGCAGGCGGGTGTAGACCAGGTCGGCGCCCCAATCCCGCGCCCAGGAAAGTGAACGCAGGCCATAATCATAGCGGCGGAAAGCCTGCCGGGCCGGCAGCCACTCCACGGGAAAGGGGTGCTGCAGGCCGTACAGGCGACTCAGCGCCTGCCAGTCTGCCCCCTCTGCAGGCTGCTGCCCTGGCGCCGCCAGGCGCACCTGATGCCCGGCGGAGACCAGGGCCTGGCACATTTTCATCACCTGCAGGGTGTTGGCGCGCCGGGCCGGGAGCCGGGTAGGGGCAATTACGGCGATCTTCAGGGCATGACCTCCTGGTAAACCCGGTGAAGCTGGCCGGCATAGCGCTCCCAGGTCAGGGTTTCAGACCACTGGCGGTTTTCGCGCCCCAGCCGACGGGCCAGTTCCGGATCCGAGAGCAGCCGCAGGATGGCGCCGGCAATGCCATCCACATCATCCGGATCGACCAGCAGGCCGGTGCGGCCATCCTGGACTGCATCCGGCACCCCCCCGGTGCGGGTGGCTACCACGGGCAGCCCATACGCCCCGGCCTCCAGGTACACCAGGCCAAACCCTTCGAACTGCAGCCCCTCCTGGCGGGGGGTGAGCACAAACACCGAGGCCTGCTGGTAGCAGCGGCGCAGATCTTCGTCTGATACTTCACCCAGAAAGCTGACATCCTGCAGGCGGCGCTGGGTGACAAACTCCTCCAGCATGCGATAATAGATACTGTCACGCTGGTAACGCCCCACGATCCAGTAGCGCGCCTGGGGAATTTTCTCCTTGACCCGGGCAAAAGCTGCCAGGCTGAACGCCTGGCCTTTGCGGGCCTTGATATCCCCCACGGAAAGCAGCGTGGGAACAGCCGGGGCGGAGCGCTCCAGCGCCTGGGAGGCCGGCACCTGCCGGGCAAAATCACTGCCAATCAGCAGGGTGCGCACCTTCTCAGCCGCCAGGACATCGCCAAAATGTTGGAGCACCAGGTCCTGTGTGCCGCGTGAGATGGGCAGCAGCAGGTCCAGGCGCCGCAGGACACCCCGGTACGCCCGGCGGTCCAGCCAGCGCTGGTGCCAGATGACGGCATAGGTTCCCAGGGCCGATGCCAGGTGCGGCGTGACAGCGCGGCGCGCCAGCCAGTCCCCCACCAGTCCGGTGGGATAGGCATCCAGAGAATGCACCAGGTCGAATGAGGGAAGATCCATGCGCCTCAGCGCAAGGCTGCAGAGCGCCAGGCGCGCCAACCCGCGCACGCTGCCCAGCGTGGCGTCCTGAGTGACCGGCAGGGGAATGACCGGGCAGCCCGGGAAAAGCTCCTGCGCCTCAGCCTGCACCCCAGGGGGGACAAACAACACGGGCTCCACCTGGCGCTGCATCTGGCGCACCACCGCCACGCAGTATGAGCGCCAGCCCGAGGCGCGGCGCAAGGACGGAATCACATAAGCCACTTTCATATGCCAGCCTCCTGGGACCGCTGGCGGATGATCGAACGCACTTTCAACGCCGAAACACTGACCCCTACCACGTAGGAGGCCGATAACAAGGCCGCGTTCATCAGGTAGCCAAAGCGCGGCACCAGCAGCAGGATACCCAACACTTTGCCCAACGCCAGGTAAAGGTTGACCCGGGTGGGAAAGCCCGGGTATCCCAGGGCCAACAGGGCTGCCCGGTGCCAGTAAAACGTGTTGGCTACCAGCAGGCCAACCAGTAAGATCACCAACGCCGGGTAAGAGGGCAGAAATTCCGGGGTATACAACAGACCAATCAGTGGACGCCCCAGGACAACCAGGCCAAGGGTAGCCAGCAGCGAGTATGCGCCCGCCAGCTGCGTCCCCTGGCGCAGGATGGAGCGCACCCCATCCCAATTGGAATGCGAGACCTGCCGGGCAAGCTCCGGGTAGGTAGCCGTCGGCAGCGGGCTGACTGGCATCTGCACCATGTTGGCCAGCGACAGCGCCAGCTTATAATACCCGGTCTCCACCGGGCCACGGAAGAGCGAGATCCATAAAATCTCGCTGTCCTTGTTGATCAGGCTGAGGGTGGAGCTGATATTGGTGCTGACGGCAAAATGGGCCAGCTCACGCCCCTGCGGACGCAGCACAGACAGCGGAGCGCGCCACCATCCCCGGCCCCACTGCCGGCTAGCTTCGCCAATAGCTATCCCGGTGATGCCGCCCGCCCCAATCACCTTACCCCCCACGTAGGCCAGCAACACACCCGGCAGCCCCCCTTGCGCCAGGAACACGATAAAAATCAGCAGCAAAGTGACCACGCTCTGCAACATGTTCAACCCGGCCATGTGGCGAAAGCGGTCAAAGATCTGCAGCAGGCCGGTGGAGCTTTCCGCAATCAGGTTGGCCAGAACAATCAGGCCGTAGACCGCAAACCAGACAGCCAGCGAAGGATCCTTGGCCAGGTAGCGGGCTGCCAGCGGCGAAAAAAGGACAATCAAGACAAAGGCCACAATAGAAGCCAGCATCTCAGCCAGAGCAGCCGCCTTGAAGACCGCGGCAGCACGGCGGGGATCGCCGGCCTCTGTGTATTGGCCAACGTAACGCACCACCAGTTCGCTCATGCGGAAGGAAGCAAAGCGGTTGATCACACTGGTAAACATGATAACAGCACCCAGGACACCAAAACCGGCCACCCCCAACAGGCGGGCAGTGAGAATGCCCTGCAGCATGCTGATGCCAGCCGATGTGCCCGTAGCCCCCAACAGGTAGCTGGAGTTTTTCAAGATCCGCCGGACCAAAGGGTTCTGCAGCAGAGTTTTTGGAATCAACCAGCGCTCAATAAAGCGGCGCAATTCTACACCCACCCGGTTTCAAGCCGTAACGATCTGGCTGGCCCAGGAGCGCTCTGCCAGGTACCAATCCACCAGGTTCTTCACACCTTCAGACAGCGTGACCTGCGCCTCCCATCCAAGCAGTTCGCCTGCCTTAGTCACATCCGCCCAGTTGGCCTGCATATCTGCAGAGTTTTGGGGCAGGTGCCGGACCAGGGCCTTCTGACCCAGCTGTTCTTCAAACATACACAGCAGCTCATTGATGCTGATCGTCTGGTGCCCACCCAGGTTGATCACCTGGTAGCCTAATGGTTTAAGCCCCAGGATCACCCCGCGGGCGATATCATCCACATAGGTGAAACCGCGGGTTTGTCCCCCGCTGCCGTTAATCAACACCGGACGCTTTTCAGCAATCCACTGGGCGAAGCG
The DNA here is from genome assembly GCA_903871905.1 of uncultured Chloroflexota bacterium. Taxonomy (GTDB): domain Bacteria; phylum Chloroflexota; class Anaerolineae; order Anaerolineales; family UBA4823; genus CAIQIV01. The sequence goes on along the minus strand of CAIQIV010000468.1, from coordinate 20,501 downwards.
AAACATCACCATATCCGGGCGCCCGGCAGGTCCATATACGGTAAAGAAACGCAGCACAGAGACATCTAACCCGTACAGGTGGTGGTAGGCATGGCACATAGCCTCCGCTCCCTTTTTACTGGCAGCATACGCCTGGAGCGGGTGGTCGCTGTCCCATGTCTCAGGGGTTGGCAAAGGGGCATTGTCGCCGTAGATGCTCGAGGTCGAAGCCAGGATGAACTTGGGCACCTCCAGGCGGTGGCACAATTCGAGCAGGTTGAGCGTGCCGGTGACGTTCGTTTCCACGTAAACCCAGGGATTTTCGACCGACTGGCGCACGCCGGCGCGGGCAGCCAGGTTGATCACCGCGGCGAATGGCGCCGGCTGATCAGCCGCCAGGGTTTCTACCTGAGAACGGCTGCTGATGTCCAGATGGTGGAAACAGAAACCCGCCCGGCGGCGCAAGATCGCCAGGCGGTATTCCTTCATACGCACATCATATGCATCGTTGAGATTATCCAGTCCGGTTACTACGTGCCCCTCGTCCAGCAGCATCCCAGCCACGCGCGAGGCGATGAAGCCCGCTACTCCGGTGACCAGATAATGCGCCATTACAACCTCGTCACTTTATGGCTGTATTTTCCGGCAGAGCCCAGGGCATTGCGCGTGTCAACGATCAGTTGGGCTGCTTCAAGAATAGCAGAGTAATCATAGGTGGAATGATTGGTGACAATCACCACGCAGTCAGCCTGGGGCACAGCATCCATCAGATCTGTTACGCTGGACAGCGACCAACTGTCATGGTTAAGGGTGGGTATGTGCGGATCGTGATAAGAAACGACAGCGCCCTTTTGCTTAAGCAGACCGATCACATCCAAAGCCGGTGATTCACGCAGGTCGTCAATATCCGGCTTATAGGCCACGCCCAGCACCAGGACACGGCTGCCTTTTAACGGTTTCCCAACCTCATTCAGGGCATCCTGCACCTTGGTGACCACATAGCGGGGCATACCAGTATTAATCTCCGAGGCCAGTTCAATAAACCGCGCCGTGTAATTCAGGGCGCGCAGTTTCCAGGAGAGATACAGTGGGTCGATTGGGATGCAGTGCCCACCCAGACCAGGGCCAGGGGTGAACTTCATGAAGCCAAACGGCTTGGTCGCTGCGGCATCAATCACTTCCCATACATCCACGCCCAGCTTGTCGCACATCAGGGCCATCTCATTGACCAGGCCAATATTGATCATGCGGAACGTATTTTCCAGGAGCTTGGCCATTTCAGCCACCTCAGCAGAGGAGACCGGAACAACCCGCTCCAGCGCCTGGCAGTACCAGGTCGCTGCCACATCTGAGCAGGTCTGCGTGATGCCGCCAACAACCTTTGGCGTATTGATCGTGGTCCAGTCTCTTCGTCCTGGATCCACGCGTTCCGGGGAGAAGGCAAGGAAGAAATTCTCACCCACCACCAATCCCTTATCATGCGCCAGCTTCGGAAGCAGGATCTCGCGCGTGGTTCCCGGGTATGTGGTGGATTCAAGCACAACCACCATACCCGGATGGACATATTCAGCCAGCTTCTCCGTGGCGTTAAGGATGAAGGACAGGTCAGGGTCGCCCGTTTTGCGCAGCGGGGTAGGCACACAAATGCTGACTGCATCCACATCCTTTAAGACGCTGAAATCCGTGGTGGCCTGCAGCCTGCCGCTCTTCACCAGGCGGTTGACCTGCTCTGCCGGAACATCCTGAATGTGGCTGTCGCCGCGTTGGATGGTTTCCACCTTGCGAGAGTCCGGGTCGATGCCGATCACAGAGAGGCCGGCATCGGCAAAGACTACTGCCAGCGGCAGTCCGACATATCCCAGGCCAAGGATGCCAACGCGGGCGCTGTGATCTCTAAGTTTTTGTAGCAGAATTTCCTGTTCGCTCATCGATATTCTCTCTTTTTAAAAAAGGTTCAATTGTTTGGGTGGCTGTTGTTGTTTTTCTTCCGCCGGCCGGTCTTCATACACCGGAGCCTGCTCGGCGCGGGCAATCAACTGTGGCAGCTGAGAAAAATCACGTTCCAGGGTTGGCTTAAGTGAGCCCTGGTGCAGCGCCGCAGCAGGATGATACATGGCAACCACCAGCCGGCCCTTCACCTGCATCGACTGCCCGTGGATCTCACTGATCTTGGCATTCGGGACAAAACGTGCCATGGAGTAACGGCCCAAGGTGACGATCACCCGCGGGTTGATCGCCTGGATCTGGCGTTCCAGGTACTCAGAGCATGCAGAAAGCTCCTCGGGTAATGGATCGCGGTTGCCTGGCGGGCGGCACTTCACCACGTTCGCAATAAACACATCCGAGCGTTTCATCCCGATCTTTCCCAGCAGTTCGTCCAGGTATTTACCTGCCTGACCGACGAAAGGTCTACCCTGCTCATTTTCGTGGAAACCAGGACCTTCGCCAATAAACAGGATGCGGGCGTTTGCCGGGCCTTCTCCTGGCACAGCTTTCTTGCGTGAGTAATGCAGGTTGCAGCGTGTGCAAACCGCTACCTCCTGAGCAATTTGTTTCAACTCTTCTTCTACCTTCATAAAGGATACTCCCTAGGTCAACATGCAGCCAGCTTTATTCGGCCGGTTTTCTTTTCCAGGATTGTGCAGCCAGCCAGGCGAGGTACTGATCGTCCAACCCACTGACGGTCATGATCCATGCATCCTCGTTATTATCCCGGTAATAACGGCGGCGCAGCCCAACCATCTCAAATCCAAAGCGCTGGTAAAGAAGCTGGGCTGACAGGTTGGAGGCACGCACCTCCAACGTGGCCTGTACCGCACCGGAGCGAATGGCTGCACTCAGGCCAGCCGCCAGCAAGCTGGCAGCTATCCCCAACCGGCGGTATTCAGGGTGTACCGCCAGGGTAGCCACGTGCGCCTCATCCAGGATCAACCAGATGACGATCATCCCTACCAGGCAGTTCTGACCATCCCGGTCTGGCTGCTCAGCCACCCAAAGCTGGGACATGCTGTTCTCAGTCAGTTCGTAGCGATAAGCGCTTTCTGTCCAGGGCAAGCTAAAGGACATGCGGTCCAGGACGACAACCTGGGGAATATCCTCCATGCGCATGGAGCGAATGATAATCCCAGTTTCACCCATCGCCATTTGTACTTCCGCCTGCATCGAGGTCATCCTGGCACCGGGGCATTGTAGTGTAGATAAAGCGGGGCCAGTGTGTTCGGGTCAGCCACCTGCCCGGCCTGCCATTGTTTCCAGGCCAGTTCAGCCAGGAAAGAAGGGCGGCGCAGTGACTGAGCCGGGGAAGCGAGGGATACATTCTTGCGCTTGCGGGCAAGCAGGCGGCGCTCGTCTTCGCTAAGCTCACCACATACCAGGGTCGGTCTTGAAATCTGGCGGGAAAGCTCCTGCGGGGTGAGCACCACCACCGGGGATTCTAACTGCCAGGAATCCTGCGAAAAACGATACCAACCCACAGCGAGCCGGCCTCGCCCGGCGCGCAGCACAGCAGCCAGGGGAAGAGAACTGGCAGGCTGCGCTGCAGCAAGGAAATCCAAAGTCGGGATCCCCACCAGCGGCAAACGGCGAGATAGGGCTAAGCCTTTTGCCAGCGCCAGGCCAATACGCAGCCCGGTAAATGAGCCCGGCCCGGTAGCCACGCCCAATGCCCGCAGATCGGAGACCTTTACCCCAGCCCTGGCCAAAGTCTCATCAACTGCCGGGGCAAGCTCCACCGTGTGGTGGTCGCGGCTCAGCCAGACGGTCTCAGCCAACACCTGTATGCCATCATACAATGCCACACCCGTACTACGAGTAGAAGTATCCAGGGCTAAAAGCATCAGGCAACTCCAAAAATCCGCCGGCGAAACCGAGACAGGATATCCTCATAACGCCGTCCATAAGCGGTAATCACCATATCCCGCTGGTTCTCGTTCACATAGCGCATATCTATCTGCAGCCTCTGGGATGGCAGCACCTCATGAATACGATCTGCCCATTCTATCACCAATGGACCGTTTTCCAGCAGGGCGTCGAGGTCGAGATCTTCCGCCTCAGCAGCCCCCCCCAGGCGATATGCATCCAGGTGATACAGGCTGCCGCCGTCAGGATGACGATACACGTTCACCAGGACGAAGGTGGGACTGGATACTGGATCCAGCGAGCCCCAGCCGGCAGCCAGGCCCTGCACCAGGGTTGTTTTCCCCGAGCCCAGGTCGCCAACCAAATAGATGACATCCCCCGTACGCAGCAGGCTCCCCAGGCGCAGCCCGGCGCGGCGCGTCTGCGCTTCGCTGCGGCTGATATATTCAAGGGAGTGAGGAGGCAGGATCGGCATACCGTCGGGATTATAAGCCGCATCCAGGTTGGTGTGAAGCCTGCAGGATGATCTTCATTGCGGTTACATTTTTTCCAGGCGCGCCAGGGAGGCTGCCACACGTTTCAACCCTACCTGCTGGAAGTAAATATCCAACAACTCATCCCCGGCATCCATCCGGCTGTTGAGCACCATCCCCTCACCCCACACGGGGTGGTTGACCTTCGATCCGGCGGGGAACTGGCGGTCGGGCGGAGCAGGAGTGGTCACCGGCTTAGCCGGGCGCGGGGCAGAGGCATACGAGCGGTCTCCTGCTGCAGAAGAACTCTTACGAGAGGTGCGATCCCAATCATCATCGTCCCAGTTTTCCCTGCGGCGGCGCGGTCGGGCCTGGCTGGCGGCGCTGGGAATGGTTTGCAGCAGCCCCTCGGGGACATCAGATAAAAAGCGCGACGGCTCGACCGGTTCGGCATACCCATACTGGCTTCGGTTCTGGGAATAGACCAGGTACAGCCGGTCCCTGGCGCGGGTGATGCCAACATAAAGCAGGCGCCGCTCCTCGTGCATTTCCTCTGGCTCATCGAATGAACGGCTGTGCGGCAGCACACCATCATTCAATCCGACGATGAATACATTGGAAAATTCCAGCCCTTTCGCCGCATGCAGCGTCAACAGCGTGGGAACGCTGGCGCTGGCATCCAGTGTATCTTGATCTGAGACCAGCGAAACGCGTTCCAGAAAGGCAGCCAGTCCTTGATCCGCATATTCCGCCGCCAGGCGGCGCAGTTCCATCACATTTTCCCAGCGGTCACGCCCTTCATCCGTACCATCATCAATATATGCATGATAATCGGTCTCATCCAGTACACGGTCCATGAGCTGAAGCGGCGGCAGGTGCGCCGCCAGCCCACTCCAATTGGCTAACAGGTACCCAAAATTCACCAGCGCCCCCAGGGACTGGCCACTGAATGCCGTTCGATGCGGAGACTGCCTTTCCTGCCCCATTTCCACCAGCACTTCTGCCGGCGCCAGGCCGGCGTTTGAAGCATACGTACGCAGCGCAACCAGGGTCTTATCGCCAATTTTCCGCGCCGGCACATTAATCACACGCGTCAGGCTGACCTCATCCCGCAAATTGTGAAGCAGGCGCAGGTAAGAGACGATGTCTTTGATCTCCCGCCGCCCGTAGAAGCGTTGAGCTCCAACCAGCTTGTATGGCAGCCCCGCATGGAGAAAGGCCTCTTCCAGAACACGGGATTGGGCATTGATGCGATACATCACTGCAAAATCGCCGGGGCGGGCCAGGTTCTGCTTGGTTAATGAGGCAATGGTATTGACCACAAATGCCGCTTCATCGCGATCATCGTATGCTTCGTACAGGCCAATCCGCTGTCCTGCGCCACGCTCGGTAAACAGGTTCTTGCGAATGCGATCCGGGTTGCGGTCAATCACCTGCATGGCTGTATCCAGGATGGCCTGCGTGGATCGATAGTTCTGCTCAAGCAGGATTACTTTGGCTTCGGGAAAATCCTTCTGAAAACGTTGGACATTGCGGTAATCCGCTCCGCGCCAGCGGTAGATCGACTGATCGGCATCACCCACCACGAACAAGTTGCGGTGATACGAAGCCAGGTGGCGCAGCAGGGTATACTGCGCCATGTTGGTGTCCTGGAACTCGTCTACCAGCACATGCTCAAAGCGGCGCGCATACTGCTCCCGCACCTGGGGATTCTCCTCCAACAAATTTGCCATGTACAGCAGCAGGTCATCAAAATCAACGGCGTTATTCGCCAGCAGCAGTTCCTGATAGCGTTGGTAAACACGCTGGGCCATCCGGTCCCGAAAGTCATTGGTAGGGTATTGGTCAGGCCGCAGCAGCTCATTTTTTGCCTTTGAAATCTGGGCGTGCAAAGATTGAGGGCGGTTTTTCTTCTCATCCAGATTCAGATCCTCGAGAGCACGACGGATCAGGGTGAGTTGATCATCGCTGTCATAAATAACAAAGTTCGCATCTACCGGCAGGTACTCGGCTTCACGGCGTAATATCTTGGCGCAGGTGGCATGAAATGTACCAAGCGTCAGCCCACGGCCCTGGTCACCCAGGAAATCCTGCACTCGGCGCATCATTTCGTCAGCTGCTTTATTGGTGAAAGTAACCGCAAGGATGCGGTATGGACTGACCCCCACCATACCGATTAGATAGGCAATGCGCTGTGTCAGCACACGCGTTTTGCCGGATCCCGGCCCGGCAAGGACCAGCAGTGCGCCCGGCTCCGCCTGAACGGCGCTGCGTTGTTGTGTGTTTAAATTAGCCAGTAAATCCATGAGGCGAATTATAATTCAGATAAGAAAAAGCCATGCATAAAAGAATCTTCTCATCCATCTTCCTCACCGCAAAGGTATCCTTTGCATTGATCCTGCTGCTCCTTTCGCTGGCAGCATGTGCCGGGTCTGAAGCGCAGACACCTCCTCCTGCCAGCCCGACTGCAGTGACACCCACGTTGAGCCCCACAGCCACAACCGCTCTACAACCCACCCCAATTCCTGCAACAGAACAGTCTGTACCCACGGCAACCAGTGAAACGCCCACGCTGCAGGTTCCGCCGGTCAGCGCACATTACATGTTGGACACAGTGCTGGATTACGATTCCCATCAGGTTCAGGTAAATGAAACGATTACCTATACCAACCACTCTCCTGAGCCCATCACCAACCTGGTTTTGGTTGTTGAGCCGCAGCTTTACCCGGGTACATTCAATCTTGAGAGCATCAGCCTGGATGGGGCCAGTATCAAAAAATTCCAGCAGGTTAAAAACCAGATTCAATTTGACTTACCACAGCCTGTGCTGCCCAGCCTGCAGGTGCAGGTGAAGATCCTGTATACCCTCAACCTGCCATCCCCACAGCCCAGCGACCTCACCCGACCTGTCCCGTTCGGATACACTGAGCGCCAGACGAACCTGGTCGACTGGTACCCGTTTGTTCCGCCCTACCTTTCTGGCAAAGGCTGGCAGGCTCACCCTGCAGGATATTATGGCGAGCACCTGGTTTACGACATTGCCAATTTCCGGGTCAATCTACGCCTTGCAACCCCTGACAACCGGGTGATTATTGCTGCCAGCTCACCTGGGCAAACAGATGGCAGCAGCACCCATTATCAGATGGAGAATGCCCGCAACTTTGCACTATCCGCCAGCCGGGATTACCAGGTTATCACTAAAACTGTGGGCAGTGTGAACATCATTGGCTATCATTTCCCGGTGCATGCAGCGGCCGGCCAGGCCGCTCTGCAGACCACGGCAGAATCTCTGGAACTTTACAACCGGCTGTTTGGCGCTTATCCACGCACCATGCTTTCCGTGGTGGAAGCTGATTTCCTGGATGGCATGGAATACGATGGTCTGTACTTCTTGAGCAACGGTTTCTACAACCTTTACAAGGGAAGCCCCGGCGAGTACCTGATCGCCATTGCCGCACATGAGACAGCCCACCAGTGGTGGTATGGCTTGCTGGCCAATGACCAGGCCATGGAGCCCTGGCTGGATGAAGCTCTGTGCACTTACAGCGAACGCCTATATTATGAAAATATTCACCCAGAGGCCTTAGCCTGGTGGTGGGATTACCGGGTAAAGTATTACAATCCTCGCGGTTGGGTAGATGACAGCATTTATAATCCTCACGGAGAAAATGAAGCCTATCGTGCATATCGGGACGCGGTCTATTTGAACGGAGCCATGTTCCTGGAAGAACTGAGACAGTTGATCGGTGATCCGAGTTTTTTTGCTTTCATTCTCGATTATGTGCATCAAAGTTCATACAAAATCATAACCGCAGATGATTTCTTTACCATCTTAAAGAAGCATACCAATCTTGATTTCTCAGGTTTGCAGAAGAAATATTTCTCCCGTTATCAATCCCCATAATCATTAAAGATTCATATTCGTAGTCTTCGTAGGGCCTGTGGATATGTGGATAAGTCGGAAAATCAGGTTTTTGCCCTTACAGGTAGGGGGGAACACCTGAGCCACCGGCACCTGTGCGGGGAGAGATATTCTCCCTCAATCCACAGGCCAGGATGGAAGAAAAAGCTGTTTATCAAGGTTGGGCGTGTGAAAATGGATCCATTCTTTATTTGGGTGTTCCAGCAAGCGTCCCCCCACATATGGGGGGCACCCTATGGGCATAATGGATGCCTGGAAAAAAGTTTTCCCCAATTCGGCCGGTTTATCCACAGATTTTGGCGAGTTATCCACAGGTTGCAGGAAAAATTATGCGAATTCTCGTTTTCTGCTGGGGCTACATCTAGGGGGGGAATAGATTGTAACCTTTCAAGAAAAGAAGCATCTAATTTCTTGAAATACAGAAACTGTTTGGAGGATGAAACATGGAAATGCTCATTGATTTCCCTGGTGGAGCCAAAGTTGATGCTCACTTTGGGCCCTATACGGTCAAAACAGACCAGCCGCCTATGGGCGGTGGTGAAGGTTCTGCGCCAACCCCATTTGCGTTATTCCTGGCATCGCTTGGCACCTGCGCCGGCATCTATGTGCTGGGTTTTTGCCGGCAGCGTGGGCTTCCCACGGATGGCATCCGCATTATCCAGCGTATGCACAATGATCCGGGAACCGGATTAATTGGCAAGGTGGAGATGGAGATCCAGGTGCCTCCGTCATTCCCGGAAAAATACCTGCCCTCCCTGGTGCGCTCGGCAGAACTGTGTGCGGTGAAGAAGCATTTCGAGAATCCGCCGGAGTTCGATATTTTTACCCGGGCTGTGGAAGGGGTTGCCTGATTTTTCAGTCCGGTCCGATATAGGTTCCAGGATGGAGGATGGTTCCCTTGGGGATGACCACGATCCCATCCTGGACAACCCAATTGCCCTGGTCCATATCTGTCCCGCGCGGAAAAGGCCGTATGACCACGCCTTCTCCAATGCGGGCATTTTTATCGATGATTGCGCCCTCAATGCGGCAGTTTCGCCCGATACCCAGTTGAACCGCAGCATGATCCTGGTGACCAGGGGGAGCATAAAAGTCTGCGCCCATCATGATCGTTTTTTCCATTTGCACACCGCTGGCAATACGGCTGCGCAGCCCCACGACCGAGTCGCTGATCATTGCATCGTCAATCTGGCATCCATCGGTGAGCAGGACATTGTGCAGCGTGGCGCCGTTGATCAGGCTGCTGGGCAGGAAGCGCGGCCGGGTATAGATTGGGCGCACCGGGTCGTAGAAATTAAACGGGGAATCAGGTTGGGTGAGGCGCAGGTTGGTTTCATAGAACGAGCGGATGGTCCCAATGTCCTCCCAATAGCCAGTGAAGTCATAGCCATAGACTCTGTGGGTGGATAGTGCGTTAGGGATGATCTGGCCGCCAAAGTCTTCGTAGGTGGAGTTCTCCAACAGATCTTCCAGCACAGCTACACTGAACAAGTAAATGCCCATAGACCCCAGGAAGGGGTACTGTGAATCATCCCGGCTGATAAATAGAGATTGAACGGCAGGGTCGCGCGGCTTTTCGGCAAAGGCGGTGATGCGGCAGTCGGGTGTGCGTTTTAAGATGCCGAAGCGGGTAGCGTCTTTTGCTGCAACGGGCTGCACAGCCACGGTGATCTCTGCCTTGTGTTCAAGATGAAACTCCGCCATGCTGGCGTAATCCATGCGGTAAAGGTGGTCCCCGGCCAGTATTAGCACGTAATCGGTTTCAGCAGACCGGATTTCGTTAATCTGCTTGCGCACCGCATCGGCTGTCCCCTGGTACCAGTCGGTGCTGCGCGGGGTTTGTTCGGCAGCCAGGATCTGCGTCCAACCCTGGTGAAAACTGTCAAAGTTATAGGTGGTTGTGATATGGCGGTGAAGTGAAACGGAATTGAACTGGGTGAGAATGGCAATTTTCTGGATGCCTGAATTGATGCAGTTGCTGATCGGTACGTCGATCAGCCGGTATTTACCGGCAATGGGTACTGCTGGTTTTGAGCGCATTTTGGTCAATGGATACAGCCGCTTGCCTACTCCACCGCCCAGGATAACTGCCATGATCTGGTTGAGTCTTTCCATAACACAGCTCCTGAAAAAATCTCCAGTTTCGTCGGAATGATAAATATCGTGTAAAATTAATTTGTGTATTCTGGCAGCAGATCAACCTAATGACTTAATGTCGCTGTTGGTCTGGATTCTGCAGTCCCCATTATACTTAATGATTGTGGTTTGTAATGAGCCAACAGGAAAGCGAAAGCGGATTTTTTTTATCTGGCAAACTTTTCCCCGGTGGCAGTGATGGTCCACCTGGATGGAGTTTTTGTGTTAGTCAACTCGACTGGCGTCCGGTTATTGCAGGCCTGCTGTCCAGGTGAGTGCCATGGAAATCAATAACCACAAGCGACTGGAACAGGCTGTTCGCACGGCGAACGAGATGCTCCAATCATTGATCCGGGTCTCGCCGGTGGCTATCGTCTTGTTGGATGACCAGGACCGGGTGCAAATTTGGAACCCGGCTGCAGAGCACATCTTTGGATGGAGTGCAGAGGAAGCGCTTGGTAAGAAGAATCCGATCGTACCGGCAGACCGGGGCGGCGAGTACCAGGCTTTGACACAACAACTTCTGGCAGGTCAACCTCTTTTGGGCTTAGAGACGGTGAGGCAGCGTAAAGACGGCAGCCTGGTGGATGTGAGTATTTCCTCAGCCGTTTTTCATGGCAGTGATGGGAGATTTTCCGGACGGATGGCGGTGCTCCAGGATATCTCGGAACAAAAGCGCACCGAACGAGAACTGCGCCAGAGCGAAAAACGTTATCGCCTGTTGGCGGAGCACGCTGAAGATGTAATCTGGACTTTAAATTTGAAGACCATGCGCTTCACCTACATCAGTCCCTCTATTACTCATTTGCGTGGGCTGACTGTAGAGGAGGCCCTGGATGAAGAATTCATCCAGGCACTGACGCCAGAATCGCTGCTTTTGGTAACTCGAATCCTGGGCGAAGCGATCCAGAAATTTTATGCGGGTGAGTTAGAATCAAATTATACCGTGACGGAGGTCCAGCAGCCCTGTAAAGATGGCACAGTTAAAGATGTGGAGGTGATCGCCAGTTTTATCCTGGATGAACAGGGAGCAATCAGCGAGGTGCTAGGGGTATCGCGCGATATTACCCTCCGTAAACAAACTGAGAAGCAGTTGCGCCTGGCGCGTGACCAGGCTGAGGCGCTGCGTGATTCGGCGATCGAACTGAACAGCACCCTCAATGTGGATGAGTTGATGGACCTGATTATGGAGCAGGTCGGAAAAGTGATTACCAATGATGCCTCAGCGGTGTATCTTATTGAAGAGCATATTGCACGTGCAGTGCGCTGGCGCGACAGGCGTGTGCCGGGCCATGGTGACTTTTCTCATCTGCGGTTTGATGTCCGCTTGACCGCCAATATGAGGCAGATGAAGGAGACACAAAAGCCGGTTGTGGTCCGGGATACACATGCTGCCCCTGATTGGATCATCTTTCCTGAAATTGATTGGATCAACTCTTATGCTGGTGCTCCAATTAGCATCCAGGGGCAGATTGTTGGTTTCCTGGAAGTCGACTCGTCAATCCCCGGTTTTTACACAGTTGAAGATGCTGAACACCTGGCTGCGTTCGCTGCCCAGGTAGGCGTTGCGCTGCAAAACTCGCGTTTGTATGAGTCCGTTAATCGTCGTTTGGAGGAACAGTCGATCCTAAATGAGGTGATCCGCCTGGCAGCCTCCAAGCTTGAGATGGGCGAGTTCCTGCAGGTTGTTTACCGGCAGGTAAATAGGTTTATTGCCGCCCATTTTTTTATGATTGCGAGTTATGAGCCTGAGACAGAAGAATGGGTGTCGCAGTTTTTGATAAAGAATGATGAATTGTTTGCACCCATCCGTCACTCGACACAGGAAGGATTCGCAGGATATGTTATTTCCACTCGGAAATCCCTGTACCTGCGAGATCAGGGCATGGTGGAAGCTTTCCAAAAGGAAAAAGGGGTCAACAGCCTGATGTCCACCCCGCGCAGCGTGATGATCGTGCCGCTCATGATCTCAGATCGCGTGATTGGCGTGATGGGTGTGCAGGACGATGATCGAGATAATGCCTTCAGCCAGGAGGATTTTAACCTGTTTTCCAGCATTGGTGTGCAGATTTCGGTGACTTATGAGAATGCCCGGCTGTACGCACGCATGGAAGAGATGGCAACCACCGATCTGCTCACGGGTGTTTATAACCGGCACCAGCTGCTGACCCTTGCGCAGCAGGAGTATGAACAAGCACGTCGTTATCAACGTCCAATGTCACTGGTCATGCTGGATGCCGATCACTTTAAACAGATCAATGACACCTATGGTCACCCGGTAGGAGACCAGGCGCTGCGCGGCCTGGCTGCATGCTGCAAGCAGGTTGTCCGGGCCGCAGATATCGTTGGACGCTATGGTGGGGAGGAGTTTATGCTGGTCATGCCAGAGACACGATTAGCGCAGGCCGTGGCCGCCGCTGAACGGCTGCGCCAATCGGTAGCGCTCATGCGTATGCCTGAAGTTGGCAGCTTACCGGTGATCACGGTCAGCCTGGGTGTTGCCAGCCTGGATCTCTCTCGGGATGAAAGCCTGGATTATTTGATTAAGCGGGCAGATGACAGCCTGTATGCCGCCAAAGCGGCCGGTCGTAACAGGGTGTGCAACCTGGACGAGGTTCCCCCTGGCTTTTAACCGCAAAGCAGCGGTAGGTATACCGCTGCTGCTGATTGGTGCCGAAGGTGGGAATCGAACCCACACTCCCGAGGGAACACGATTTTGAGTCGTGCGCGTCTGCCAGTTCCGCCACTCCGGCATCAATGGATGGCTTTAGTATATCGGAAGAAATGGCATTGGTCAAGGAGCACGGCAGGTTATAATTGTGGACGAAAGGGAAAATAATCGATGCGTTTAGGAATTATTGGCTTGCCCCAATCTGGAAAGACAACCGTCTTTAATGCTTTGACACGCGGAAACCAGCCCACTACCATGAGCGGCGGTCGCATTGAGGTGCACACCGGCGTGGTAGATGTCCCGGACCCACGGGTCGACCGCCTTTCGGAGATGTTTCATCCTGAACGGACGATCTATGCGAAAGTGACTTATGCTGATATTGCCGGGCTGGAGGGCGCTTCCAGTAAGAGCGGAATTTCTGGTACTTTGCTCAACCAGCTGTCTCAAATGGATGGTTTTGTCCACGTGGTGCGCTGTTTCGAAAATGCGAGCGTGCCTCACCCGGCCGGCAGCGTGGATCCCCGGCGGGATATTGCTGCCATGGATGCAGAACTGCTGCTGAATGACCTGATTGCGGTTGAACGGAAAATGGAGCGGCTGGTAGAGGAGCGTAAGAAAGGCGGCGGGCGGGATAAGGTGGTCATCGAGCGCGATATTGCCCTCTTTGAGCGCTTGCACCAGGCGCTGTCGGCAGAGAAACCGCTGAGAGATATTGATATTTCACCAGAGGAAGAGAAAGCGCTCTCAGGTTTTGGTTTCCTGACCCGTAAGCCGGTATTGGTGCTGCTCAACCTTTCTGAAGGGCAGTCACCACCGCGAATCGATTACCCGCATGTTCACAGTGCCGTGGTTGATCTGCAGGGCAAGCTTGAGATGGACCTGGTCCAGTTGTCGCCAGATGAAGCGCAGGTTTTCATGGAAGAATACGGCATCCAGGAATTAGGACTGCAGTGGGTCATCGGGCGTTCCTATGAGCTGTTAGGACAGCAGTCCTTCTTCACCGTGGGAGAAGACGAAGTGCGCGCCTGGACGGTGCGTGTCGGAGCGCCTGCGGTTGAAGCTGCAGGCGCGATCCATACTGATCTGCAGAAAGGCTTCATCCGCGCTGAGGTGGTGTCATATAAAGACCTGACTGGCCTGGGGGGTATGGCTGAATGCCGCGCAAAAGGCAAACTGCACCTGGAGGGTAAGGAATATATTGTGCAGGATGGAGACATCGTTCACGTGCGGTTTAATATTTGATGTTCTAATGGAGTTCGTGAGATGAGCGAATCATTTTCCCAGTCTGCCTGGAGCCTGGCTGACCTGTTCCCTTCCCGCGAGAGCGCCGAAGTACAGGCTGCGTTTGATGAGCTTGAACAGAGAACGCAGGATTTCGAAAAACTGCGCCCACAGTTCACCTCCTCGATAACAGAGGATGATTTTTTGCGAGCAGTCCGTTTGTACGAGGGGCTGAATCACCTGGCTTACCGGCTGAATGGTTTTGCGGGTTTGAGCTTTGCCGCCGATACCCAGCTTCAAGCGGCTCAGGCCTTCATGGTCCAGGTTGATCAGTTGTTGGCTGAACTGCAGAATCGCACCTTATTCTTCAGCCTGTGGTGGAAAGACCTGGATGAGGTGAATGCGGGCCGGCTGCTGGAAAACTCAGGAGACTTCCGCTATTGGCTGGAGGAAATGCGTCACTATAAGCCGCATACACTCTCCGAAGCGGAAGAGAAGGTGGTCAACATCAAGGATATCACCGGCGCCAATGCCCTGATGCAGCTCTACGATACGATCACCAATCGTTATACCTTCAAGATTTCTGTGGATGGGAAAGAGGAAGAATTGACGCGGGGTGAACTGATGGTCTATGCCCGCCATTTTGATGCGGACCTGCGGGCGCAGGCCTACCAGGAACTGTACCGCGTCTTTGGACAGGATGGACCGGTGCTGGGACAGGTGTACCAGGCCCTGGTGCGAGACTGGCGCAACGAGAAAGTTGGGCTGCGCCATTATCCTGCCCCAATCGCCGCACGCAACCTGGCCAACGACATCCCAGATGAGGTGGTAGATACCCTGCTGGCGGTTTGCGAGCGCAATGCGCCCGTCTTTCAGAGGTTCTTTGCCTTGAAAGCCCGCCTGCTGGGGGGCGAGCGCCTGCGGCGATATGATATTTATGCCCCGGTAGTCAGATCAGAAAAAAGATACTCCTTCCAGGACGCAGCTGAAATGGTGCTGGACTCTTTTTCCCGCTTTGATCCGCAGGTGGCGGCCCTGGCACGCCAGGTGTTCGAGGAGAATCACCTGGACAGCCAGGTGCGCAAGGGAAAGCGCGGGGGGGCATTTTGCTGGAGTGTGGCACCAGGTATGACCCCCTGGGTGCTGGTGAATTATCAAGGCCGTTCCGACGATGTCTCCACCCTGGCGCATGAGTTGGGGCACTCGGTGCATGCCTCCCTGGCTGCAGACCACAGCCTGTTTACGTATCACTCCTCCCTGCCGCTGGCAGAAACGGCCTCCACCTTTGGGGAGATGCTGCTCTTAGACCGTTTGTTGCAAACAGAGCAGGATGAAGCGGTGCGCCGTGACCTGCTGTTCCACCAGGTGGACGACAGTTATGCCACCATTGGGCGCCAGGCCTTTTTTGCTCTCTTTGAGCGCCAGGCACACAGCATGGTTGCTGAGAATGCCACTGTGGACGAGCTTTCTGCGGCGTACCTGGATAACCTCAATCGCCAGTTTGGAGACGCGGTGGAGGTCAGCGATGAGTTTCGCTGGGAATGGGTCTCAATCCCCCACTTCTACCGGGTGCCCTTTTATGTGTATGCCTATGCCTTTGGCCAACTGTTGGTGCTATCCCTTTACCAGCAGTATCGGCAGGAGAGGGATGCATTCAAGCCACGTTATCTCCAGATTCTTTCTACGGGTGGGTCAGCCTCTCCAGCCCAGATTCTGTCTGGGGCAGGGATCGATATCTATGCAGACAGCTTCTGGCAGGGCGGCTTCGATGTGCTCTCCAATCTTGTGGACCAGTTAGAGGCCCTACCGGCCGACCTGGGGGCAACCCGCCCTGCCCAATGACCAGGCTGCCATGATGGATGTTTCAGCAGGGTATGATCTCGGTCAAGCCTTCCTGGCGGCACGGGATGTCTTGGAGCGGAACCGCCTGGCTTTTGATCAGGCCGACCAGGTAAACGGCAACCACGGCAGCCACATGGTGCAGGTGTTTGACCTGGCAGCACGGGCTGCCCTGGACCAGCCGCGGGCAGAACTGGGGGAGATGCTGCTTGCTGCCAGCCAGGAACTGCGCCGGTTGGCAGATAATGGATCTGCCCAACTGTATGCGGTGGGTTTAGAGCAGTTTGCTTTGCAGTTTCAGAAGCGCGGCATCACGCTCCAGGAGCTGATCACCTACGTCCAGGTGCTGGTTGAAAACCAGCCGGAGGATCGAGGGGAGGAAAGCGCCAGCGGCCGGAAGGCTGAAATCCTCAAGGCGCTGGTTGGAGGCCTGGCCGGTTGGCAGCAATCCCAGCAGGATATTCCGGCATCCAATCCGCTGCAGGACATGGGGTATTTCTTTGAACTGGGGATGATCTATTGGCGGGCCAAGCAGGCGGGCGGCACACGGGCCGAGATCCTGGCGAATACTGCGGTGGCGGCCAGCCCGCTCAGCCAACTGCCACTGCGCAGCCAGTCTGGCAGGCTGGCTCTCCTGGCTGTACTGCAAGGGATGAGCCACCAAGGGTTGCATTCCGGCTGATTCGCTGGTATCCTTAATAAGAAGTGTTGTATTGGTTAATTATTTCATAAGAAAGGTGAATATAGCCAAATGTTCTTAGCCATTGAAGGCGTGATTGGTGTGGGGAAGACCACCCTTGCTCGCCTGCTCCAGCCGGCTTTCCAGGCAGATCTACTGCTGGAAGTCTTTGAAGAAAATCCCTTCCTGTCGGATTTCTATGCTGACCGGGAGCGCTATGCTTTTCAAACCCAGATCTTTTTCCTACTCAGCCGTTATCACCAGCAGCGCAGGACTGTTTCGGATGTTCTTAGCCAGCAAAAGAGCCTGATTGCGGACTATACTTTTGAAAAAGATGCTTTGTTTGCCGGGATCAACCTGGATGGGGATGAACTCGATACCTACCATCAGGTTCATGATGCCCTGGCTGAGAAGATAGCTGTTCCGAACCTGGTAGTCTACCTGCGCGCCGATACGGATGTATTGATGGAGCGCATTACGCTGCGCGATCGCTCGTATGAGCGTAATATGTCGCGGGATTATATTGATGAACTAAACCAGGCCTATGAGGCTTTTTTCAATATTTCACATACGCGCCGGTCGCCGGTGTTGGTCATCGATACCAATTACCTGGATTATGTGCATCACCCTGAGGACCTGAAAAAGGTGGAGAACCGCATCCGCCAGGCGCTCAGGCTGACTCCTTTCCAGCCAGAGCTTCCGTTGGTGGAGATGGAAGCGGCCTGAGATTCTGATATGCGCATCACGCGAGAGGTTTTACTGAAAAACACGCGGGATATTATCTCGCAGCGCACGCGGGCAGATCGCAGCCTGCTGTCGGTTTATTTATGTGGTTCGATGCTGGAAGATGAGTATCTGCTGGGTGGGGCAGCCGATATTGACCTGGTATTTATTCATACTGACCTGGTTCCCTCCCCGCGTGAGGTGATTGGTCTGACAGATGAGATTCACCTGGATATTGCCCATCACAACCATCGCGATTATCGCCAGCCGCGCAACCTGCGGGTGCACCCCTGGCTGGGGCCGACGATGAAGGATTGTAAGGTCATGTATGACCCGCAGCACTTTCTGGATTTCACCCAGGCCAGCGTGCGCGGTCAGTTTGAGCGCTCCGACCATGTCATGGAACGCTCTCGCCTCCAGGCGGACCACGCCCGGCAGATCTGGCTTGAGTTTCATACCACCCATCCCCAATCTGGACCAAAAGAGGTGGCGAAATACCTGCGGGCGGTGGAGCATGCGGCGAACGCGGTCGCCAGCCTGAGCGGGCCTCCGCTGACTGAACGGCGCTTTCTGACCAGGTTTGCCGAGCGTGCCGCCGCCCTGGGCCGTCCTGGGCTGCATGCTGGGCTCATTGGTTTGCTGGGCGGGGCTAATACAGAAGGGCAGGGCAGCCGGGAATGGATCTCAGCCTGGCGAGCAGCTTATGACGCCGTACCGGTGGATTTACGCCCGGTGCGCTTGCACCAGTCTCGCCGCCTGTATTATCAAAATGCCTTCCAATCTCTGGTGGAATCAGGGCAGCCGCTTTCGGTCCTGTGGCCTCTGCTTTATTCCTGGACCCAATCTGCCCTCCTGCTGCCAGAGGACGATCCTGCCCTGCAACTGTGGAATGATACCCTCACCCGTTTGGGACTGCTCGGTGCAGGATTTGATGAGCGGGTGGCCGCGCTGGATGCTTACCTGGACATGGTCGAAGAAACCCTGGACCAATGGGCGCGGGATAATGGGGCAGAATAAACCTGCCGGGTTAATCCTGGCGGTGTGATGAGCCAGTAAGCCAGTAGATAAATCCTGATTACTTTACCAACTGCTGGAAAAAATCCAGCGTGGCTGCGGCTGCTTGCGCCTGCTGCTCCTGAATGGGGATGGTGGCGGCCACGTCGCGCGGCATTGGCCCGAAATTGGCGAAATTAACCCGGTTGCCGCCTTCAATCACCACCCACACGGTTTGGGGAGGAAGGTAGGGCTTGATGCCAGAAACCAGGTTTTCATTCCGGTCATCCTCGGTGCCATATATCATAAGCACGGGCAGCTTGCTGTTTGCGAGGCTGGACTCGGCGTCCAGCCGTCCACCCCACAGCACGATCCCTGCCACTTTATCCGGATGGCGGGTGGCGTACGCGGCTGCCAGGCTGGCTTCCCACGTATGCCCGCCGATAAACCAGGTGGTCACACCCGGAAAAGCAGCCATGACCCGGTCCACGCGCTGCTCTTCCTCTTCCAGGGTGGGAGGAACCTTTTCCCGCCGCGAGAGCACGATGACCTGATATCCCTCCTGGGCAATGCGGCGCAGGATGGGGGCGTACATGCGGATATCCTGGTAGCCCTCCGGGTAAAGCACCAGCCCCGCCTTGGGTGCCTGCTGGGCAGGGGTAAACACCAGCCAATCCTTCCCCTCCATGGTGCTGACCGAGACCTGGGCATCGCTTTTCATGGCTATCTTGACCTCACCTGAAGGTCCAAACAGAATTTCATTCATCAGGTAGTAGTTGGCATACAATAACACGCCTGCCCCCACGATCACCAATAATATGATAGCAATTTTCTTCAATGCAGCCTCCTGGCTATTCATCTATTCTTAACTGTCCTTTGAGGGTGCAGTTACACACAGTATACAGACAATCTCCCTTGAGATCAACGGGTCTTTTCCACTTCCATCCACAGGTTTTGCCCGTCCGTAGCCAGCTGGATCCAGCCGTTGCGGTCGGTGCGCAGCACTGTGGACGTCGTTATGGCATCCATGACTGCCTGGTCAGGCCGCCCGATCCGGTCATCGGCTGCAACGCTGATCAAGACAACCTGTGGCTGAAGCTGTCTCAGCCACTGCAGGGGATTGCGCTCCAGGGAGCCTGAATCTGCCAGCAGCAGTGCTGTGAGTGGATGCGGTGGATTTTCTTGGAGCCGGGACAGCATGCCGCGGTATGCGCCAACCGGGATCAGGAGACGGAATCTGTCCCATTCGAGCAGCAAGGTGCCTCCCAGGCGGTCAATGGCGAGAAATTTGAGCCGGGCTCCACTCCCCAGGTCTAATTCCTGTCCTTCCTGGGCGTTAATCAGGGGGATCTCGGACTGCGACAGGGCGAGCCTCAGATCCGCGGCGCCGCGCGAAATGCCCTGACCGCCGGCCCACAGCACAGTGTGGGCTGGAAAGCGCTCCAATGCCGCGGGAAGCGCGGCGACCTGTTCATTGGCGCTCCCGCCAATCACCAGGTAGTCCAGTTCCCGGCGCAGCAAAGGCAGGCGTCTTCCCAGTGCGTCTGACAGATGAATGGAGCTGGATCCGCCGCCGATCAACAGGCTGCGCCCGCCAGGGGTCTGCACCAGGATTGCCTCGCCTCCGCCGACATCCATTACAGTCAGGGTCAGGCGCCCGTCCGGGATGAGCAGCGCCTCGCGCCAGACCAGCAATGCGGCCAGCCCCAGGATGGACAGCAGGACCGCTGGCTTGAGAGTGTCTTTGATCCTCTGACCCAGGGAGGGCGCCAGGGTCAGGCCAAACAGCAGCGCATAGAACAGCAGCACAAACGGCAGGCCAACGGAGGCAATGCTCCAGGTGCCGCCGGGGACACGGGCAAATGCTTCCACCATGCGGATGGTATAGGCCGGAAAAGGCCAGGCCAGCCAGGCTGCTGCCTGCCCGAACGGCAGGTAAACCAGCCCAAGAGCCAGCGCCAGCCCGCCCAGCAGCATGGCCGGGGGCTGGGCGGGCAGCACGAGAGG
>CAIQIV010000467.1 GCA_903871905.1 uncultured Chloroflexota bacterium | reverse complement strand
CCCGGAAACCCCCACGCTGATGGTGAGTCCCAGCGAGCCCTTATCCAACGCCAGCGGCTTGCCTTTCAGCTCCTGCCGCACCCGCTCCATCACCGCCCGGGCAGATTCCCGCCGTGTTTCCGGCAGGAGCAGGATAAACTCATCCCCACCAAAACGGGCCAGCAGGTCTATTTCCCGGATATTTTTTTGGAAAACTCGGGTAAAGGCTACCAGCGCCTGGTCCCCCACCAGATGACCATAGGTGTCGTTGATCTTCTTAAAATGGTCAATATCGACCAGTGCTATGGACAGCGGCCTATGGTGGCGGTTGGAACGTTTAAGCTCGTGCAAGGCCTGCTTGAGAAAATAGCGGCGGTTCGAAATTCCGGTCAGCTCATCGGTCGTGGCCTGCTGCCGGAGCTGCGCGGCCAGGCGATTGCGCTCCTTGATCTGGTTTTCGAGCTCAATATTGCGCAGGTGGTAAATTTCCGCTTCCTGCCGGGCAATCTCGGTGCGGTGCTGGGTTTGCAGGTACTGCAGCCGGCCGGTGTTCTTGTTATCAAACACGCTTTCCTTAATCTGGTGAAACTTTTTATAATGCGCCAGGGCCTGGGCCAGGTCCCCCTGGCTCTCATAAAGCTGGGACAGGGCCTCATGGCAGGGGATGGCGAAAAGATTACTCTTCACCTTCTGGGCGGCAGCCAAACCTCGCTCCAGGTGAGCGATGGCCAATCCCAGCTTCTGCTGCTGGCGGAAAAGCTGGCCAAAGCTGAGCTGCACCGAAACCATCAACTGGCCGTATTCATGCGCCGCAGCCGTTTCCAGCGCCTGCCGCAGGCAGTCTGCCGCCTGGTCATACTCTTCCAGCCCGGTATAGATCTGGCCCAGGACCAGGTAAAGATAGCCGCGGAACATGGGATTGTCAAACTGAAGTTCCAGGCAGCCCTGCGCATACTCCAGGGCGGGCGCAAGCTGCTGTTGAGTCGTATAAGACAGGGCCAGGTTGGTCAGGATCTTGGCCATGCGCACCTGGTCGCCCAGCGAGCGGTAGATTTCCAGTGCTTCATGGTAAACGGCGTCTGCCAGCTCATAGTTGCCTGAGCGTTTGTAAGCCAGGCCAAGATTGTTGAGAGCTTCGGCTTCCAGGTGGCGATCGCCAATCTCCTGCGCCAGTTTCCGGGCGCGCTGCCCGGCTTCAACCGCCTCGGTAAAATTGTCCAGGCTCCAGTGTACCCAACACAGGGTATACAGGGCGCGACCCTGCCAGAGCCGGTCGCCAAGCTGCTCAAACAGCGTCAGCGCCTGCATCCCCCGCTCCAGGGCCTGCAGATAGTCATTGAACTCCGCCTGGCACAGGTTGAGCAGGCTTTCAGCCACCCCTTTGGGATAACCTTCAGCCTGCGCCGCCTCGTAGGCAGCCTGGGCAAGCTCCAGGGCGCGCGGCATGCCCAGGTCGTGCATTTCCCAGGCGATGGCATTCAGCAGATCAATCCGCTCGAGAGAGCCTGCTGTTCTTGCCAGCTTTGTTTCAAGCTGTTCAAGAGGGGTGGGGAGTGGCGCCGGTTCCAATGGCATACTCGTCTGAAAGAGTATATCACGGCTGGCCCTCTGGGGACCATGAAAAATCGCGCCCTGCTGGGCCTGCTTCCGGATGGAACTGGCTGCCGTCATCGTGTGATCTGAGCCCGAATTTTCGCTATAATATAGATAGAAGCCTGTCACCAGGGCTATTTGAATAAGAACCTTAAATAATCTGGATTGGTCTGGGAGGGGTTTGGGATTTGTGATCGATGGCGATCGGAAAGGGAGTAGCCATGTACAAGAACATCCTGGTCGGGATTGATGGATCTCCCCAGAGCCTCCGCGCGGCCAGGGAGGCCGGGGAAATTGCCCGGATCATGGGCGCTGACCTTTACATCGTGGTTGCTTATGAGCCAATTCCCACCGAGCTTGGAGCACCCTACCAACAGGTCATTGTCAGCGATCGAATGATGGAGTCGGATAAGATTTATGAGGCTGCCCTGAAGGACTGTGGAGCTGTTTCGGGAACGATTGTGAAGGAGATCCTCGAAGGACCGCCCGCTGAGGCGATCCTCTCGGTCATGGAAGCGCGCCAGATCGATTTGATCATCATGGGCACCCGCGGCCTGGGAAAAATTGCCAGCATCATCCTCGGCAGCCAGAGCTACAAGGTGATCTCGCAGGCCACCTGCCCGGTGCTGCTGATCCGGTAGCATGAAATCGACGTCAGGTGCGCACGGTTGGACGCAATTTATTTAGAAGGGACCGAGCATCTACCTGCCCCTGGTTGGACTGGGGATGACCGGTTCCGGCCAGCACTTCTGGTACCGGCCGGAGCACTGCGAGTGCGTGAAGTACGTGGTGCGGTCATTGTTTGACCAGGACAGCCTGTCCATCCCGGGGACCTGGGATACCGCAGCCCAGATGGCGGATGATCAGTATTGGGGAACCTATGACGCCAACTACGCATTCCGCGTGCAGGTCGCCAGGCCGGGCGATGCGATTATTTTCCAGCCGGATGCGCCTTTTGAGGTCCTGGTTCACCAGTACGGCGGCTTTATCGGTTACCGGGCTTACTGGGAAAATGTCACCCTGGATAACGGCGCCGGTCACATCGGCCTGGTGACCAGCGCGGACTACCACGCCGACGAGGGGAAATGGTATATCTCGATGAAAAGCGCCAATTGGGAAAGCCATTCCACTTCCGAAATCCATAAAGAGTGGGTCACCGGCCTGCGTACGGAAAGTGGGTGTTGGAATGTCGGCGACAGCGAGATCAAGGTGCCCAACGGGCCGGGGATCAGTTTCTGGCGCCCCGGCCCGTTTGAGATCGTCTCCAATAGCAGCGGAAAATGCGTGGATGTCCCGGGGGCCACCAACCAGGATGTCGCCTTATCCCAGTATTCCTGCAACCAGGGGGATAACCAGCGCTGGCTGATCCGCGGCGACTCGACGCAGCCCTTTGTCTTCCCGATCATCTCCACCAGCAGCGGCAAATGTATGGACGTCCCGGGATCGAGCACCCAAAATGGGACCGGGATCATGCAGTATTCCTGCAATTACGGCGGCAACCAGAAATGGCTGTTCCAGGCGGTGGGGGACGGCACCTACAATATCCTGTCGAAGTCCAGCGGCAAGTGCCTGGACGTGGAGCAGGGCAGCACCCAGGATGGCGCCAGGATCATCCAGTACGACTGCCACGGCGGGGATAACCAGAGATGGTGGCTGCGCTAATGGGTCTGCGGCAGAATTTTCCTGCTTCTGAATTTATAAACCTTGGCTGCCTGGGATTAACCGGGCGCCGGGTTTTCAACACCCGCCTAGCACCAACATGCCATTACAGTTGGCAATATCGCCGCTCCAATCCGGGGGGACGATGATCGCGTCTGGCGACCACCTCCCATTCATCTCCTGGCATTCTGCATCCAGGGCCCTGGACTGCTCGGAAAATCGGATGGATCTGCAGGAATTTTGATACGAACCGGGAGGGGCATCCCCCGCACGAAGTTGGGTAGAAGTTTTCATCAGTACTGCTCTCCTTTCTACAATGTGTGGTCCATAATTCTTTGGGAGGCTTGCAGACCCCGGCAGAACGGCGCGCCCGCCGGGGGGGCGATAACGCCGCCCCAGGTTTCCTTTGCATGAGCGCCGGCGCCGGGGATGCGCAGCTTAAGAACACGCCATGGTTGGATTTCCGTACAGGCACTGCCAATAGGCGTCCCCGGTCAGCCAGGAGCAGCGGGCTTCGCAGCCGGCCTGCACGCCGGTCTTTAACGGCAGCGCCGGCGCCGGGGCGGCTTTTTCTGGCTGCTTTGGAGGAATAAGGCGGATGGGTTGTGGGTTGGATTGTTTCATCGTCAATATCCTTTCTGATCAAATCTGTCACTCTGAGTGCAGCGTGGCAATCTCCCCCGAGGGGAGACTGCTGCGCAAGCTCGCAGTGACACCCCGTCTATGTCATTGCGAGGCGGCGGAGACGCCGAAGCAATCCCCTCCACCGGGGGGGCTGCTGCGCAAGCTCGCAGTGACAAGGCCACCGAGAACACCGATAGGATGTCCGGGAAGGCTCGCCGCAGCGGGTGGGCAGCCAGGCGCCAGCTTTATTTCAGCTCAGCCTGGTCGAAGAGGAGTATAGCACATTTGCAAAATTTGGAAATACTACAAAAGTTGTAACTGACCATGCGGCGCCCGGAGATACGACTGGCTTCACCGCTGTGCCTCCAGAGACGATCACAGTATAATCAAATCTCATGCTGGCGTCAGTGAAGGAGACGGAGATGAAATTTGAGCAGATCGTGTGCGTGGATCGGACCGGACTGACCGCGGCCGGGGCTGCCGCTCTGCAGCAGTTTTCGGAAAATGAAGTGGTGTTTTACGAGGATTATCCCGCCACGGCCGAGGAGGTGGCGCGGCGCATCCAGCAGGCGGACTGTGTGCTGGTGAGCTGGAACACGCGCATCCCTGCCGAGGCGCTGCGCTCCGCCCGGCGCCTGCGCTACGTCGGCATGTGCTGCAGCCTGTACAGCCCCGAGTCGGCCAACGTGGATATCCACGCCGCCGGACAGCAGGGCGTCACGGTGCGCGGGGTGCGAGATTACGGGGACGAGGGGGTGGTGGAGTTCATCGCCGCCGAGCTGATCCGTTTGTACAAGGGGCTGGGGGAGCGGCAGTGGGGGGCGGAGCCTACCGAGCTGAAGGGGAAGACGCTGGGGATCATCGGCCTGGGGACCACGGGGCAGATGGTGGCCCGGGCGCTGCCCGCCTTTGGCATGCAGGTGGTGTATTTCAGCCGCACCCGCCGCCCGGAGCTGGAAGGCCCCGAGCTGCGCTGGCTGCCGCTGGAGGCGCTGCTGGAGGCCTCGGATGTGGTCTCCACCCACCTGCCGCGCCGCACCTGCCTGCTGGGGGCGGAGCAGTTTGCCCGCATGAAGCCGGGGCTGGTGCTGGTCAACACCTCGCTGGGACCCACCTTTGACCTGCAGGCGTTCTTCGCCTGGGTCAGCCGGGAAGGGAACTATGCCATCCTGGATGCGGACGGCGCCGAGGGCCACGCCCAGGAGTACCGCCGGTATGCCAACATCCTGCTGTCGGAGAAGGTGGCGGGGATGACGGTGGAGGCCAGGGCCAGGCTGACGCACAAGGTGCTGGAGAATATGCGGGAGTACCTGGGCGGCGGGCAGGGCTGGCAAGGGGAGCCCATCCACCCGTAGGGGCGACCCGGCGTGCTCGTCCACAGCCTCCGGTGTGCCAGGAGAGGGTCGCCCCCTCCACCGCGCCCCGCTGG
>CAIQIV010000466.1 GCA_903871905.1 uncultured Chloroflexota bacterium | reverse complement strand
GGCAGTTAGATCTGGAGACCTGGGAGACGCTGCGACAGCTCAAGACGGCTGGTTTTACCATCATCCTGGTCACCGGACGTACGTTAGACTCCTTTTCCCAGGGTGGGCCGTTCAGCGACTTGTGTGAAGCCATTGTGGCTGAGAACGGCGCCATCGTTTACTTTCCCCGCCGAGATACTCTGCTCTTTCCTTTTGGCCGCCTGACCCCGGAGGTGATGCAGCGCCTGCACATGCTGGATATCCCCATGGAGCGAGGCATGGCTATCGTAGCCACCACCGTACCCCATGATCAAGCCATCCTGAATCTTTTGCGGGAGGTGGGTGGTGGGGCCAGCGTGGAGTATAACCGTGGAGCGGTAATGGTACTGCCCCTGGGCGCTACCAAGGGCACCGGGCTTAGGATTGCTCTGGATGAGTTGGGCTTCTCACCACATAATGTGATTGTCTGCGGGGATGCGGAGAACGACCGCAGCCTGTTTGAGGTCGCCGAGTATGCTGCCGCTGTACAGAATGCTCCACCGACCATCCGCGCCCTGGCTGACACGGTGCTGCCTGACCCGGATGGGCGCGGGGTTCGCGGGCTGCTGCGCCAGCTTATGGCCGGGCGCGTTCCAGGCTACCGCTCGCGGCTGTACCGCCAGCTGGCCCTGGGACATGTTTTAGGGGGAGACCCGCTGCATATCGATCCCTTTATCCTGCTCACCGGCAGCATGGGCATCTTTGGCGCCAGCAGTACTGGAAAATCCTGGCTGGCAGGACTGCTGGCCGAGGAGCTGCTGCGCCAGGGCTACCATGTGTGCCTGATTGACCCGGAGGGTGATTACCGCGCCCTGTCGGCCGGGCCGCGCATCCTGCAGTTGGGCGGAGCCGGGCGCCCCCTGCCACCGGTGACCGATGTGTTCAGTTTCTTGGAGACCAGCCAGGTCAGCCTGGTTTTAGATTTCTCGGTCTATGACCAGGAAGAACGGGCGGTGTACCTTGAAGAAGTTCTGCGCGCGGTGCAGGGGCTGCGTGCCCGTCGCGGCCGCCCGCATTGGCTTCTTGTCGATGAGGCGCAGGCATTTTGTGATGGCAACAGTGAGCTTTCGGAAACCCTGCTGGCAATGACCCAGCAGGGAGGGGTAGGGTTGGTATCTTATCGACCCTCCCAGCTTGCGCCGGCTTTCCACGCAGCACTTAACCAGGTACTGCTCACCCGGCTGGGTCTGGCAGAGGACATTGAGGCGCTTTACCCGCTGGTGGGCTCCTTGTCCGGCGGCAGGGAGACTCTGACGGCCCTGCCTTTCCTGCCCATAGGCCAGGCTTTTCTGTGTTATGTGCAGGATACCGGTCTCGAGCCGCGTCCGCAGGGAGTGATCCGCTTCCAGGCCGGGCCCCGCTCGGTGCCGCATATTCGCCACCTGCACAAATATTTGCGCGCTCCACTCCCCGCTCCCAAGCGGTTCTACTTCCATGACAGCGAGGGACGCTTTATGGGCCGCGCGGCTGCCAACCTGTGGGAGTTTCGCGACGCCCTGACCGAGCTGCCGATCAGCTCGCTGGAATATCATTTGCAGCGCGGCGATTTTGAGCACTGGGCGCAAGGGGTGCTGCGCGATGATGAACTGGCGCGGCGCATCCATAAGCTGGCGATCCACGATGTGCGTAATGCTGATCTGCGCCAGGCTCTGCTTGAAATTGTCATTGTACGTTACGAAGAATTGGACAGCCTGGGTTAGCATGAACATCCCGATGCCAAAACCAAACGTCTGGCAGTGCGCTGTACATCAGGTAGCGGCTACTGGGGTGGGAGCCAGGTTGTTTTCAATGCTGGCGCCAGGCCTGGACCGCTGGTTCCTGCGCCTTAGCAGCGGGCGCCATACCCTGTCCTCGCTGCTTTCCGGCTTACCGGTGGTGATGGTGTCCACGCGAGGGGCAAAGAGCAAGATGGAGCGCACGGTACCCCTGGTGCCGTTGGTGGATGGTCAGAAGCTTGCGCTGATCGCTTCCAATTTTGGCGGCAAGAATCACCCGGGTTGGTTCTACAATCTGAAAGCGGACCCAAAAGCCAGCGTCTCCTATCGCGGCCAGGTTCAGGCGTATCTGGCTCGCCTGGTCCATGGCGACGAGCGCCTGGCGTACCTGCGCAAGGCAGAAGAGGTATACATTGGCTACCGGTATTATCAGCAGCGTGCCGGGAGGACAGTTCATGTGATGGTACTGGAGCCGGTAGAGGCGTGTGAAGAGAGCGGAACATCAGAGTATTGAAAAGAATCAGGAGTGCTTTCGCTCTCCTGGCAATTGTCGTTCAGGCATAAAGGATTGGTGATCAGACCTGGAACAGCGTTGAGCTGAGGCTCGTGCCTTGAACCTGCTGGTTCAGATAAAAATCTTCCGAGTTATAATCCTGATCACAATAATTTTCCTACGGGAGCCAATCATGCAGGAGCAAATGATGCCACAAAATCAGGCAGCCCAAATCGTCTACTTCAGCCATGGCGGCGGTCCATTGCCCATCCTGGGTGACCCGGGACACCAGGCTATGGTGGAGTTCATGACTCGTCTGCCTGCCCGTCTAAAAAAACCCGAGATGATTCTTGTGGTCAGCGCTCATTGGGAGGAAAGGGCTGCTACGCTGACTGGAGCACATAATCCCCCCATGTTTTACGATTATTATGGTTTTCCACCCGAATCTTACAACATCACCTACCCTGCGCCAGGAAGCCCGGAGCAGGCCAGCCGGATTGCTGCGCTGCTTGAAACCAATCACATCCCCAGTGTCATCAACACTCAGCGCGGGTATGACCACGGCTTGTTCATCCCCTTGAAGCTGATGTACCCGCAAGCGGATATTCCCTGTGTGCAGCTTTCTCTGATTGCAGGCTTGAGCCCTGAGAGGCATGTGGAATTGGGGGCAGCCCTGCGTGAGATGCTGAATGAAAATGTCCTGGTCATTGGTTCGGGTTTTTCCTTCCACAATTTGCGCGCCTTCTGGAGCGGTGCTTTGAATGCGCCCGATCCCGCAAACGATGCATTCCAGAATTGGCTGATCGAAACCTGCACGACCTCAATGCCCGAAGCACAGCGTGAAAACCGGCTTATAAACTGGGACCAGGCGCCCTCAGCTCGCTACTGTCACCCGCGCGAAGAGCATTTACTTCCCTTACATATGTGCCAGGGTATGGCAGGACACCCCGCTGAAATAGTCTTTGATGACCGCATCCTGGGCAAGCGCAGCGTTGGCTTCTTGTGGTAATCGGGTCAGGTTTCAATTTGGATAACCGAATTACCCGCCCCAGCTAATGCCAGCTTGGATGCCGGTCCTGGGCCAGTGTCTGGACCAGGTTGTGAACATCCCCCCCATTAACCTGGATGGTATAGAGGTTCAGGAACCCGGAACGGTCTGATATAAAAGCTATCCAGTCATTGGAGGGACCAAATGCCGGGTCGATATCCTTCCCGGCATAATGGGTCAGGTTCTCTGGTGAGTTTCCATCTGCTTTCATGATATAGATCTCAGGATTGCCTTCCCGGTCAGAAACAAAAGCAACCATATCGCCGTCCCCGGCCGAGGAATAATCATTGCCGATACTGCGGGTGAGATTCATCTCCTGCGATCCATCGTGATGGATACGGTAAATCTCCATGTTTCCATCCCGATTGGTGGTAAAGGCGATCCAATCCTCTACGCCAAGGAACCCGGGTGATGAAAACCAGGTTGGTTGGAAGTCATCGGCTGAATTCTGGGTCAGGTTGCGCGGCTCGGAACCGTCTTTTTTCATGATGTAAATTTCCTGGTTTCCATCACGGTTAGAGGTAAAGGCGATCCACTTTCCGTCGGGCGACCAGGTTGGGTATTGGTCATCTGCTGGATTAGTGGACAGGTTTACTGGCGCCTGGCCCTCCTGGTCCATCAAGTAGATTTCATTATTTCCATCCCGGTTGGTGACAAACAGTATCTGTTGGCCCGTGGGGGATAGGGCAGGCTGCAAGTCTCCGGCAGGGTCATTGGTCAGCCTCTTTTGAACAGAGCTTGCCAAGTCCAGAGCATATATTTCCGAGTTCCCATCCCGATCCGATTCAAAAACGATCTGTCCGCTCAGGGGCGGCTGGTCCGGCGCCGGGGTGACCTCCTCTTCAGCGGTGGGTGGGACGGTCGTGGGGGGGACTGTTGTCGGCTGAACGGCAGTGGGCAACGCCGGAGTCGACAGTTCCGGGGTTGGGGGCGCCAGGGTGGGCAGGAGCGGCGTTGGGATCACTGGAGTGGGCAAAACCACCGTGGGAAGAATAACCGGGGGCGGCAGATTGGTGGGCGGAACCTGCGTTGGGGCGATGGCTGTCAGGGATGGATTTCTTGGATTACAAGGATCCAGATCCTTGCCATCGATAATCCCATCGCCATCACTATCGGGATTGAGGGGGTGCGGGCAGTCCCGGTTTTCTCTGCCATCGACCAGCCCATCACTGTCTGTGTCAGGGTTCAGTGGATTGGCGCCGGCCCTGACTTCATCCCCATCCCTGACCCCGTCGGCGTCCGTATCTGCATCCAACGGGTTGGTCTTGCGCTGCACCTCGTCGCCATCGGTCAGGGTATCCCCATCGGTATCAGGTAAGATGGGGTTGGTCCCGAACCGCGCTTCATCGCTGTTCACCAGCCCGTCCCTATCGCTGTCTTCAGCCCCGTTGGCGACCGTCTGCGTCATGTAAGCCAGTACGGTTTGGGTAGGGCCTGCCAGTTGGGTTGCCAGGGCATTCTGCCCGGCGGCTGCGGTCTGCGTCCCGCTGGCATTCTGCCTGCCCAGTCCCTGTATTAAAAAAGTAGCCAGGCACAAACCCAGGATGATAAACAATGCCAGCACTACAACCCAGACCGGAACCAGCGCCTTTGAGACCACCTTTCCAGCCAGGGTTACTTTCTCGCTGCTGGTCGTGGACTGGACCTGGACGGTAAAGGGGTAAGTATTCTCCCCACCGATAAGCGGAACAGTGCGTGGACGGGAACGAAATTCAAGCACTCCACTCTCCCCAGCCTGGACAGTCAGTGTGGTGCTCTCCCCAACAGAAGTAAACTGCGTTAGGTTCTGCGGTTTGCCTGCCTCATTTGCAGGAAGGCGCTGGGCTTGTTCAAAAGTCAGTTTTCCACCTGGATCCTGGAAGCTGATGGCGTAGGTTTCCCTGGTGTTGCCTTGATTGGACACTGAAATCGATGCCACCTGGTTGGCAATGATGCTGGTGAGCGGCAGGGAGGCGGTAAACTGGGAATACCCTGCCACGGTCAGGGTTTTTTCCACCCGCACCACCATGTCTGGCTGGCTCTGCAGCGCAGCGCTCAGGGACACATTGAGCTGGCTTGCACGGCTTAATGGATAAGGCGGCGGCGCAATGGTCAGCGATGCCTTCCAGGTCTCCCGCGGTCCCAGGCGCATGACCTGGGTATCCAATACTGACCAATCCATGGGGACGCCCTGCACGGAGAGCTCAACAAAAATCTCCGCTGCACTGCGATTGGCCACCATCAATGAGATGGTAACTTTTTCGCCAGGAGCCACACACCAGTCCATGTTTTCAATCGCCAGGCCAAGCGGCCCGTTTTCTTGAAATATGAAGTCTGCCATTTGCCATTTCCTCGCGGCATCCATCCAGGTAGTTGGATTGGAAAAAGAGATTGATCCTATTTTATCGTAAACCAGCGCCTGCCTGGGAAGATCATTCAACCCGACATACTCAAAATATATCCAGGACTTGCCAGGATCCTCTCAGGGTAGGATATAATTGATGGAATTCTGAAACGCTTTCGAGATTAGAATGTAATTTTGTGTCATCTGGAAGCCGAGAAAACCGGCCTTATCTAATTGGCCTATCCATTGGATATCGAGGGATTCATGGTTGTTTCGAAAGAGTCTATAGACCGGCTGATGGCTGAAAATAACCAGCTTCGCCAGCGCATTGAGGAGCTTGAGCTGGTAATCCAGGAGCGCAATCAGACAGACCGGGCAGCGGAACAGAACTATCGGATGCTCTTCCGGGAAATGCTGGATGGTTTCGCTTTGCACGAAATCATCCTTAATCCTCACGGGATGCCGGTGGATTATCGCTTTCTCTCAGTCAACCCGGAGTTTGAGCGCCTGACTGGCTTGAAGGCAGCCGATATTGTAGGGAAAACGGTTTTAGAAGTTATGCCGGGTACCGAGCGCGAGTGGATCGAGGTCTATGGACGGGTGGCCCTGACCGGAGAGCCCATCTTCTTCGAGAACTATTCCAATGAGCTGCAAAAGCTTTTTGAAGTGACTGCCTTTCAGCCAGTGCAAAACCAGTTTGCCTGTATTTTCCGGGATACCACCCAACACCGCCAGGCGGAAGTGGCGCTGCACCAGAAAACACAAGAGCTGGATCGCTATTTTAATTCCAGTCTCGATCTTTTGTCCATTGCCGATACCGGCGCGCATTTTCTGCGCCTGAATCCCGAGTGGGAAAAAGTCCTGGGATACCCAATAGCCGAGCTGGAAGGAAAGCTTTTCCTGGACTTTGTCCACCCGGATGACCTGCAAGCTACGCTGGAGGCTGTGTCGCGGTTAAGCAGCCAGCAGGAGGTGCTCAACTTTGAAAACCGCTATCGGTGCCGGGATGGCTCTTACCGCTGGATCGAGTGGCGTGCTAAACCCTGGGGGGAACTGATTTATTCGGTAGCCAGGGATATCACCGAGCGTAAGCAGGTTGAACGAGCTCAGCGCAAACAAGAGCTCTTCTTACGCGCTATTCTCCAGACCACCATGGATGGTTATTGGGTCGTCGACGAAACGGGCAAGGTCATTGAAGTGAACCAGGCTTTCTGTGAAATGACAGGCTACACGTTGGATGAGTTGCAGCAGCTTTCCATATCTGATCTTGAAGCATCAGAAGATCCCGCTAAAACTGCTGCTCATATCCGGCAGGTGATCCAGGATGGATCTGAAATGTTTGAGACCCGCCATCGCCGAAAGGATGGCAGCCAGTTTGATGTGGAAGTCTCCGTGACCTACCTGGACATCGATGGTGGACGGTTTGTCAGCTTCTGTCACGATATCACCAAGCGTAAACAGGCAGAGAAAACACTCCGGGAGCGGGAGCTCTTCTTGCGTACCATTGTCAATACCACCATGGATGGCTATTGGGCTGTTAATGCCCAGGGTAAACTTGTTGACGCCAACCAGGCTTTCTGCAGGATGACCGGTTATACCCTGGAGGATTTGCTGCGGTTAAACATCTCTGACCTGGATGTCATGGAAACGCCGGAGGATACCGCTGCCCGCATGATGCGGATTCATGACAGGGGTTATGATCTCTTTGAGACCCGAAATCGGCGCAAGGATGGCAGCGTTTTTGACATAGAAGTTTCAGTTACTTATACCGACCTCGGCGGCGGGCAGTTTATTTGTTTTGGGCGCGACATCACTCAGCGAAAGCAGATTGAGGAAGCCCTGCACCTTCAAGCCACTGCATTGAATTCAACAGTAAATGCCATCCTCATCACGGATCGGGATGGCACAATTCAATGGGTCAACCCGGCTTTCACCCTTCTTACTG
>CAIQIV010000465.1 GCA_903871905.1 uncultured Chloroflexota bacterium | reverse complement strand
CTCGCAAGCGGGAGAGGGGCTGGGGGTGAGGGTCGCCTGGAAAGCCTTGAGGTGCGCGGTCTGAGCTACCATTACCCCGCTTCTGATAACGGCCTGCCAGCGCGCGGCCTGCAAGAGATTTCCTTCCGCATGCAGCGCGGCGATTTTGTGGTGATCACCGGGCGGGTTGGCAGTGGGAAATCCACCCTGGCGCGCATGCTCAGCGGCCTGCTCCAGCCCGATGCGGGCGAGGTCCTGTGGAATGGGCAGCCGGTGCGCGACCTGCCCGCTTTCTTCCGCCCGCCGCGCTCGGCTTATACGGCCCAGGTGCCGCGCCTGTTCTCTGAATCGCTGCGCGACAATATTCTTTTGGGGCTGCCCGAAGATAAAGTCAACCTGCCCGGCGCGATTTATTCCAGCGTGCTGGAGCCGGATGTGGCTGTGCTGGAAAAAGGCCTGGATACCCTGGTCGGCCCGCGCGGGGTGCGCCTGTCGGGCGGGCAGGTGCAGCGCGCCGCCGCGGCCCGCATGTTCGTGCGCGATCCTGAGCTGCTGGTCTTCGATGATCTGTCATCTGCTCTGGATGTGGAGACCGAGCAGCTTTTGTGGAAGCGGTTGGATGAGCGAAGCGAAGCGGCGCAGGGTGGGCTGACCTGCCTGGTGGTTTCGCACCGCCGGCCGGCCTTGCGACGCGCTGATTGGATTGTGGTTTTGAAGGATGGGGAGGTTGAAGCGCAGGGGAAGCTGGATGATTTGCTTGCCAGCAGCGCTGAGATGCAGCGTTTGTGGCGGGGGGAGGATTCTTCGCAATCCCCGGACGCTTCTTCCGCAAGGTGAGAAGGGGAGGTTTATTGAATTGTGTGCAAATTGCGGAGTAAAACCCGCAATTTGCACACAATAGCACCCTTTATATAGGGTGGTGTACGATCTGGAAGACGGCGCGGGCGTGGTCGGTGAGGGAGGCGCGAGCGTTATCTGTTATGGGAGAGAGGTCAAACAGGCGGTGCATGTAGCGCATCTGGGGGTGAAGCGATTTGATCTCTATTCCAAAGCGTCCCTCGAATTTCACCGGGTCGAACTGATCTTTATTGATATCTTTTAGGGCAGTTCGTGCCTCTTCTGCATCTTTCACAAACAGTTGGAAGAGGGCGGGAAAGTATTCGGCCAGCACGATGAAGCGGACAACGGTGGACATATTGTACCGGCTCAGATCGGGTCTAGGTAAATTGAGGAAGAAGAGGTAATGGTTGAGGATGCGCTTGACTTTGCGAGGATTGGTGAAGTTGCAGTCTCGGATGACCTGGGCAAATTTGTCGAAGTCGCTTTCCAGGCGCGCCTGATCCCCGGGATCGACAAGCTTTTTTAGCTCTTCACGCGCGAAGGCTTCTACCTGTTCGGGCAGAGGCTCTGGAACGTAAAAGCTGTAATTTAAGATCTTCTCTAAATACTCGCGGCCATCCACGTTGAGCCCGGCATATTTGACTCGAATGCCCTGGTAGACGACTTGAGGATTGAGAGCCAGGATGAAGATGCAGTTCTCGGTGAGTAAGTAGTTTTTGATACTCTCCAGAATCTTGATCACCGTTTGCGGGAGGCAGCGGTCCAGGTCATCGATTAGGATGACGAAGCGCACCTGTGATTTTTCTTCGCTCTGCCCGCGCCGCGCCACGAAATCTTCTGCATAGCAGTCCAGGAGGCGCGCAAAGGCATCATATAAGCTATCTACCTGGTTGGCCCAGCCGCTCAATACGTTTTCCACAGCGCCGGCTTTGGATTGCAGCCGGTCAAAGATTCCGGCCAGATCTTCTACCGAACTGGCTTCACCTGTTAGCGCCTTTGTGGCTGTCCGTAGGGCAACATCGGTTAAAGCCAGGGTCCCTGTCAGGGCAGCCTGCTTAAACCGCTCTAGAAATAGCTGGTTTGCCTTCCCAACACGCTGTTCATAGTCTGCCCGTATGGTGTGTAGGAGTGGGAAAACCAGGTTATCCTCGCTCTCGTATTTCCAGGCGTCAAAGCGGATGGGGACAAACAGGGCCGGTTGGTTGTGTTGATCTTTTAGCTTTTCTTCCAGGAGATGGGTCAGTAAATTAAGGATCGAGGTTTTCCCTGAGCCCCAGTCGCCCAGGACGCCATAGGCAAAAGGCGGGCGCGTATTAAAAATTGCTTTCTGGAGGGTTTCTGCGAAAGCAAGGAACTTAAGAGAATCCGCGATGTAATCGATTGGCCGGTCGGGTATGAATCGTATTTCCATGAGGTTATTCTCCCGCTGTATGTTCAAAGGTTTGTGGATCGATCAGGGTCAGGAAATGCATATGTCCCCCGGAATCTCCAATCACAATTCGAGAGCCAGACTCATCCCATAAAACACATGTTGGGTCACTATCAGCGATCCAACAGGCAACTGGTTGGTAGTCCATACTGTCCCAGATGCGTAAGGAAGCATCACTGCCCAACGATAGCACGCTTCCATCCGGCAGCAGGAAGGCTCCGTTGATCGTATCCTGGTGCCCCTGCAGGATGTGGAGTGGCTGGCCCGTGTCCAGATCCCAGATGCGCAAGGTATTGTCCTTGCTATTTGAATAGCTAACCGCCCAAGAGAGCACACGCTTGCTATCCGGTAGCAGGAGAACTCCTCTGATGCTAGCCTGATGTCCCTGGAGGATGTGGAGTGGCTGGCCCGTGTCCAGATCCCAGATTCGCAGGGTATTGTCCTTGCTGTTTGAATAGCTATCTGCCCAAGAGAGCACACGCTTACCATCCGGCAGCAGGATGGCTTCGTTAATGCTGTCCTGATGCCCCTTCAAGATATGAAGTGTCTGGTCTGTGCCCAGATTCCAGATGCGCAGGGTGCGATCGCTTGACCATGAAAGTGCACGCTTGCCATCCGGCAGCAGGAGGACTCCGTTGATCGTATCCTGGTGTCCCTGCAGGATTTGGAGCGATTGGCCCGTGTCCAGATCCCAGGTGCGCAGGGTGTGATCTTTCGCCCAAGAGAGTATGCACTTGCCATCGGGCAGCAAGAGG
>CAIQIV010000464.1 GCA_903871905.1 uncultured Chloroflexota bacterium | reverse complement strand
TTACGAAGATGGCCCCGCCCATCCCGCCGCCGCCGCCGCCGCTCCAGCCGCCGACCCCGCCGCCCCAGCCGCCGTCAGCGAAACCACCGCCGCCGCCGCCGCCAAACCCACCGGTCCCGCCGCTGTAACTGGAGGGACCACCCGCTCCCCCGCCGCCGCCCCACTGCCCGGCAAAGCCGGTCTGTTCAAAAGCGCCGGCCGCGCCGCCGGCGCCAAAGTCCCCCTGCCCGGCCCCGCCCGCGCCGGGACCGCTGCTGCCGTTCACTCCGGCCCCGTTCATCCCCCCGCCGCCGCCGGAGTAATTGGGATATAGGTACATGATATCTTCCCCGCCGCTGCCGCCCTGGGCCACGTTGTTATAGAAGGTCACCCCCTCCAGCGTCACCGTCCCGCTCTCGATGAACATCCCGCCGCCCAGCCCGGCTGCGCCGCCGCCGGCATCAAACCCATCGCCGCCTCTTCCACCCTGCGCCAGCCCGTTGGCAATGCGCAGGCCGCGGATGGTCAGCGCCGCCCCCTTCACGTAGAACACCCGCACCATATTGTTCCCGCTGACGGTGATGTTCATGCCCTGCGTGTCGATGGTCAGGTTTTTGGTGATCTCGATATGCATGCTGGTCAGGACGATCGTCCGTGTGTTCAGGAAGGAATTGAAATAGATGGTGTCGCCATCGGCGGCGTCCAGCACCGCCTGGCGCAGGGTGCCAGCCCCGCTGTCGGTTGTGAGAAGCACCGTATGGTCAGCCGCCCGCGCCGGCGTCGCCACGCTCAGCGCCAGCAGCCAGGTCAGGGCGCAGGCCAGGCCAAACAGTACGATGGTGAATGGGGCGACCAGGTTTTTGTGCTTCATTATTGCTCCTCAAGCATAGAATTGTTTCGGTTTATTGCGCCCGAAGCTTATCCTGCATTAATCTTGTGCAAGGCATAATATCACCAGGAGCGGGTTCTGTCCAGTGAAACCCCCTGATGAAGAAATGATCGAAGGTGGGCTTTGCGCGCTCTATCTTAATCACGGCTGTGTGACAGTCACACCTGAAAGAATTTCCAGATCATCTCCGCCGAAGGGTCAATGCCGGCTACCTGCTCTCCCTCCCCAGCGAGCTTTTTGGTGGGGAGGGTCACGCTGCCGGTGCCGCAGCCCACGTCCTGCACGCGGTCGCCAGGGTTTATCTGCGCCAGCCGGGCGGTCAGCTTGCGCAGGCGGTGCGCCTGGCCCTGGGTCACGCAGCTGACCAGGGAAGCGTAATGTGACACCCAGGGGATCAGTTTAACGGTGGTAGATGCGATTGTTTCTGCCGGATGAGAATAATGGTGAATGGATCGGGGGACTCTCGTTGTCGATTCTATACAGACCGCGGTCTGAGCAGTGTGGCGGCGCCCAGGGCGGCAGGACGCATCACCAGCAGCATAAACACCACCGCCAGGTAGGAAAAACCATTGAGCAGGAAACATGGGGCGATGCCTATGGTGATGATCAATGTCCCAGCCAGCATGGGGCCCAGGATGCGTGACAGGTTGACCAGTCCCGAATACAGGGTGACTGCGTTGCGCAG
This sequence comes from uncultured Chloroflexota bacterium, assembly GCA_903871905.1. GTDB lineage: Bacteria > Chloroflexota > Anaerolineae > Anaerolineales > UBA4823 > CAIQIV01. The sequence continues at coordinate 9,267 of CAIQIV010000464.1, read as the reverse complement.
CTCGGTCTCGCCCACCAGCTAGACGACGAACGCCTGGCGGGTGGGGTTATCGACAGCAGTCACCATCCCCAGCAGAAAAGCCAGGAGATACACCATCTACAGCTGGACCATCCCGGTAGCAGTCAGCACACCCAGAACCACCGCCAGTAAACCGGCTGCAGCCTGGGTGCACATCAGGATCGTGCGCCTGGGAAAGCGATCGGCCAGCACCCCGCCATACAGCCCAAACAGCAGGATGGGGATGTGCTGCAGCGCCGATACCAGACCCAGGGCTGCACTCGAACCGGTCAGTTGAAGCACCAGCCAGGCCTGGGCCACCGACTGCATAAAAGTGCCAGATGTGGAGATAATCTGGCCGGTGTAATACAGCCGGTAATTGCGGTTGCGCAGCGAGGAAAAGGTATGTCCGAAATACCCCTTGATGAGGCGAGAAGTCTGCAGCATGAGGTTCAAACCTGTTTATACAACAAGCTACCCATTTTGCGCTGATTGTACCAAGAACATTGGATATCCGTAGTTTTGCAGATTTATACTTTTATGGATTGACCCCGCCCCAGGCGGAACAGGTCCCAGGCCAGCATGGGAAACCACACCAGGTAGAACGGCCCCATGAACATCATAATGGTATTCGAGACGCCGGGGGCAAAGGGGTGGAGCAGGTGCTGGGCCAGGTCAAAGGCATTGCCCAGCAGCCCGGCGTAGGCGGTTACTTTGTGAAAGTCCCGGCTGCGCAGCATGACCAGGGAAATGAGTATTCCGCCGCCCTGCAGCAGAATCCCCGACAGATAGGCGCCGGAGCTGTTCCACATATCCGCGGCGATGACTGCCTCGCCTGCCGCCAGGAGCCGGGCGCGCTGCGCCGCCTCGCCCGTCGCGGCATACAGGTCGCCCAGGTGGAGCAGGGAAAATGTAGATTCTGAGGCAAAGCAAAGCGTCACCGCCATCAGGGTGAAGAGGGTGGCGAACATGGCAGGGACCGGGCTGACGCGCCGCAGGGCCATGAACAGGGCGGGAAAGGTGCCCAGGTAGCCGGCCATCAGCACCAGCAGTAAAAAATCGCCGCGCAGCACGCTCGCCAGCCGGCCGCCCTGCTGGACGGCGAAATATTCTTCGACGCTGGCCGGCTTGGGGCCGAGCGCTGCCAGGGCGGCGGCATAAGCCAGGATGGCGGCCAACTGCAGCAGGGCAGCCACCCCGCCGGTAATATACAGGCTTTTCCAGTCGTTTTCTTCGCCTGGGACAGGTTTCATATTCATCCTCCTCGACCCAACAGGTAAACCAACCGCGCCACGCCGATATCCGCCTACTGCTCCGTTTCCGGTGAACCGGCAGGGTCCCGGCTCAACTGGAACAGCCGGCGGGCGACCAGGATATCCCAGGCCATGCTCAACAGCCCACCAATCATCGCCAGCAGCATTGCCGGCAGGTTCAGCCCGGTGGCGAAGGAGGCAAAGAACTCAAAGATGATCAGCATGCCAAACCCAGCCATGCCTGCCACGGCGGTGGCCTTGCTAAATACCCGGCTTTTCAGCATCAGCAGCGAGAAGAAAAACCCCGCCAACTCTGACAGGAAGAACCCTAAAAACGTTCCCGGGGTATGGCTCTGGCCCGCGGACAGCAAGGATTGAGCAGCGGACGCCAGCAGTTCACGCTGGGAGCTGCTCGCTGCCGCATACTGCTGGCTCAAGTCCAGCATGGCAAAGGCCCGGTTGGTCGCCAGAAAAACCGCCACCCCCAGCAAGGAAAAGATCAGGATCAGCGCGGCATAGGGTTGGCCGCGGCTGCCGCGGTGCGCACCGTAGATGGCGAAGGAGGTCAGGACCGCCGCTGCGTTGAAAAAGATGTTCAACAGCCCCAGGTCGCGCAGCCCCATGAACCAGTTTTGCTCGAAGAGCAGGAACCAATCCAGGGCGCTTTCCTGAACGGTATTCCCGCCGGGCAGGAAGGTGATCAGGATCTCCAGGGCACCAACCAGCACTGCGCCGGTGGCAGCCAGGCCGCCAAGTTTGTAGATGCCCTGCCATGGGTCAGGGTTGTTCTCGGGAATTGCCATCGGTTGCTCCTTACAGTTGGCCCGCTTTCATAGCCGTTCGGATCCACGCGGACAGGTTATGACCCATAGGCGCCTGCCGGCAGGGCGCCGGCCGCGTACCAGCGGTTGGACTTGAGCAGCAGCGGCAGGTGGATGATCAACAGATCGGGGGCGCAGGCGCCGGAGCCGGCGGCCAGCCCGCGCGTCGTTGACGCCCGGCTCCACACCCCGCCGCCGGCGTCAAACCCATCGCCGCCTCTTCCACCCTGCGCCAGCCCTTTGGCAATACGCAGCCAGGTCAGGGCCAGTGCCATGCCGGACAGAATGATGGCTATCGAGACGACCAGGTTTTTGTGTTTCATAATTGCTCCTCTCACCGATGAAAAACCCATTTGCCCGGGGGCAGGTTGTGCACTAGGGACGGGCGCTGCGCAGGGCGAGCGCCAACACCTCGGCCACCCGGCGCAGCGGGTCGCCGGAATGGGCGGTGCGGCTGAGCAGCGTGCCGCCTTCGATGGCAGCCGTAATAAACAGCGCCAGCTGCGCGGCGCTCTCTGGCGCATAACCGTTGGCGGCCAGCTTCTCGGCAAAGGCGCACTGGATGGCAGCAAACGCCTCCCGGCAGGCCCGGTTCAGGCGCTCGCTGCTGGTGGCGGTTTCCATGGCCACCGCCGTCAGCGGCCCACCGCTGCTGAACTGCGACAGCTCAATATGGTCAGCGATGCGGCTCACAAAAACCTGGATTGCCTCCACCGGGTCGTCAAACAGCGCCAGGTTGGCCCGGATGCGCCCTACCACCTCCTTCGTGGTCTGGGAAATGGCTTCCTGCGCCAGCTCCTCCTTCCCATCTGGAAAATAATAATACAGCGATCCTTTGGGCGCCCCGCTGAGGCGCAGGATTTCATTCATCCCGGTAGCATGATAACCCTGCTTTTCCACCAGGCTGCGGGTAGCCTGGATAATCTGATCGCGCGTCGTGTTCATGATCAATTCCTTGCCCAGGACAGGTTGGACTGGACATCCGCTGAAATTGGCGTTATTATACCAACCGGTCTACATAATCTCACGTGCGGTTGATTTCTTATCTACATCATACCAGAAGTTACTATGAATCACCCCATCCTGGTCTGCGGCGCCCTCGGCAATGTCGGTACACAGGTGGTCAAGTCCCTGCTCCAGCAAGGCGCGCCGGTGCGGGCTGCGGAACCCTCCCCCGAAGCCGTCCGCCACCACTTCGGACAGGGGCTCGAAGCCGTGCGCTTTGATTTTCACCGGCCCGAAACCTTTGCGCCGGCCCTGCAGGGGGTGAAGCGCATGTTCCTGATGCGCCCGCCGCAGATCAGCCAGGTTGAACGCCTGCTTTTTCCGGCTGTCGATGCCGCCAGGGCGGCCGGTGTGGAACAGGTCATCTTTCTATCTCTGATTGGGGTTGAGCGGATCCGCCTGGCGCCGCACTTCAGGATGGAGCAGTATCTGCGCACCTGCGGGATGACCTGGACCTTTTTGCGCGCCAGCTTTTTTATGCAGAACCTGAACACAGTCCATGTCGCGGAAATCCGCAATCGGGATGAGATATTCATACCGGCAGGGCATGGGAAAACCAGCTTCATCGACGTGCGCGATATCGGCGCCGTGGCCGCCCTGACACTTACCCAAACCGGCCACGAAAACCGCACCTACGACCTGACGGGTTCCGATGCGCTGGATTACTACCAGGCGGCGGAGCAGTTCAGCCAGGTGTTGGGGCGTACGATCACCTACCGCAGCCCTTCACTGCTCAGCTACGTCGCAGCAAAGATCAGAAACGGAACACCGCTGCCGTATCTCCTGATCACTGCCTGGCTCTACGACCAGACACGCCGCGGCATGTCGGCGCAGGTGAGCGGGGATGTGCAGCGCCTGCTGGGAAGGCCCCCCATCCGCCTGCGCCAATATATTGAAGATTACCGGTCGGCCTGGTCACAGCCTCCCCGCCTGGGCCCGCTTTGATTGCCCGCTCAGGGTCCATCACCGCGGCATCAGCGCGAACACACCCCAGCCCAGGTATTCACGCGTGGATGCGGCATAGCGTTCGGGTTCCGAGGTGAGTGTGGCTCGAATTTCGCTCGCGAACTCGTCGTCGGGATTGGCGTCAAGCCACCGGCGCATGGTGAGCCATTTGGCCGCCTCGTATCGGTCCCAATCGTCCTGGTCAGCCAGGACCATTTCAACCACGTCGCAGCCAAGCTGGCCAAAAGACGCGAGAAGTTCTGGAAGGAGGAGAAAATCGGAGATCGAGTGGGCCAGACACCTCCGGGCAGCCTCTTCCGTAGGCGGCAGCCGCCGCCAGTAGGGCTCGCCTATGAGAAGGATGCCTCCGGCGCACAGGCTCCGCCTCAGAAGATCGATCGTGCCGGCGAAACCCCCACCGATCCAGGTGGCGCCGACGCAGGCTGCCACACTGACCTGCTCATCAGAGACATAGCCGGCAGCATCGCCATGGATGAACTTGACTTGATTGGCGACGCCGAGTTCTTCAGCCCGGAGTTTTGCCTGCTCGGTGAACAACTGGCTCAGGTCGATGCCGGTGCCGGTGATGCCGTAATCGCGCGCCCAGGTGCACAGCATCTCCCCAGAACCGCTGCCGAGGTCAAGCACGCGCGCCCCCGGTTCCAGGCGCAGCGCCGCGCCGAGAGTGGCGAGCTTTTGGGGTGTGATCGGGTTGTGGATGCGGTGAGCACTCTCAGTGATGGTGAAGATCCGTGGAATATCCAATGCAGAAAATCTCCTTTCGGGTGTGAATCGTTCCAATGACTGCCTGACGGCCTGCGTTACCTGCGTGTGGGCGGGCGTGGATTGTTTTTCCACAATGCCCCGCGCATGCGATTAGCACTCAGGATTCGGTTTCCAACAAGCGATGGAGAGAACTTTTGCGCGGCTGTTACCCACTGAATACCGATCCATCCTGGTAAATCACTCGACCATCCAGCATGGTCATCCGGATTTTTATCTCCTGCAGCGCATCTGCAGAGGTACTAAAAGGGTTTTGCTCCAGCAGGACCAGATCTGCAAGCTTTCCGGGCTTAATGGAGCCGATTTGAGCCTCCATACGCATTTGATAAGCGCCCGCAAAGGTATAACCGTAGATCATCTGCTCCAGGCTGGGTATCCGGTCGACAGGAGGTTTCTCTTTACTGTAGATGTGGGCCACATGTCGGGTCAGGACAGTCTGCATCTGGTACAGCGGGGGGAGCTCATTTGGGTTGCAGCCGGGTATATCACTGCCAAAGGATACATTCACGCCAGCAGAGATCAACTTCTTCCAGACATCGGCTTCCTGTTTAATTTTCTTTTTGCTGTACAACTTGACGTAATCCTCCCACGAAGTGACCAGCCATTCCAGGGTGGCATTACCACTTATGCCCAACCGCTTGAAACGTGGAAGATCTATGGGATGGATCGCATTGATATGGTGCAGCACAGAGCGCCGGCTGCGCGTGTCCATTTTCTTCCCGACTGCTTCGAAGGCGTCCAGGCTGCGGCGCAAGCTGCCATCGCCAGTCACATGAATATGGACATCGAAATTTGCCCGGTAAGCCGCCTCGATCCACTTTGCCAGGATGTCGGCAGTCCAATCGCTCTCCCCGGAGGTGCTCGGATCGTCGGTGTAAGGATCTAGCTGGACCGCCGTGTGTGACAATGGGGTTCCATCCGCCCAAATCTTTAGACCAGTGATCTGGAGCAGGTTCGTTTGGTATTTCAGGTTCCAATCCTTGAGGGTGGCGATAGCCTGCTCGATGTCATCCTGGGCATCGCGTGTGCCATAGACCCCTTTGATCCGGCAGGTTAATTTTTCGGTTTTCTCCCAATCCTGCAGCAGCTCGTAACCCAGATATCCGTGCGGCAGATCCGGCGCAAAGACACCCATATCATGGCAGGCGGTGATCCCGGATTTGCAGGCCAGCTCAAAGACCGGCCCGGCAGCCTCCTGGAGCATTTCTTTTCCGCCAAAGGCGCCTGTGGCGATGGCCATAGGCATCCAGGTTTCCCCCTCGGCGGCAATACCGCTTGGTGTGCCATCCGCCTCGCGCTGAAAGTGGCCGGTTTTGGGGTCGGTTGTGTCTTGGCTGATTTTCGCGGCTTGCATCGCGGCTGTGTTAAACCAGACGTCATGGGTGTCGTCGTTGAAAAGCAGAATCGGGGTATCTTTGACGATGCTGTCGAGATCCTGGCGGGTAGCTTTTTCACCGCCAAACATCCAGTAACTCCAATCGTAACCTAGATAATACGGGCGGTGAGGTTCTGCCTGTACATATTGGCGGATGCGATTAAGCAGCTCTGTTTTATCTTTAGACCCGGTGAGTGCCACCCCGCGCTTGGGGACTGCGCCAGCCAGGAAATGATTATGTCCATCGACAAAGCCTGGCAGCAGCAGCCCATGCCCAATCTCAACAACCTTTGTTCGGGAACCCTGCCAGGCCTCTGCGCCATGCTGCGATCCAACATAGACAATCCGATTGCCCTGGATTGCGACTGCTTCTGCCCAAGGTTGTTTTGCCTCGACAGTATAAATCTTGCCGCCGCGAAAGATGGTATCAGCCAGGCCAGTGGCTAAACCATCTGAGAAGGAGCTGCCGGATAATTTTGAAGCTGCCAGGCTTGCACCGTTTCCAGTAGCCAGTTTTTGGAAATTATATCGGGATAGAGATGGGCTTTCTCTGCCTTCCATTTTCTGCTCCAGTGAAACAGCTAATTGGGAACGTCATCGGATAAGGATACGGTGATTCTATCACCCATACGTTCGTTTCGCCAAGTTATTGTAAAATTCTTGTAACATGACAGTGTGACATTGTCAAACTACCCACAGGTGCGAAATGTGGGTCTATGATCCGCGCCGGGTCGCTTGGGCCGACCTGGAAGATTACTTCTACCAGCTTGACGTTCATGAGTCCCAACTGCATCTGGTGCTCCAACTGCCTGGCTTTGGCATGCTCAGTGCGCTGGCCATCCTGGCGGCCATCGGCGACATCACCCGCTTCCCAGATGCCAAACACCTGGTGGGCTATGCCGGCCTCGGCGCTCGCATCCATGATTCCGGCCTCACCACCCGCAGCGGCAAGATCACCAAGGCCGGGCGCAAGGATCTGCGCGCCGCCCTGGTCGAAGCCGCCCAGGTAGCCGCTAATTTTCATCCCTTCTGGAAAGCTGAACTGGCCCGCCTGGAGCCCCGCCTCGGTCGCAACAAGGCCATTGTGGCCATTGCTCGCAGACTGCTCGTCGCTGTCTGGCACGTTCTCAGTAAACAGACCGTCGACTGCCACGCCGAACCCGAACACCTGGCGCGTAAGTTTATCCAGGTCGCCCACTCCATTGGCAAGCATAGTCGCCCGGAAGGCCAAACGGCTGTCGCCTTTGCCCGTCAGCAGCTCGACCGGCTTCACTATGGTCAACACCTGACCCACGTGCGCTGGGGAAGCAAGAAACCGCCTCTTACACTGCCGCCTTCATCGCTGCTATCTAAAACCGACTGAGCGCGGCGATATTGCCGCTCCCCGTTTCTTGGGGTATACTGCCCTCACCCCCCCAAAGAGACGGACCAGCGCACTTTGCTCGGTTCGTCTTTCATTCTGGGTCGATTTGCCGCGTCGATCCCCCGTACGTGCGCTTCTCTCCCTGCAAATCTCTTTTTCCCCCTTGACGTTCCATTACATCTGTGGCCGCCGGTTCATCATAGTAGTAGTAACGGTCCATGTCCGGCTGCGAGGCCGCCTGGTCCACCGCCCGCGTGCGGATCGCCCGCCTGGCGCTCGGCAGCAGGGAGAGCAAGTAGCTGGCCACCGTGCAGTACTGCCCGTTGGGGGCGACTTTGCAGCGGATGAAGGGGCGGACAAACTGGGCGGTCTCCGGGATCGCCGCCCCCAGCCCCCCGCCGGCGGCGGCGTCCGTCACCGTCGCCGACTGCTTGCCGCTGCCATAGTCAAAGCCCACTTCCAGCGTCTCCCCGCTGGTTGGCCTGGCCCACAGGGAATACATCCCGCCAAAAGGGTCTTTTTTCACCTGCCTCTCTTTCCTGCTGCCGTGTATTTGCCTAATGATATGCGCCTCGCTCTGCCTGGCGCTTCTTGCGCTGCAGCTTGCCATACCCGGCAGTATCGACAGCCTGCGCCACGCCGTCCAGGTCCACATCTTCCGTGCCGCGCCACACTCCATTACCGCCTGCGCCGCCAACGCTTGACCCAACTGCCGGGCAGTTCGGGATCAAATCCGGCGGGATCAAATCCGGCGGGATCAAATCCGGCGCTCGCAAGTTTGAAGTGCGGGTAGTCTCATGAGGTATAATGGGGCGAAATTAAACCAAGATGAATGCAAATTTTACCCCCAGCCCACCCACCCATTTCGATCTGCTGATCCAGGACATCCAACGCCTGCCGGACCTGTTGGAGCAAATGACCCCCAGCCTGCGCCGCCAGGCGGCTGAAATTGCAGCGAGCATCTCCCCCCGCACCCCCCGCGTCTACCTGGTGGGCTGCGGCGACAGCCTGAACGTGGGCATGGCGGCCCGCTTCACCTGGGAGCGCCTGCTGCACCTGCCGGTGGAAGCCGTCCCGGCGCAAACTTTCGCCCGCCACCTGGTGGAGAGCGCCCCGCCGGGCGCCCTGGTGGTGGCTTTCTCGCAGTCCGGCAAGGTGTCCCGCGTGATCGAGGCGCTGCGCGTGGGGCGCGCCCGCGGCCTGCAAACCCTGGCGGTGTGCGGGCGGGCGGGCAGCCCGCTGGCGTTGGAGCCGGCGAACCAGCACTGGGTGTTCAACTTCCCCAAGCTGGGCTTTGTCCCGGGCACCACCTCCTATCTTACCGGCATCGCCCTGTACCTGGAGCTGGCCTGCGCCCTGAGCCCGGAAACCGCCCAGGCCGGCGCGCTGCAGGCTGCTATCGACCACCTGCCTGAGGTGATCCGCACCGCCCTGCCTGCCCTGCAGGAGGCGGCGCAGCGCGGCGCGGCCGACATCAGCCGCCAGCACCCGCTGCTGCTGCTGGGCGCCGGCCCGCAGCTGGCCACCGCCCATTACGCGGCGCGCAAGTTCTTCGAGATCTCCCAGGTGATCGCCATGGCCCAGGAGACCGAGGAGTACGCCCACGACGAATACTCGGTGGTGGACGCCCATGTCCCGGCGCTGATCTTTGCCCCACCCGACCGCAGTTACAGCCGCAGCCTGGAGATCGCCGGCTGGCTGCGCCGCCTGGGACTGCCGCTGTCC
>CAIQIV010000463.1 GCA_903871905.1 uncultured Chloroflexota bacterium | reverse complement strand
GGACTGCCGCCTATCCCTGGTGAAACGATGTTTGAAAAGATGCGCTTTGCTGAACAGCAGCTTGGCTGGCTGCCGGGCTGGCTGCTGCTGGAGCCGCGCGGCCACCGCAACCTGTATGGCGCTATCCTCACCCCGCCTTGCAGCCCAGGAGCGCAGGCAGGCGTGATTTTTATCAACAATCACGGCTTTGAACCGATGTGCGGGCATGCGGTGATCGGAGTTGTGACCAGCCTGTTGGAAACGGGATACCTGGCGCCAGGCGAAGACGGCCAGGTGACCCTGGATACGCCTGCCGGGCTGATCCGGGCTGACGCAAACATCGAGGATGGACACGTAAGGTCGGTTTCCTTTGAGAACATCCCGGCTTTTGTCTACCGGTTGGACATGCCTCTGGCGCTGGAGGATGGCCAGGTGATCCTCGTCGATATCGCCTTTGGCGGGAATTTCTTTGCCCTGGTAGACGCCGGCCAGTTAGGACTGGAATTGACGCCGGAGCACAGCTCCCGCCTGGTCAGCCTGGGGATGGATATCCTGCGGCGGATTAATGCCCAGGTCAGCCTGCATCACCCGCTGCTGCCAGAGATTGACCGGATCATCGACCTGCGCTTTACCCAGGCCGGCGGGGACAGACTGGCTGACAGCCGCAATGTCGTGGTGCTGGGAGACTGTATGCTGGACCGTTCTCCCTGCGGCACCGGTACCTGCGCCGAGATGGCGGTGCGTTTTGCCCGCGGCCAGCTTGAACAGGGGGAAAGATTCGTTACGGAGAGCATCCTGGGTACCCGGTTTACCGGCTGCGTGCTGGGAAAGACCCGGGTGGGTGATGGACAGGCGAGCTTCCCGGCCGTTTTCCCCCAGGTGACGGGGAGCGCTTTTCTGACCGGTTTCCACCAGTTTGTGCTGCAGGAAAATGATCCCTTCCCGCAGGGGTTTATCCTGGATTGAACGGGCATCGGTTTTCAATTTGTTCAAGACGCGGACACTATCTATCGGGCGGAGTTTTGGATTTGTTGCGAGCAAGTTGTTCTAATAAAGCGTGAACATCGCCAAGAACCCACAGGTCAATAATTTTATCTTGGTCAAACGTAAATAATGCTGCCCCCGCCCACTCTACTCGTGCCAACGTGGGTTGGTAACCCAAAAAATCACCCTGGTGAATACCCGAAAAAAGCATCCGTGCAAAGGCTTTATTGCCTTCGTTAACGAAGTCGAGAATGTCGCACCGGTAGTCCCCTAACGCGTTGTGCACAAAATCAACATATTCCGCGAATTCAACATGACCACGCCGAACCTGCCCAAGCGAACCACGAAAACTGAATTCTTCAAGAAGGAGGCTCGGGATAAAGGATTTATCGTGACGATTCCATATATTTTCGTAAAATGACTCGACAATTGTTCTGTGATTAACCATGGGTTATTTCCTAAGTGGTTCTCTCGCTATATAGGCGAACTAATAATGGTCCGGCTGGTGCCAAAACCTCCGAGGATGGTCACTTGCTGTTGCGGCTTTTTCCGCCACTGATAAGGATGTCGATGCAAATTCCAGTACAGCAGAGCCTCATTCAGCGCCAGGGTCAGTTCATCAAGGGT
>CAIQIV010000462.1 GCA_903871905.1 uncultured Chloroflexota bacterium | reverse complement strand
CCGCTGCTGGTCAGCGAAGCCGGGCTGCCCTGCCCGGCCTGGAACCCGGCGGAATGCGCCTCGCCGGCCCCCTCGTTCTTTGAACGCCAGGCGGATTACATTCCCTGGCTGTTCACCCGGGTGCGGGCGGATGGAATGCTCGGCGCCGCCTGGTACACGCTGGATGGACCAGGATGGAACAACAGCGGCCTGCTGAACGCTTCCCAGGCGCCCCGGCCCGCCTATCGCGCCCTGCAGTTCCTGGCCCAGGAGCTGAGCGGGATGACCTATACCGGGCGGGTGGACCAGTACCCCGGGTTTTACGGTTACCAGTTTCAGAAACGCGGCAAGTCGGTGTGGGTCCTGCTGCCTGCCGACCAGGAGGCGCACACCCTGGAGGTTCCAGCCGCCGCCCGCGTGCTGGATCTGTACGGGACTGAGCTGGAGGTCAACGACATCTGGCTGGTCTCCAGCCGTCCGATCTACATCGAATTTATCCAATAGGTTGCATGAGCCGCATTTTACTCATTCCCAGGAGAGCTTGATGAAGAATTTTGCCCTGATCGGCGCCGGCGGTTACATCGCCCCGCGCCATCTACGCGCCATTCGCGACACCGGCAACCGCCTGGTTGCCGCCGTCGACCCCAAAGATTCCGTGGGCATCCTTGACCAGTATTCCTACAATGTCCAGTTCTTTACCGAGATCGAGCGCTTTGACCGCCACCTGGAGAAGCTGCGCCGGGGTCCCGAAGATAACCGCGCCCATTACGTCAGCATCACCTCCCCCAATTACCTGCACGACGCACACTGCCGGCTGGCGCTGCGCTCCGGGGCCGACGTGATCTGCGAAAAGCCCCTGGTGATCAATCCCTGGAACCTGGACGCTTTGGCTGAGATCGAGCAGGAGACTGGTCACTGCATCAACACTGTGCTGCAGCTCAGGCTGCATCCCGCCCTGCTCAAGCTGCGCCAGGAGCTCCAGGCAGAGACAGCACACCGCCACCAGGTGACCTTGACCTACATCACCGGCCGCGGCGCCTGGTATCACATCTCCTGGAAAGGGTCAGCCGAAAAATCCGGCGGCATCGCCACCAACATCGGCATCCACTTCTTTGACCTGCTGATCTGGCTGTTTGGCGGCGTCCAGGATATCAAGCTGTATTACAGCGATCCGTACCGCATGTCGGGGTTCATCGCCCTGAAAAATGCAGATGTGCGCTGGTATTTGTCGGTGGATGTAGAAGACCTGCCGTTCCAGGTCATCCCCGGTTCCAAGAGCACCTTCCGCTCGATCACCGTGGACGAGCGCGAGATTGAGTTTTCCGAGGGCTTTACCGACCTGCACACCCGGGTCTACGAGGAAGTCCTGGCCGGGCGAGGATTTGGCATCAAAGATGCCCGCCCTTCGGTTGAGCTCACCCATGCCATCCGCACCAGCCAGCCTGTCCCTATTGATGATCACGCGCACCCAATGATCGTCAACAGGCTGCGCAAATATTGATGCTCTCCCGCAACCTCGTTCCCTTTAGGAAAGTCAGCAATTTCCAGTGGAATTCCTGCTGGCAATTGCCTTCATCTTGCCATGCAAAATTGAATGGCTCCCATGAATTCAACTTATAATCATCGCCCTCCTCATCTGCTGGTAATTTCCCATGCATTTCCTCCCTCCGGGGGAGCAGGAGTGAGAAGGATTTTAAAAACAATCAAGTTCTTTGAAGCGGATGGTTGGCTGATTACCGTGATAGCCCCCCGCCGAGGAGAATATTTCGCCTACCCTTACGAGCCCATTTCCCTCGCCCACTTTACCCACACCCGCGTTATTTACACAACGACGTTTGAGAGTATCCTGATGAGGCAGGGAACTGCGGTTGGGACGCGCGGTGCCCAACCTGCGGTCAAAAAAACGAACTGGTTTACCAGGCTGTATCAAAAGATATACCGCTTAGGG
>CAIQIV010000461.1 GCA_903871905.1 uncultured Chloroflexota bacterium | reverse complement strand
TGGGAGAGTAGGTCATCGCCAAGAGACTTTTCTATTTAATTTGTCAATCACTTAATTGACAGTTAACAGAAATTGTAGTATACTTTAACTTGAGAGGCTTCGCAGGCTTTATTTTTGAGTTCTGGACTGGAGGTTCAAGGAAGCACCGTTCAGGTCCCATGGTACCCAAAATCGCTCAGATCGGATGATTGCCCGGTTGCGCCTGCGAATGCCCACCGGGCTTTTATTTTGGACATACCAGGAATCATGGCGGACCCCATGGCCGTGGTTCTTGAGACGGACTGGTTCGTAGAAATGTTTTTTTCTGCACCCGGGTCCATGTGCGGAAGGAGGTGAATGGTCGTGGCAACTGTGGTTTTGCGTTCGAATGAATCTCAGGATCAGCTGCTCAAGCGCTTCCGCAAGAAAGTGGCAAAGAGCGGGATTTTGAGCACGGTACGCCGCAAGCGCTGGTTCGTCTCCAAGAGCGAGCTGCGCCGTATTGATAAGAAGAAAGCGATCCGTCGCTTCAAGCGCCGCCAGACAACTGACGTCGAGTAGGCTTTGTTGGAGGTGTAGATGGCGAAAGATGATGATAAGATCCAGGTAGAAGGAATGGTCGTGGAGGCCCTTCCTGGCACCCAATTCAAGGTTAAGCTGGACAACGGGCATGACGTTCTGGCTTACCTCTCTGGCAAGATGCGCAAATATTACATCCGCATCCTGCTGGGGGATCGGGTGCGGGTGGAGATGTCGCCTTATGACCTGACCCGTGGGCGTATTGTTTACCGGCAGAAGAAGCACGGCGAACTGCCGGACGTAGAGTAGGCCGCTGGATCCGTCCTTTGTTCTCTATGCGTCTATCGGCTCAAATTCGATAGGCGTGTCTTTCCCCATCTTATACCAGTGTAAACACAACCGCCGGGTGATATTCTCCGGCGGTTTTCTATTCCGAAATGACCCCTTTTCCCGATAGTTTTTCCCCAGGATGAAAACCTCAGGCCTCATTCGCCCAGCCTGGTCAGCCAGCGGAAGAGGTTGGCTGCGAAGGACTGGTTCTTGCCCAGCCAGCGTGAGTCGAACATATTCCCATCTGCCAGCAGGATCACCCGTCCGCCCAGGCTGACGTTTTCCGCGCAGGCAACTGCGCCGCTCCCCCAGGCCAGCGGATTTGCCGTCCCGCTGAGCTCCAGGCTGCCCCCCTGGTAAAAATCCAGGCTCTGGACCCCGGCAAAGATTGGGTGGCTGGATTGGACCTGGTCGGCAGCGCTCAGCTCAGGCTGTTGGCCCATGGTCACGCCGAAGAGATCGGCGACTGCCTGCACATGGTTGGCAAAGCCCGGGTTTTCGCCCAGGATTAGCAGCCCTTTCCCCCTGCCCACGTACTGGGCGATCCAGTTTGCCTCGTCTGGAGTGTATGCCTGGGAGACAGCGGAGACGGACGCAATCACCAGTGCGTTGTACCCATCTGCCTGCTGCAGGCTGCCGCTTTCCAGGCTGATGTTGAGCCCCGTAAGCTGCCCGGCCAGGGCGCCATATACCCCCCGGGGGGAGTATTCCCCGGAGCTGCCCTGGCGCGGTCCATGTGAGACGTCCCACAACACCCGGGCGCTTTCTTTGCGCGGCGGTTGGGTTGGGGGGGGAGGAATGGTGGGAGGTACCGGGTTGGGAGGCAGCGGGCTGGGGGGAATTGGGGTTGAAGGGGCTGGCAGCTGCGTGGGAACAGCCGGGAGCACTGGTGGCTGTGTGTAGGTGGGTAGGGGAGTGTAGGTGGGCTGGGTAGTGAAAGTTGGTAGGATGGCAGCTTCGAGCGTACGGGTTGCCTCCCGGGTGCTTCCGCTCAGCAGGAGCCTGCCCCCCAGGAACAGGATCAGGGCAAGTACCAGTGCGCCGGCGCCTGCTCCAGCAATCCAGGCCCACGGGGTGGGGCGGGGTTTTTCCGCCGGTGCAGGCCAGGAAGCGGGATAGGGAACTGGAGCGGGAGGCGACTCGGCGGGCATGGGGCTGCCCGGGAGCACCTGGGTGCCGCTCAATACAGTGTGTCCCGCGCTGGCCAGGGAACCGGTCATGCCTACGGCGACCGGAGCAGAAAGCACCGCTGTGGCTGGCAGGCTCAGCGCAGATTTAAACTCCATCGAACTGCGATAACGGTCCTCTCGCCGCAGGCTCATGGCGCGCAGGACAGCCTGGCTGACGTGTTCTGGAACGGAGGGATTCAATTGGCTGATGGCCAGCAGCGGAGGGGCTGTCCCGGCCATGATGTCCACGCTCGAAGGTGGCGTCTCCCCGGTGAGCAGCGTATAGGCTGTGGCTCCCAGGGCGTAGATGTCGCTGCGCGCATCGGTTGACCCTTGCCCATACTGCTCCAGAGGCGAATAGCCCGGGGTCACTGCCCTGGCTCCCACAGTTGTTCTGCCCGATGCAGAATAGATCTTGGCAATGCCAAAATCAACCAGCATCGCCCGTCCATCAGGGGTGATTTTGATATTGGCCGGCTTGAGATCGCGATGGATTACCGGCGGGTTCTGGCTGTGGAGGTAGGTCAGGGCGTCGCAGATCTGGCTCAGCCAGTCCAGCACCTGTGAGAGTGGAAGCGGGCTCCCTTGTTCAGCCAGTATCTCATCCAGGTCTTTGCCCTCAACAAAATCCATGACCAGGTACTGCCCCTGGTCCGGAATAAGAAAATAATCCTTGACCAGGGGCAGATTGGCATGTCGCAGGTTGTGCAGGATCTGCGCTTCGTGCAGGAATTGGCGCTGCGCTTCAGGGCCGGTTTCGGTGTTTTCTTTCAGAGCGCATGCCTGGTTGAGGTTCAGATCCCAGGCGCGATAGACTGCTCCAAACCCACCCTGGGCGATCAGGCGGGCAATGCGGTAGCGCTGGTTGAGGACCTGCCCGGAATTGAGCGGCATGACCGGATTCCTCTCTAGACGAACAAGGACTTTCCCAATCCATCATACCACTTAACTGTCGCCGCGAAGCTAAATTAAATACCGGAGGACCGCACCTCGACCAGTAGCATGCGGACCAGGCTTTCCAAATCCTGCAAGCTGATGGGTTTACTGATGTATTCATCGGCGCCAGCTGCCAGGATGCGCTCGCGATCGCCGGGCATGGCCAGCGCGGTGACGGCGATGACCGGAGTTGCCGCAGTGGCCGCGTTCCCATGGGCTCGCAGGTGCTGAATTGTCTCAATGCCATCCATACCGGGCATCTGGATGTCCATCAGCACCAGGTACGGCTGCACTTTTTCAACCACCTCCAGGAATTCGATGCCGGATGAGACGCCCTCAACGGAGAAATCGCGGCCAACGAGATAGTCCACAATGGTTTCGCGGCTGATTTCATTATCATCTACCACCAAAATAACAGGCTGGCTTTGCAGCGGTGGGGCAGTGTGGATTGCCTTGGCCAGGGATTCAGCCTGCCTGGCGCGCTCCAGGGCATCCAACAGCTCTTCCATTGGTTTTTTGCCCTGGGATTTGCCTGGCAGAGGCAGCCAGGGGAGGATGACAATAAACCGGCTGCCAACACCCTCGATACTTTCCACCTGGATGCTTCCGCCGTGTAGATCGACCAACCGCTGTGCCAGGAAAAGCCCTAACCCGGTCCCGGTGTATTGGCGTGTCAGCCCGCCATCCAATTGGGTGAATGGCTGGAATAGTTTCTTTAAATCTTTGGTGGAAATGCCCATCCCGCTATCCCATACCACTAACTGCAGCAGCTGTTCATCCTGGAATCCAGTAACTTCCAATCCGATCCTGCCGTTTTCTGGCGTGAATTTCACCGCGTTGCTGAGCAGGTTCACCAGGATTTGCTTGGTGCGTAAAATGTCTCCCATCATGGCGATTGAATCCGGGTTCATGGTAAATTCAACTTTGTGTCCCTTTTTATTTGCCATGCTTTTTATCAGCAGCAGGCTGGACTGGCAAATTTCCCCCAGGGAACAGGGCTCCATCTGCAGCTCCAGCTTCCCGGCCCCGATCTTGGAGATATCAAGAATATCGTTGATCAAAGCCAGCAGGTGCTGGCCGCTCTTTTCAATATTTTTCAAAGCATTAGTCTGTTTGGGGTTTAGCTCACCGTAGGTCTGGTACTGCAGCGCTTCTGCCAGCCCTAGGATGCCGGTCAAGGGGGTGCGCAGTTCGTGGCTCATGCTGGCCAGGAATTCATCTTTCATCCGCATAGCGCTTGCCAGCTCCTGGTTGGCCTGCCTGAGGGCCTCCTCGCTGTGGCGCAGCAGTTCCTCCCCCTGCTTGCGGGTGGTGATATCCCGCATGGCGGCCATCACATGCAGCTCTCCCTGGACAAACATGCCGTAGAACCGCGCTTCCAGGAAAAGCGTCTTTCCATTGATGCTTTTTAGAGGGTATTCAGTGACACAGTAAGGTTCTGAATTTTCCAGGGATTGGATAAGCAATGACCGGATTTTTTCACGAGTATCCAGCGATATCAGCCCTAGCTCGTCGGCCGTCCGTCCGATCAAGTCCTGGCGTGGAAACCCGGTAAGGTCCTCGTACGCTCGGTTTACCCGGATGAACCTGCCCTCGGCATCAGTGAGTACCGCAGGGTCAGGTGATTCTTCAAACAGCAGGCGGTTCTGCTCCTCCCTATCGCGCAGGGCCTGTTCAGCCTGCTTTTCCTGGGTGATGTCCTCAATGGTGCCGACCAGGCCTATGGTTTCTCCGTTTTGACCAACCGTGGCTGTCCCGCAGGCTTTGATCAAATGGATGGATCCATTCGGGTGCAGCGTGCGATAGACGATGGAATTGAGCTTGATATCTCTTGGATTTGTCTGGAAGGCAGCCAGGAGACCGGGCACATCCTCCGGGTGGATCAGCTTAATAAAAGTCTCGATGGTTCCATCAAAGGAGCCAGGGGCCAACCCATAGATCTGGTAGACCAGATCGCTCCAGGTAATGCACCCGCTGGAAAAGTCCCATTCCCAGATCCCCAGCCCGGTAGCCCGGGTAGCCAACTCCAATCGCTGCTGAATGGCACCGATTTCAGAAGTGCGCTCGCGCACCCGATCTTCGAGCCTACTCTCTGCCAATTTGAGGTCTGTAATATCAGAAGCGTGCACCATAGCCAGGGTGATCGCGCCAGACGCACTGGGCAGGGGCTGGATGCTGGTTCTGAACCAGCGCAGCTCACCTGCTATCATGCTGGAAGTTTCCATGACCATGCCCTTCTTTTCCTGGATAACCTGGCGGACCCTGGCTAAATGCAATTCGGCTTCCTCTGCAGAGAAAAACTCTCGGAGATTTTTCCCGATCATAGCCTCGGGGAGCAGGCCGTGGTTTGCTGCTCCCAGCTGGTTAATGTAGTGATAGACACCCATCTCATCCAAACTGGCAACAATCGACTCCAGGCTTTCCACCAGGCTGCGGTAAATTTCCAGGCCAGACAGTTCAGTCTGAAGGTCTATCAAGTTCAGCATGTTGGTTGATTGATTGGTCACTTCTTGGTCTTCTTTCCAGCATCTATTTACGAAATCTCGTAATCGAATGCCTGGGTGGTTTCAGAATTTTTATACAGTTCATCATCCAGGATAGGGAACCAGAAATTGAAGGTGGTGCCCTGATCGATTACACTGAAAACCTGGATTTGACCTCTCAGGTGCTCGATGATAGATTTCACGATGTACAGGCCTATACCGGATCCAGGGACCTCACTATCGATGGCATTTCTTCCCCGGAAAAAGCGGGAGAAGAGATTGGGGAGATCTTCTTCTGGGATCCCGATGCCATTGTCCTGGATTTGAAAACAGATCCTGCGGTCCTCCAGGGTAAAGTGCACAGAAACTCGGCCGCCTTCCGGCGTGAATTTGATGGCATTGTTCAGCAAGTTGGTGAAAACCTGCTGTAATGAGCTGGCATCGCCCAGGACCTCACACCTGGGACCGTTTGACGCCAATTCAATCCGGATGTTTTTTCCCTGTGCCTGGGGTTCGACACTCTGGATGGAATTCAGCAGAGGCACCAGAGGATCTACAGGCTGCATGCGAACCGCCCAGCGGTTGCTCTCCAGGCGCCCCACCATTAAAAGATCCTCGATCAAGACGCGTTCCCGTTCCAGTTCCTCCTTGAGAATATTCCAATAGTCATTATACTCTTCAGGGGTGCAGGGAGATTCCAGCAGCCGGACCATCAGGATGATGGTGGTCAGAGGAGTGCGTAGATCATGGGTGGCCCGGTTGATGAAATCGGACTTCATCTGCTCCAGGCGGGCGCGTTCACTTTCATTGCGCACAATAGCAATCACCTCGTTTTCCCCGCTGGTGACAAAGCGCGCTTCAAAGTGTTCATTCCTGCCCTGGATGTTGATTCCGTAGGTAATGGTCTGGATCTGTCCACTGCTCACAGCGGCCTGGATCTTTTCCAGGGCAATATTGCCCAGCTCCGAACCTAAAACCCTGTGCACCGGTGTGCCGATGATCTGGTCTGCAGAAATGACCAGGTTGGCGTCATCGGTGATCACACAGTCCAGGATAACTCCTTCGGAATTGATGCGAAACATATTGTCCGGGATAGCATGCAGGAGGGCGCGGTTACGCTCCTCGCTCTGGCGTAAGGCGGCTTCCGCCCGCCGCCGCTCCAGCAGGCTGCTGACGATATTGCCAAACTGCTGCAGCATGGCAACACAGTCCTGTTCCCATTCCCTTTCCTGGCGGACAGCATCAAAGCCGACAAAACCCAGGAGCTCATTATTGGCGAAGAGGGGGAAAACTGACACAGATTGGATATCCTGGGCTTGCAGGATCTCCTGCTCAGCGGCGGCATCCTCGGGCATATCAGCCACGCGCTGCACAACAATCGCCTCCTTGCGATATAGTTTTGCCATCCACCAGGGAAGAACATCCATATCGATGTCCTGCAGGTTTTCAATTTGAGGCTCGATGCCAGTCTGGCACCATTCATGCGAGTTGCTCATCGTCCCCTTTTGCTGATCAAGAATAAAGATATAGGCTCGATCGACTTTTTCAAATTGGCCGATTTCCCCCAGGGCGCAGGTGATTTCGTGATCGATCTCATCCCCTTCCAGGTTGATAAAGCGCGTGGATGTTCTGGTCAGCAGATCCTCGAATCCCGAGCGGTAGCTCAGCTTGTGCTCGGCTGCCAGGCGTTCGCTGATGTCGCGGCTGATCCCCATGAGCACCGGCTGGTTTCTCCAACGCCCGGCTTCCACTTTCGTCTCGACCGGGATGTATTCTCCACTCTTCGTAATCAGCGAAAGAGGGCAGGTATTAATTCTTCCGTTGACCATTTCATTGATGATGCGTTGGGCTTCTTCGTGCATTTCCGGGGGATGCATGATCAGCACATTTTTCCCGATCAACTCTCCCCTGGCATACCCCAGGCGTTCGTTTGCCTGCTGATTTACCATCTGGATGCACCCCTGGCTGTCAATCACCACGATAAAGTCGTGCAGGTTATCAAAGAGCGCCTGTAAGTCCCTTTGCGCCAGCAATTGGTCCTCTTCGGCCTGGATGCGAACAAGGAAATTCCCAATTTGGGCGGAGATTGCTTCTGCAGCCATGCGCCCGGCAGGTGTGACTTCGTCGATGACATGAGATGCCAGGTTGAAACAGGCCACAACCTGGCCCTGGTGTAAGAGAGGGATCATGCACATGGCGCGCAAGCCCTCATCGATGACCACAGGAGAATTTTGGGTCCGGATTTGCTCATGGATGGTATACAGGGGTTTCCCAGTCATCACAAGCTGCCAGCGCGGGCTGCCAGCCGGCACATGAGAGATAGCCTGGATAAACGGTTCTGATAGGCCTTGTACAATGACCAACTCCAGGTCCTGGGTCACCCGGTTCAACAAATATAACCCGCCGCAATCCAGGTGGGTTGCCTCCAGGGTGCGCTTCAAGCATTCTCTTAATGCATCATCCATGTTGGAAATTCCAGCCAGGGTTTGGCCCAGGTCTCGCTGGATTTCCAGCAGGCGCCGGTCTTGGGCGCTTTCTGAAATGTCCGACAGCACACACAGTACTCCACCGAAATTTCCATCTTCATCGATGACTGGAGATTTTATGACGCGCAACCAGCGCTTTTCGCCATTCTGGTTGGTTGGTTTAGTAAAACTGAGTGTCTCCATTCTCTCGTGAACCAGGTTGTCCCCCTGGCGATAGATGGTCGCTTCATCCCTAGGAAAGAGATCAAAATCGCTTTTATCGATAATTTCGTCGCGGCCTTTGCCAAGGTAATTGCAGAATGCGGGGTTGACATCCAGGTATCTGCCGTCCCGGTCTTTGAGAACCAGCAGATCTGGGGAGATATTGAAAATGGTTTCCAGGAGCTGCTGATGATTTTGCTGGGATCTGTTCACTCCATCAATCTGTGTGACCTCGCGAATAACCAGCGAAAAGATGGCGCTGCTTTGGGCCTGGAGTCTGCTGAGTGTGGCTTCTGCATTAAATTCCTGCCCATCCTGTTTAATTCCAGTGAAATTCAAGCGCATGGGGATAACTTGCGGATCATCGGTTGAGCACTGGCATGCCGCAAAATAATCCTGGCACTGCTGGTAGACCCGGGCGGGGGTCAAATTTTCCAAAGGCATCCCAACCAGTTCCTGTTGGAGATAACCTAACAATTCCCCGGCCTGGCGGTTGGTAAAAATAACCTGCTGCTGTTCCCCAAGCCAGATCACCCCATCTGCAAGGGTGTCCAAAAAGGCACACAGGGCATTTTCAGAGAGCTCCATTTTCCTTAATTCCATGCTGCTGCTCGATTAATTCCTGTGCGAAGAAGATGGAACCCAATCCAACTGGCCAGGTGGGTAGATCATGCGCACCTTACAGCCCTTTTCGGCGCCCAGGATCGTGACAGAGCCGCCAACCGCCTCGGCAACAGCCCGGCTGATGGTCAGCCCCAGGCCAAGACCAGGGTATTGGCGGGTGTCCCCCTGGTGGACCTGGTAAAAGCGTTCAAAGACCTTTTCGCGCAGCTCCAGGGGAATGCCTTCTCCTTCGTCCTGTATCGTCAGCTTACAGCCACCTGTCCCATTCTTGCGCAGTTCAATATTTATCACCCTGCCGTCCGGGCTGAACTTGAAAGCATTATCGGCCAGGTGCGCAACCATGTGAGAAAACTCAACTTCTGGGGCGTAGATTACTGTATCAGGTTCGATATAGACATTTGTGTTGATCCCCTTTTCTGACCAGCGCGCCTGGAGCCTCTTGATGGGATCCATGAAATGGTATTGCAGGTCAACTTTCTTGCGGAACTTGTTGGTCTTATGCTGGTCGATATCGTTCAAGATCAATAAATCGGTCACCAACATGGTCAGCTTTTGTGTGTTGACCTGGATGTTGTCCAGGTACCACCTCATATCATCCGAATTGGTATTGTATTTTTCCCGCAAGGCCAGCTCCAGGCTGGCCATAATGATGTTCAGAGGAGTGCGCATCTCATGCGCCAGGTTCGATGAGATGGTATCGCGAAGTTTATCAAACGCCTGCCCGGCCTCTTTCAGGCCGCTCTGGCGTCCAAGCTCGTTTCTGCGCAGCGTGGCGCGCAAGCGCGCCAGGAGTTCCTCGATATTGAAAGGCTTGGTGATATAGTCGTCGGCTCCCAGGTTGAGCCCGGCGATCTTATCCGCGGAAAAGGTCCTGGCAGTCAGAAAGATAAAAGGAATATTCGCGGTTGCGGCATCGACAGCCAGCTTCCTCTTTATTTCAAAGCCATTGGGCGGCGGCATCATGACATCGCAAATGATCGCATCCGGGTGGATCGTTTGCGCCAGGGACAGCCCTTCTGTGCCACTGGTTGTGGAATAGACGGTGAAGCCGGCGCGGCGCATGACTGCCTCCAACCCTAACAGCAGCTTTTTCTCATCATCGATCAGCAGGATTGTTTGTCCAGATGTTCCTTGTCCAATTGTCTCAGTCATTTTAACCCTTCCTTACACTCATTCAATAGTTGCAGAAACAGATTTACCAACTCAGGCTGCAGCTGTGATCCTGCTTCTTTCTTGATGTACTCTATTACACCTTTTGGGGCAATCGCAGGCCGGTAAGCACGTTCATGGGTCAAAGAATCCCACACATCAACTACCGCGAAAATCCGTGCTTCTAAGGGGATGTCTTCGCCTTTCAACCCATAAGGGTAGCCGCCGCCATCCCACTGCTCGTGATGATAAAGTGGAATATTCAAGGCGGATTTGAGAAAATCAAATTTTGAGAGCAGATCGTAACCATACAGCGGGTGCTTTTGCATGATCAGTCTCTCATCATCAGTCAGCGGGCCGTTCTTCCGCAGGATATGGTCTGGGATGCCGATCTTTCCAATATCATGGAAATGGGCGCCGCGCCGGATAGCGCTCAGTTCCGGCTCAACCAACCCCAATTTCTCGAACATGCGGATTGTCCAATCAGCCACACGGACTGAGTGGTTGTTGGTTTCGTTATCTCGCAGCTCCTGTACAGCATTTAGCCCGGCCAGGGCGTTTTCCAGGCTGCGCTCATTGAGCTCTTGTAAGTTCTTGATCTGGTTGAGAACATCTTTCTTGAAGAGGATCATGGAAATTTGCCCCAGGAAGGCCTGGATGTATGCCGGATCGATCATGCCATCATGCCGGCTGTTGTACACGCGGGTCATGATCTTTTGACTATACTCGGAGGTGACCGGCGTCGTCCAGATATTCATGAATTCCTGCGAGGTCCATTCCGGGTCTACTGCCAGCGGTTGGCTGATGCCGAGAGTCCTGGGCGAGTTTCCAGAATATTGGAAGTGAAAGCCCGATTTAAACATAAACTTCTTGCTCCGCTCGTCCATTCCCCAAAACTCGATGCGCATAGGGTGGAAATAACCGCTGAAGATCTCAACGGCCTGCATTAGGAGATCGTCGGGTGAAATATCCGTGTTGATCTTGTTCGAGACTTCCTCCAGCGATTTTAACTGGTAGGTGAGGTTCTGAATGCGAACGGCTGCCTGGCTGTCATTTGCATCCAGTGCATTATCCAGGATTTCGCTGCGGTGCAAGGCAGATTGGACCCGGGCCAACAGCAGCTCCGGGTTGAACGGCTTTGCAATGTAATCCATGGCTCCGTTGCGGATTCCAGCCAGTTCATCTTCCAGGGAGGATCGTGCAGTGAGGAAAATGAACGGCAGCGTTTGGATGCCCAGGACAGTATTGAGCTGCTTTTGCAGCTCAAAGCCATTCATTGATGGCATGTTGATATCGCACAAGACCAGGTCGGGTCTCTTTTTCTGAATTTCCTGCAGGCCGCTTCTGCCATCCGTGGCAGACTGGACCCAATAACCTGCCCCGGTAAACAGCGCGTTCAAACCCCGCATCAGGTTGGGATCATCATCGATGACAAGGATGGTTTGAGCAGGGGACACTTTACCTACATCTTGTTCATGAACTGATGGCAGAGCCTACGACGGCATACACGATCAGTTGAACTTTGTTTTCCAGCTTCAACTTGGACCGGATATGACTGGTATGCGAGCGCACGGTTGCCTCGCTGATTGAACACAGGCCGGCTATTTCTGCATTGGTTTTTCCCGCAGCAATAAATCCAAGCACCTCGGCTTCCCGCTCAGACAGGTTGTTGAGCTGAGAGCTCATCGAGGGTTTTTGAGAAGCGTGTCGAAGAGCAGGTTTTGCGGCCTCTTGTAGGGGGTATCCGGTGTTTGGAGCCTCGGGGTCTGGCTGAGGACAATCGAAGCAGGGATCTGGGTCGCCTGGCTCGAACCGGGTGAAGTGGCTGCCGGTATTTTTGTGGAGCCTCACCCGGCGCAGCAGGGACTCTACCCGCGCCAGGAGCAGATCGGGATTGAACGGCTTGGTAATGTAATCCGCGGCCCCTATCTCAAAGGCAGCCAGCTCATCTTCATAAGCGCCGTAAGCGGTCAAGAAGATAAACGGAAGATACTGCAGCCTGGGATCCGCGTTGACCCTTCTCAGCAGCTCAAAACCGTCAGGAGGGGGGATCAAGACATCACACAAGACCAGGTCCGGCATATTTTGGCATATTTGCTGCCAGCCATCTGCACCATTCCTGGCTGTGAGCACGGTGTGGTCTGTTTGGGAAAACAGGACTTCCAGGCCGCATAGCAAGTTTGGGTCATCGTCAATAATTAGAATAGTTGCGGGTGTAGACATATGGCTGTTTCTATCTCCAAGGATAGTTTAACCGAGATTGTCTCAGCCGCATCTGTTAAACGTTGAGATTATATTAAACAAATGTGGAATAAATGTGGATTGAACGCAGAGACGAATTACGGATTGATCAGTCGTTCTTTGACTGCATAAATGGCCAATTGTGCCCGGTTTTCCAGCCCCAGCTTATTTTGGATATGGTGAATGTGGGAGCGCACGGTCCCCTCGCTGATATAACACTTCTCGGCAATCTCCGTGTTGGTAGCGCCGCGAGCAATCATCTTCAAGATCTCAATCTCCCGGCTGGTCAGGGGGTGAGCGTCGTTTTTCATCACCGGGCGGCGCTGTAGATACTGGAGCAAAGTAAATTCTGCCTGGCGGGTCAGGGCAATATTCCCGGCTGCCATCTCGCGGATGGCCTGGATAGTTCTTTCTGGCGGGTCGGTCTTGACCAGATAGCCTTTGGCGCCAGCTTCCATAGCTGAGATAATCCACTGGTCGTCGGAGTAATTGCTGCAAACCAATACCCGCGCCTGGGGATTTTCGAGACAGATCTCCTTTGTTGCCTGGATACCGGAAATGTCCGGCAGGACGAGATCCATGAGAACCACATCCGGCCTGGTCTTCTGGTAAAGCCGGATGGCTTCTAATCCAGAATTGGTCTCTGCCACCACTTCCATATCCAGTTCCATGGCAATGACCATTTGAATCCCTTTGCGGATGAAGGGATGGTCATCGACGATCAGAACCCGGATAATATCTGTCATGCTGATCCATATACCAGGGGGAAAATCTGTGAACCTCAGGTGAATGATACCCTTATCGTCCTCAAAGATCAAGGATATGGATGACTGTAGAGAAATTGTATCTTTGCGCAAACAAAAAATTCACACCAGCAGCAGCCAGCACCGGTTTGGATATCGGGATCAGGCAGCGGGCTCAGCCTGTACCGGAGTGGTTTGAATCATGACATGTCACAGTAAAATACTGTGCCAAATATTACTATCCATTTTCCTTTGAATCCGCTAAACTAGTATGTTGAAGTGTGATAGATTATTGGATTGTTTCCACGTCAAACGATCAAATATTGACCAAAACTTTTAAATGCGTGCACATCCAACCCTGGGATAAAATTCCTGGGTGGGGGATCTGGCGCAAAGAAATGAAAAATGGAGAAACCGATGAAAAGACCTGTTGTAACCTTAGACGGCAACGAGGCTACCGCCGCCGTTGCCCACAAGCTGAGTGAAGTAATCGCGATTTACCCGATTACTCCTTCCTCCACGATGGGCGAGTTTTCCGATGAGTGGTCGGCGCTCAAGCGTACCAATATTTGGGGCACGGTGCCGACCGTGATCGAGATGCAGTCTGAAGGCGGCGCGGCGGGTGCAGTGCATGGCGCATTACAAACTGGCGCCCTGACGACCACTTTTACCGCCTCCCAGGGTCTGCTGTTGATGATCCCCAATATGTTTAAAATCGCAGGTGAGCTGACCTCCACGGTGTTCCACGTTTCGGCCCGAACGGTGGCAACGCATGCTTTGTCGATCTTCGGTGACCATTCGGATGTGATGGCTTGCCGCTCGACCGGCTGGGCGATGGTGGCTTCCAACCGTGTGCTGGAATGCCAGGACCTGGCTGCCATTTCCCATGCGGCTACCCTGGAAGCGCGTGTTCCCATCCTTCACTTCTTTGATGGTTTCCGCACCTCGGCAGAGGTCAACAAGATCGAGCAGCTGACCAATGAAGATCTGGCTCAGCTGGTGGATGACGAGTTGGTGCGCGCGCACCGCGCCCGCGCCCTTTCCCCCGATCACCCGGTGCTGCGTGGTTCGGCTCAGAACCCGGATGTCTTCTTCCAGTCCCGCGAGACGATCAACCCCTTCTACACTGCCTGCCCGGATATTGTCCAGAAGTACATGGACAAGTTCGCCGCCATCACCGGCCGGCAGTACCACCTGTTTGATTACGTCGGCGCGCCGGATGCTGAGCGCGTGATTGTCATTATGGGTTCAGGCGCTGAGACAGCCGCTGAAACTGCACGTTTCCTGTCCGATAAGGGCGAGAAGGTCGGTGTACTCAAAGTTCGTCTCTACCGCCCATTCTCTGTTAAGCACTTCATCGATGCCCTGCCGGCCACGGCGAAAGTGATATGTGCCCTTGACCGCACCAAAGAACCCGGCGCGGTGGGCGAGCCGTTGTACCAGGATGTGATCGCAGCCCTGACCGAAGGCGGCCTGATCAGCAAGACCCGCGTACTTGGCGGGCGCTTTGGCCTGTCCTCCAAGGAATTTACCCCGGCGATGGTTAAGGCGGTCTTTGATGAAATGCTCACGGTTGAGCCCAAGAACCATTTCATGGTTGGCATCGAAGATGACGTCACCCACAATTCGCTGGCGTTTGACGCGAACTTCATGATCGAATACCCTGAGACGGTGCGCTGTGTATTCTGGGGGTTGGGTGCAGATGGCACAGTGGGCGCCAACAAGAACTCGATCAAGATCATCGGTGAAGAAACTGATTTTGATGCGCAGGGCTATTTTGTCTATGACTCGAAGAAGTCCGGAACGGCTACCATTTCGCACCTGCGCTTTGGCCCCAAACCAATCCGCGCTCCTTACCTGGTCACTCACGCAAACTTTGTCGCCTGCCACCAGTTCACCTTCCTGGAGCGCTTCAATGTATTGAAGTATGCTATGCCCGGTGCCACCTTCCTGCTCAACTCCATCTACGGTGTGGATGAAGTCTGGGACAAGATGCCGGCTGAGGCGCAGAAGGATATTATTGAGAAGAAGCTTAAATTCTACGTGATCGATGCGTACAAAGTTGCCGAAGCAACCGGCATGGGCCAGCGCATCAACACCATCATGCAGACCTGCTTCTTTGCCATCAGCGGCGTGCTGCCCAAGGATGAGGCAATCAAGCAGATCAAGAAAGCCATCCAGAAAACCTATGGGAAGCGCGGTGAAGCAGTCGTGCGCCGCAACTTTGAAGCGGTGGACCAGACCCTGGCCAACTTGTATGAGGTGCAGGTCCCGAGCACCGTCACCAGCACGCTGTACCGGCGCTTGCCCATCCCGGCGGCAGCCCCTGAGTTTGTGCGCGATACCCTGGGAACCATCGTTGCCTTTGACGGCGATACCCTGCCGGTCAGCGCCTTCCCGGTGGACGGCACCTATCCAACCGGCACCACCCGCTGGGAGAAGCGCAATATTGCCCTGGAGATGCCGGTTTGGGAACCCAAGATCTGCATCCAGTGCGGTAAATGCGTCATTGTTTGCCCGCATGCCGTGATCCGCGAGAAAATCTACGATGCCAAATACCTGGAGAATGCACCGGCTACCTGGCTCTCGGACGATGCCCGCTGGAAAGAATTCCCTGGCATGAAGTACACCCTGGCCGTTTCTCCGGAGGACTGCACCGGCTGCGCCTTGTGCATCGAAGCCTGCCCGGCAAAGGACAAGAG
Organism: uncultured Chloroflexota bacterium; assembly: GCA_903871905.1. Lineage (GTDB taxonomy): Bacteria > Chloroflexota > Anaerolineae > Anaerolineales > UBA4823 > CAIQIV01. The sequence continues at coordinate 17,213 of CAIQIV010000461.1, read as the reverse complement.
CGCCGTGGGTCGCAAGGCGATCAATATGGAAGCTCAGCCTCCCATCCGTGAGCGTGAGAACCAGCACTGGGCGTTCTTCGAATCGCTGCCTGAAGTTGATCGCACCAAGATCAATGTCAAGCAGGTCAAGAATGCTGCTCTGCTGCAGCCCCTGTTTGAGTATTCTGGCGCCTGCAATGGCTGCGGTGAAACGCCGTACGTCAAGCTGCTCACCCAGCTCTTCGGCGATCGCATTATCGCTGCCAACGCCACCGGCTGCTCGTCCATCTACGGCGGCAACCTGCCCACCACCCCCTGGTCTTTCAACGCGGATGGCCGCGGCCCCGCCTGGAGCAACTCGCTGTTTGAAGATAACGCCGAGTTCGGCCTGGGCTTCCGCCTGACCCTGGACAAGCAGAAAGAGTTTGCTACCGAGCTGCTGCCCAAGTTTGCCTCTGCGGTCGGCGAGGACCTGGTCAGCGCGTTGATCAGCGCCGACCAATCCAGCGAAGCCGGCATCAGCCAGCAGCGTGAGCGGGTGGCCCTGCTCAAACAGCGCCTGGCCGGGGTCAATGACCCGATGGCCCGCCACCTGGAGAGCATTGCGGACGCGCTGGTGCGCAAAAGCGTGTGGATCATCGGCGGCGATGGTTGGGCGTATGACATCGGTTACGGCGGCCTCGACCATGTGCTGGCTACCGGCCGCAATGTCAACCTGCTGGTTCTGGACACCGAAGTATACTCCAACACCGGCGGCCAGGCTTCTAAAGCCACCCCGCGTGCTGCAGTGGCCAAGTTTGCCGCCAACGGCAAGGGGATGCCCAAGAAAGACCTGGGCATGATCGCCATGGCCTACGGTTATGTGTACGTGGCGCGCGTCGCCATGGGTTACAACGACCAGCAGACCCTGAACGCTTTCCTTGAGGCGGATGCTTATGACGGCCCATCCATTATCATTGCCTACAGCCACTGCATTGCCCACGGCTACGACCTGATCAAAGGCCTGGACCAGCAGAAGCTGGCGGTTAACTCCGGCGCGTTCCCCATTTACCGCTATAATCCCGCTCTGGCAGCCGAAGGGAAGAACCCGTTGAGCATTGATTGCAAGGATCCCAGTGTGCCCTTCAGCCAGTATGCGTACAACGAGACCCGCTACCAGATGCTGGTTAAGGCCGACGAGCAGCGCGCTGAGATGCTGATGAAAGAAGCCCAGCAGGACGCCAAGAGCCGCTGGGAGCTCTACAAGCAGATGGCCGCTATGCATTACACTCCTGTTGAAGAGCAGAAGTAACCGCCTTTGCACAAGACCTTGAAAGGGAATAAAAAATGGTAGACCTGACTACAACTTATCTTGGGCTGCAGCTCAAAAACCCCCTGGTAGCATCCTCATCACCGCTTACCCAGAAGCTGGAAAGTGTTTTGAAAATGGAAGATGCTGGCATTGCGGCTGTTGTCCTGCACTCGCTCTTTGAAGAGCAGATCATTCATGAGAGCTTGAAGATGGACCGCGATATGACCCGCGGCACCGAGTCTTTTGCCGAGTCGCTGACCTACCTGCCAGATTTTGGCCAGTACACCATCGGTCCGGACAGCTACGTGGACACCCTGGCTAAGATCAAGCGCGCCACGGGCATTCCGGTGATTGGCAGCCTGAACGGCATCTCCACTGGCGGCTGGGTTGATTATGCTCAGCGAATCGAGGCTGCGGGTGCGGACGCCCTGGAACTGAATATCTATGACATCACTACCAGCCTGTCGGTGACCAGCGCCGAGATGGAAGATGCGCATGTCAAGCTGGTTGAAGAAGTCTGCAAACAGGTGAAGGTCCCCGTGGCTGTGAAGCTCAGCCCGTTCTACACCGCGCTGCCAAGCTTTGCCAGCCGACTGGTAAACGCCGGGGCAAAAGGCCTGGTGCTGTTCAACCGCTTCTACCAGCCCGACTTTGACCTGGAAGCCTTGGAAGTGGTCCCGCACCTGGTGTTGAGCAATTCGAATGAGATGCGCCTGCCCCTGCGCTGGATCGCAATATTGTATGGAAGAGTCGGCTGCGACTTTGGACTGACCTCCGGCGTTCACAGCACGAGCGATGTCATCAAGGGGGTCATGGCTGGCGCCAGCGTCACCATGCTGGCCAGCGCCCTGCTCACCGGCGGCATCGGGCTCATCCCGACGCTGGTGGATGAGTTAAAGACCTGGCTGGTTGACCATGAATACGAGTCGGTCACCCAGATGAAGGGCAGCATGAGCGCTAAGAAGGGCCCAACCCCGCAGTCCTTTGAACGTGCGAATTATATGAAGGTCCTCAGCTCCTACTAGGATAGGGCTTATACCAGGGGAGAGGCCGGTGACTGGCGTTTGGTCTCTCCCCAGAAAATCAAAACAGCGCAGCAGCGCCGCAGAAGCTATCCTCGGCACCCTGCGCTGTTTTGATGGGGATGGCTCCCCTATTGGGTAGGCCAGACCTGGAAACCGCTGTAGCGCAGCACCTGGCCTTCACGACCGCGAGTGACGCCAATCACGACCATGATCTCCCCGGGGTTCTGGTTGCTTCCCAGGTCCAGGGAGGTAATGAAGGCGTCATTCAAGTAGAAGGCGCCGCTGTTCCCGATGGCAACCAGGCGCAGGCGGTTAAGCCCCCCGGGGGTCTGGTCCAGGTTGGTGAGCTGTCCCTGGTTGACAATGTACTTAAAGTGGTTGCGCCCATTATACAGACCCCAGGTGCCGTCCGAAGCCACGTAAAGCGAAAGGAAGGTGGGGGAAGCGGTTGCAGGATCCCAGTTATAACGAAAGAAAAATCCAAAATCGAATGCCCCCAGGCTGGAACCGGAGGGGGAATAAAAATCCACCTGGGAGACGAAGTCCCGCTGCAGGACTCCTGGAGCTTTGAAGTAGTTGGCGGTGGGGTAGACCAGCGAGCCAGAAAATGGACCGGCCAGCGGGGGGCGCGTCATAGCCAGGTTAACATAGTAGTCAAAATACCCCCGGGCATGGTCAGCCTGGGCCGTGGCAGTACGGGCGGAAGCCATGTTCTGGAAATAGGCCTGCTGGGTCTGGTAGGCGACCGCAGTATAGTATGCCGCATAGGTTGAGAGGGCGACGCTGGTCTGGTAGGCGAGGGCGTTGTTATAAGCAGCCTGGGTAAGCTGAGCGGATTGTCCGTGATAATTTGCTGCGGCGGTCGCCTGGGCGGACATGGCAGTCTGGGTAGCCAGGCTGTTCTGCCAGGCGGCGTAGGTCTGGTAAGCAATGATATTCTGGATTGCTGTGGCAGTCTGCCGGTTAGCCTCTGCCGTCCAGCCGGCGGCGGCGTTGGGGGTTGTCGCTGCAGTCTGCCAGTAATACTGAGTGGCCAGTGCGCCTTGGGAATACAGGGTGGAGACCGCGTTGGTTTGCTGCTGTCCCAGGTTGGCAGCCATGCTGGTGTGCATCCCAGCGGTCTGGGCAGTTTCGCTGGCCCGGGCGTTGCGCTGCATCCGGGAAATTGTCATAAACGTGGCAATGGACAGGATCAAGGTGAAGACTAATAAGACTGCGATCACAATGAATAATGTACGTGAACTCACACTTTTCATACGCGCTCTCCTCCATTAAGCGATCAGAGTTTCTGTGGATCAACCGGGTATTATTTCTTCCCGCTGTCCACAGCAGCTTTCACCAGCTTGACGGCGATGCTGCCGCCGGGGACGATCAATCCGACAGCGTCAGCCGTCACATCAAAAATCAGGTCACGGCTGAGCATGCCTTTTACCTGTTCCTGCAGCTTGCGCCCGCTGCTGCGCAGATCGCCGCTGAGGGCATCAAACTCCACCACGCTGCGCTTGTTCTTGGCGCTCCACTCAAACTCAAAAGCATAAACCGGCAGGAAGAGCAGCTCAAGCAAGCTGACTTCCACTTTTTCTTCGAGGATCAGGTGTGCATTCTGTGCTGGTTTGAGCACCTGCGACATGACCTGGCGCACTACGGCGCTGGCCTTGAGCCGCGGCGGTGTTACCAGCCAGCCCCGAGGAACAAAATTTTCCAGGTCTTCGACCACCAGTCGCTGGAAGTTCTGACAGCGGCTCAAATCGATGGTTTTCCCTTCCAGGGCATCGCAAGAGCGGCTGGCGTGGTTTTCTTCCAGGCACTGCTCCACGCCGTCCAGGGTGACCGCAGGCTCGCGCTGCCGAGGGTCGAGTGGAAAGACCTGGCCCATCAGGATCACGCTTTGCACCTCGCTGCCACTGACGGGGAAGGTGAAGGTACGGTTGCGCTCGAAGCGTGTGCGGGAGGTGATGTTGACCATCCAATACGGTTCGTAGCGGTATTCCGCCGCCGAGAACTGGATCTCATCTGGCTTGGGACGGCTGATCAGCGCTCCCACCGCTCCGGCCACCAGGCCGGTCTTTTTTTGCTCCACGCGGTCGCGCGCCACCTCTGGCGTGAATTGGGCCGGGTAATAAAACACTTTTTCTTCGGCGATATAAATCTCCATCCGCTCTTTGCTCCCATCTGCCTGGCAGCGATGTCCAAGTGAGTGCTGTTCCTCGAATATAACACTGGTTAAGCGCGTTGCCAATGGCTTTTTCCTCATACTGGTATAATCATCCATTATGAATACTCAAATGAAATCACCTGCCAGCCATCCACGGGCAACCGGGCTGGTTTTCTTAACTCTCTTATGTATATTGGCGGTTCTCATGCTGGCTGCCTGCGGGAGCCTGAACCGGTTTGATGAGCGTCCGACACCCACACCGGCCAATGCCCCCCAGCTTACCCAGACCGCCGGCGCACTGGCGCTGGAGCAGGCTTTGGCCCAATCCACCCAGGCTGAAAGCGGGCCAGCTACCCCGAATCCGTTTATCAGCCGGCCCGTGCAAGGATTGGGTGTCACCTTTATGCTGCCCAGCGGTGTGGCTTCGGGAATGAAAAGCGAGATGGTTGCCTCCACCAACCTGAGCGGCACCGAGTCAGCCCCAGAATCCATCTTGCTCCGCCTGGAGAATTATGCTGATGCCAACAGTACCCACCAACCAGAGCTGCGTGTGATCCCTTTGGTTCCCTATGCGGCACGTGATCCTCGCGCGGCCCAGGAGATTGAAAACCTGCGCCGCCTTCTGAAGGAACAGCCGCTGCAGCCGCCTGGCATTCCGGTTTTGCCTCCCAGCGACGAGCACCAGCTGGTGGTTGGGCGGGTGCAGTACCTGGGCTTTCCAGGCGGCAGTGGGGTGCGTTTCATCACCCAATCAGCCAGCGGACTGCCGCCGATCAACAACCAGGGACTGAAATACGTTTACCAGGCGGTAAGCGATGACGGGGCGTACCTGGTGTCAGCTGTATTCCCGGTAGAAGCGCCTTTCCTGGCGCAGTCTGCAGAGCCGGCAAGCCCTCTTCCGGCAGAGGGTGTGGCTTACCCATTTGCCTCGGCGGCCGAGGCGGTGGCTGACATCTACGCTGATTATGCCAACCAGGTGCTGCAGAAGATCAACGCTGCCCCCAATCCAGCCTTCTTCCCAGATCTCAGCCTGCTGGATGCCATGGTCACTTCGCTGGATCTAAAGCCGGTAATTGCGGCCCCGACCAGTGTTGCTTCGTCCCTGGTGGTTGCGGTGCAGGTCACCGGTGGGCCGCCGGGTGTGCGCCTGACGCCGCTGCCCGGCGCAGCGCAGATACCCGGCGCCACCCCCTCCACCCCGGGAGCCGGGGTGATCAACTGCACCAACATGGCCCAGTTTGTCTCTGAGACCACCCCGGATGGCAGCGTGTTTGCTCCAGGACAGGTGTTTACCAAAACCTGGACGCTGCGGAATGCAGGCAGCTGCACCTGGACACCCAATTACACCATGATCTTTGCCAGCGGCGATAAGATGGGGGAGGCGACGGCGTATCCCCTGGGACAGACCGTCCCCCCAAACGGCCAGGCGCAGGTGACCATTTCACTCAACGCGCCGCAACAGCCCGGTAACTTCCAGGGTAACTGGCAGTTGATGAGCGATGCCGGCCAGACTTTTGGACTGGGGGCGGGGGGCGGCTCTCCGCTGTGGGTGAAGATCACCGTCAGCCAGGTGGGCAATGAACTGGGGCTGGGGGCACCCGAGTGGCTGGACACGTTTGATAAGAAAACGGATCCCAACTGGTACCTGATTGCTGACAGCACCTTGAAAACAGAAATCATCACCGGCGCCCTGGTGCTCACCTCGCAGCAGCCGGTTGGGGACCGCTGGATCGTTGCCCAGTATCCGGCGGTGGGATCGATATACCTGGAATTGCGCTTCCTCACCGGCCCGGCCTGCGCTGGAAGAGATGGCTATGGCTTGATCCTGCGCGCCGTATCGGATGCGGATGGGATTGTTGATAGCGGTTACATCGTTGGCCTGACCTGCAGTGGAGAATACCGCATGTACCGCCTGGATAAAGGCGTCTTTCGCAGTATCCTGCCCTGGACAAGCAGTCCGGCGATTCGAGTGGGACCAAACCAGGCTAACAGCCTGGGTGTCTGGGCCAACGGGGCGGAGTTCAAAATCTACATCAACGGGCAGGAGGTCGCCCAGGCTTATGATGAACAGGCGTTCATGGGTATGTTTGGCATATTTATTAACGGGGCTGCCAGCCAGAACTTCCAGGTCAGCGTGGATGAAATTGCGTACTGGTTGACCAACCGTTGATGGGCTTGCACCAATGTTTCATCTGAGAAGAATCTTCCAGCGTCTTTCCATCGTATTCCCTGTAATGGTGGGAATTGCCGCACTTTTAGGCGCGGGTTTGTTGATGCGATTGGATCACTGGGATCTCCGCGGCGCTCTGGTGTGGCTGGTCCTGCTCCTGGTTTTAATCGGCCTGTCCCTGTTGTTCATCCAGCGCATGGTCATGCGCCCACTGCGAAAAATGACCGGCGCTATCCAGCGCATCTCAGCCGGGGATACTGCCACCCAGCTTCCGTTGCAGGGGGAAATGGAGATCGTCCAGTTGGCTGAAGCCATCAACCAGGTGATGATCGATCTGCGCGTAACCCAGGAAGTCTTGCAGCAGCGCCTGGACGAGATGGCTACGCTGGGTGAAATCAGCGCGACCATCAGCACAACCCTTGAATTGGAAAAGATGCTGCCTTACCTGGCGAATCATTTGGGAAGGCTGGTCAATGGAACGGGAGCATTCATTGCATTATTGGACGAAGCCAGCGGCAGGCCATATGCGGCGGCGGCTTATGGCTCCTTTGACCAGCAGTACCGCCAACTCCAGGTTGAGCCTGGCGAACCAACCCTCACTGCTGCAGTGCTGCGCGCCCGCCGCCCGATCACGGTTTACGATGCCCAGGACACACCCTATATCAGCCGGCGCATTGCCAGCCAATTTCCAGATAAATCCTTGCTGGGTGTGCCCCTGATCGTGAATGACCAGCCAATTGGGGCTGCAATGATCAGTGAGACGCGCTTCAACCGGAACTTCACCGATCATGAAATCCAGTTGGCCCTGTCTGCGGCCGGGCAGATCGCCGCGGCGATTAACAATGCCCGGCTTTTCGCCCTGCATGAAGCGGAGCGCAACCGTTTGAACGATACCCTGAATGCAGTCTCCGATGCGATCCTGGTGAGCAAAGGGGAGATGGTCGATTATGTCAACCCGGCTTTCCCGATGGTGACCGGGTTCAACCCGGAGGATATCCTTTCCGAGCCGTTCTGGAATTTGATCCTGGCTGACGAGGAGGAAATCGCCCGTTGGCGAGAGGAGATCGCGGCGCGGTTGGGACAGGGAAGGACCTGGCGTAAAGAGGTGGTAGGCCGGCGCCCGGACGGCGCCACGTACGACGCGGATGTGGTGATCTCAGGTGTCCGCTCCGGGAGCAGTGCAAACCTTAACTGGGTGGCCAGCATCCGGGATATCACCGGCTTGAAAGAGCTGGACCGCATGAAGAATCGTTTTGTCTCCAACGTTTCTCATGAGCTGCGAACCCCGTTATCTGTTATTCACTTGAATACGGATAACCTGTTGAAGTATTATGACCGCTTGCGGGATGAACAGCGTAAAAGACTGGTGGAAGAGATCCATGCTGAGGCCAATACACTGCACCAACTCATTGAGGATCTGCTCAGCCTGTCACGTTTGGATTCTGGCCGTGTGCAGATGCGTTGGATGGTGTTTGACCTGGGGATGGCGGTCCAGGAGGTTGCTAATCATCACCGTTCGACGGCTGAAGCGAAAAGCGTGGTTCTTGAAATGGACTGCGGCGAGCCGGGGCTGATGGTTAATTCTGACCGGGACCAGCTCAACCAGGTGATCCGCAACCTGATGAGCAACGCCATCAAGTTCACCCCTGGCGGCGGAAAGGTGAGCGTGCAGGTCACCAGGGATAAGGAGTGGGCGGTGTGTACCGTTGCTGATAACGGTATTGGCATTCCCGAAGAAGATATGCCGCGCTTGTTTGAGCGTTTCTTCCGCACCCGGCTGGCGGTTGAGCAGGAGATCCCCGGCACTGGACTGGGACTGGCGATTTCGCGCGAGATTGTACAGCGACTGGGGGGAAGCATTGAACTGAGCAGCCAGGTGGGGATGGGAACCACGTTCCGGTTTACTCTGCCGGTATTCCAGCGCAGCATTCCCAATGTGCTGGTCGTGGATGATGATTCCATAACCTTAAAGATCCTGTCCCATATCCTGGGCAAAGAGCACCAGGTTTTTGATGCCCTGGATGGTGATACTGCCTGGGATAGGCTGCAGCAGACATCGGTGAACCTGGCAGTGATCGACCTGCAGCTGCCCGATATACCTGGCTGGGAACTGATCAATAAAATCCGCCAGGAAGCACGATATTCCAACTTGCCAGTGCTGGCCATCTCTGCAGACAGCCAGGAGCTGGCGGAGAAGGCGCTCTTTGCCGGCGCAGATGATTTCCTGGCAAAACCCATTTCCCCGGATGTGCTGTTGGAAACAGTGCGCAGGCTGATCCAGATTAAGGAGTAACCCATGCCAGACACAATTCTGCTTGTTGATGATAATCCTAAGCTGCTTTCAGGTGCCAGCCTGACTTTGGAAATGGAGGGGTTTCAAGTCGTCACTGCGGTCAATGGCTATGATGCACTGCAGAAGCTAGAGGACCTGGTACCGGATTTAATTGTCTCGGATATCATGATGCCCGGGTGTGATGGATTTGAGCTGCTGGAGATTGTACAAACCAGGCCAAACCTGGTTACGGTTCCATTTATCTTTCTTACCGCCCTCAATGACGATGCGTCGATCAAGCGCGGGAAATCCCTGGGTGTGGATGACTATCTCACCAAGCCGTTCTCTTCAGATGGCCTGGTCCAGGCGGTGAAATCTCGGTTGGAACGGGCACGGGCATTACAAACTGCGCACACCTCTCGGGCGTATATCCAGATGCTGCAGCTGCTGGCCCGCGCCATTGAAAGCCGTGATAGCTACACGGGCAGGCATATCGAGCGGGTGTCTGGGATGTCTCAGGCGTTGGGTCGCGCTTTGGGTTGGAGTGAAGAGAAGCTGGAGCAGGTGAGGTTGGCCGCCATTGTCCATGACTTGGGCAAGGTCATTATTCCGGATGCTATCCTGAATAAGCCAGGACGTTACACACCCGAGGAGTATGATGTGATGAAAACGCACTCTGCTGCTGGGGCAGACCTGCTTGAGCCGCTGAAAGATATCCTGCCTGTAGTCTACCTGGCAGTGCGTCACCATCATGAGCGCTACGATGGAAAGGGGTACCCGGATGGATTGGCGGGCAAGGCTATCCCAGAGGTCGCGCGCCTGATTGCTATTGTCGATGCCTTTGATGCTATTGCTTATGCTCGCCCATATCGCGAGGGCATGGGTACCAGTGGAGCGGCCAAAGTGCTGACACAGGAGGCCGGTAGTCACTTTGACCCAGAGATGATAAAAACCTTTCAAACGCTGCTGGCCTCTCCTACTTTTTTACGCCAGATTTCAGAGGGTTAATTACAATCTCCTAACGCTCAGCCTCCCAGGGTTTCTCCTGTCGAGTGGATGAAACTTAATCTCGAGGGCTAATTCAATGTTTTCAGGGAGCTTTCAATTTTATCCGCCACTGTCTTGACCCCGGTGTTGACCTGGACGATCTTTTCCGTCAGATCATGCACCGTGTCGACAGCGTGGGTCATCTGCTCTGCCACCACGCCAAACCCTTTACCAACTTCCCCGGCGCGTGCAGCTTCGATGCGGGCGTTTAGCGCCAGGATGCGCATTTCCATGGTAATGCTTTCGATGCTGTCAACCAGGCTGTCGATCTGGACCAGGTTCTTTTCAATATCTCCATGAATGGTGGAAATATCCCGGACGAAATGTTCCCGAGATTTTTTGCTGTTTTCGTTAATAACGCCCAGGATCACATATGCCATGTTGCTGTTGATGATGGAAGTATCCGAGCCAGCAGTTTTTTCCAGGACCAGCTGATAAACTTTCTGGGAGCCGGTCACCTCCAGGATATAGTGGACAGGCCGGCTGCTCAACGCCTGGTCCAGATTGGTGAATGTGGGAACACCACACTTGCGCGCTGCCAGCAGCCCAGGAGCCTGGGGATTTATATCCACCAGGTAAGCCACTTCGGTCAGGCTGCTCTGGTAAAATTCTTCAAAAAGATCGACGCCAACTTTCCCACCCCCAATAATTCCTATTGTGAAACGGCTGTGATGGTGGGTTGCCATGTTATCTTCTCCGTCATTTCGGTTTTAACCCTACATGCTGTCAGGTCAGTGAATTATATATCCATTTCTGTTCATTTTTGTAACAAAAAGCTCCCCTTCCGTTCTACGGAGCGGGGAGCTTCTATTGGCCGGGTTCACTTCAAGAGGCGGTTGGCCTCCTAAGCTTGATCAATATGTGGTGTTATTCCAGAACCAGTTGTAGGCGTAGTAACCGCTGGTCGGGCTTTCCAGGCGGATGGCGATTTGCGCCAGGCCGTAAAGCTGCGGCGGGATGGGGAAGGTCACCACCTGGGAACCGCCAGGGCCGGAGTTCCAGTTCTGCACGGGGATGCCACCCAGGGCTGCGTTGCCATAGGGCGCCATCTTGACCACGTAGGTGTCATTGGCAGCGAAATTGTTGGTCACGATGGTCACCGTGCTGTTTGCTACCACACCCGAGATGGAGAAGGTGGGCACACCCCAGTAGATGGGACCGGGCATGATGGGGTTGTAAGGTCCGCCGATACCGTAGTTATAGGGCTGGTTGTAGAACCAGTTGTAGGCGTAGTAACCGGTGGTCGGGCTCTGCAGACGGATAGCAAGCTGGTACTGGTTGGCGAACTGGGGCGGGATGGGGATATCACCGCTGGTGAAGCTGCCGCTGCCCGAGTTGATTGTGCCGACTTTGACGCCGCCAATGCCCAGGGTGCCATAGTAGTTGATCAGGATGTCATACGTATCATTGGCGGGGAAGTTGACGCCCGTGATGGTCAGCGATACGCCTGGCTTGACGCTGGTGATGGTGAAGCTGGGGTAATAGTAGCCCGGTGCACCAGGGTAAGGGCCACCCGTGCCGTACCAGGGATAATAGGGACCGCCAGTGCCGTAAGGATAGCCATAGGGCGGGCCGCCCACGGGGATGCACAGCACCTGCCCGGCATAGATGTAGCGCGGGTTCCAGATGTTGTTGATCTGGGCCAGGTACTGCCAGCTGACATTGTACATCTGGCCGATGCCTGACAGCGTCTGCCCCCACCACACCGTATGGTAAGAGGCGCATGGCGCCGTGGTCTGTGCCTTTACCGGGGCTGTGTTCATACCCATCCCGGCCAGAATCACGGCGACCGCTATCAATACTATTGCGAGTTTCCGAGTTCGAGTCATGGTTTGCCTCCGATTGAAATGGTATAAAAGTTATTCAATACCGATTGAGTTTACTTGTTACCATTATAGGAGCAAACCAAAAGCCGGTCATCCTACGAAAGAAGGATTTTTGGGCTGGCAGTTCGATGGATAGGGGGATATGGCTGGAGGGTTATTCCGGGCTGACGAGACCGATTTTGACCGCATACAGTGCCGCCTGGGTGCGGCTGGGCACTTTCAGTTTCAGAAGGATGTTGCTGACGTGGGTCTTGATCGTGGTCTCGCTCACATGCAGCGCGCTGGCAATCTCTTTATTTGCCTTTCCCTGGGCCAGCAGGCGCAGCACTTCTACTTCGCGCTCGGTCAGCGCTTCCGGGGTATCCGGCGCGCGCACCTCGCGCATCAACCGGGCCGCTGCCTGGGGGGAGAGCTGCACCTGGCCTGCGGCGGCGGCTTTGATTGCTTTGCACAATTCATCGGCTTCGGTGTTCTTGAGCAAGTAACCAATGGCGCCGGCTTTCACCGCGCCGATGACGGCTTCATCCTCCAGGACGCTGGTCAGCGCCACCACTTCCACATCGGGCAGCTCCCGGCGGATCACCTGGGTGGCGGTAATCCCATCCATTACTGGCATCATCAGGTCCATCAGCACCACATCCGGCTGCAAGGAGTGCGCCAGGCGCACCGCTTCCTCGCCGTCGGAGGCCTCGCCGACCACCTCCAATTCTGGGTCCAGGCGCAGGAACATCTTCAACCCCTGCCGCACAACACTGTGATCATCGGTTACCAAGATCCGAATAGTCAAAGCCCCTCCTACTTTTGGCGGAGATGGCGTCCTCCTTCCGAGGACGAGAAAAATACCCTTCCTTGGTAGGATGCGCAGTTTGCTTACTTCAGATATTATAACGAAGGATAACAATGTTTGCCAGTAACCTGAAGTGATTATCCCCCTCCTCATTTGTGGTGCCCATCCTGCCCGCCGATGCAGGATGCCGCCAGCTTCCTCCTCTCCCCGCCCCTTTCCCCTGGGGCGGGGAACCGTTTTAATTGATAATGGAACTGTAATGCGGTTGATGCTTTGAGTTTTTCCCAATCTATCATATTAATAAGAAAACTCAATTATTCAGGGAGGTTCTGATGAAATTGCGTAATTTGCTTTGGCAGGCCGCGGCCGTTTTTGCTGTTTCCTTGTATCTGGTGTTCTTCTTATCTCCAGTGGCGTTGGCGCAGGAGGGAGAGGTTACGCCTGTCCCGGGTATGCCTGGGGGTGATGTTGTCGAGCCTGCTCCGGAGATTTCCTCTGAAGAACCCGCAGAAAATTCAGCAGAGGAGGGGCAAGGGGCAGATGCTGGACAGCAGGATTGTATCCCCGGCGAGGATCCCTCCTGCCAGCCTGCCACTGACCTGGCGCCGGCAGAGATCTTCTCTGCCGGTGAGATCCTGGTCTCACATGCCTCGGGCGGCCAGCAGTACCCGGACAGTGCAGCCAATCCACTGACCAATGAGGTCCTGGTGGTGTGGCAGGATAACCGCAGTGGAAGCTGGGAGATTTACGCTCAACGGGTCAACAATCAGGGCGCGGCTATCGGAGAGCCGATCCTGGTCTCAAATGCTACCGACCCCCAGCGCAAGCCCAAGGTGGCTTGCGAGCCGGTCCATGGGCGCTGGGTGGTGGTCTGGCAGCAGGATACCAACCCGGCAATAATTGGTCGTCTGGTTGCATCGGATGGCGTCGTTGAGGGCAGCACATTTTACATCACCACCGGGACCCTTGCCCGTACCAACCCGGATGTCACCTACAACCCTTTGACCCAGCAGTTCCTTGCGGTTTGGGAATATGCCGATCCGGCGGGCAGTCGCAACATTTCAGGCAGGTTGATCAACATCTCGGCCGAGGGGAACGTGACCACCGGGTCAATGATAACGGTTTCTGACCTGGCTGAAGACGAATTTACGCCTGCGGTGGTAGCCAACCCGCTTTCTCCTGGCGATTACCTGGTGGTGTGGATCAGGGATCTGTCAGGAGATAATAATGTGGTGGGCCGCAGGGTGCATGCAGATGGCTCATTGACCGGGTACAGTATCTTCCGTATCTCGCCTTCGGATGCCACAGCCGACGAAAACCAGCCGGCGGTCACGGTCAACAGTCAGAGCGGAACATACCTGGTTGCCTGGCGGGACACACGCAATGGAAATTCCAATACGGATATCTATGCTCGCCAGGTCAGCGTCACCGGAGTAGTGGGCAGCTCCCTGGCAATAGACATCCGTACTGGTAATCAGGAGCGCCCGGCACTGGCTTACAACCCAGCGGCTAACCAGTACCTGGTGGCCTGGGAAGACGGCGACGTGGTCTATGCCCAGCGTATCAACGCCAGTCAATCTCTTGTAGGCTCAAGAACGTCTGTTTCCCTGATCGGGGCGGTACCCCTTGCACCCAGTATCGCGCGCACCAGCTCGGGCTTCTGGATCTTCTGGCACGACCTGCGCACACCCGAGGCGGATGTGTACGGCAGGTCCCTGGATTCCAGTGCGGTGGCGCGCTCGAACGAGGCTAACCTCTCCTTATCCTCTGGCTATTCCCGCGGCAGGCATTCACTGGCGTTCAGCCCGGTGGGACAGCGCTGGTTGGTGGTTTGGGCGCAAAACCTGGTAGAAACCGCAGGGGAGAACAATGATATCCTTGGGCAGTTTGTCGACATCTCGGGGCGATTAGTGGGTGAAGTGTTCAATATCTGTTCCGATCCGGATGATCAGGAAGGGCCAAAGGTGGCCTATAACCTGGCGCGCGATGAGTTCATGGTTGCCTGGCAGGACTTCCGGAATGGCAGCCGAGATATTTATGCTCAACGGCTGGATGCGGATGGCACCCTGATAGGCGGCGCCATACAGGTCACGACCAATGACCGGCACCAGGAGCAGGTCAGCCTGGTTTACAATGACCTGGTTGCCGGTGGACAATATTTGCTGGCGTGGACGGACAGTCGCAATGATCCAGGGAATAATTCGAACGCAGACATTTACGCACGGCGGCTGCGCGGTGATGGGACTTTTTTTGATACCGGTGATTTTCCCGTTGTCATACTCACCGGGCGGCAGGAGGCGCCATCTGTTGGTTATGACCCGCTTGACCGGCAGTATCTGGTGGCCTGGCGGGATAATACCGGCGGTGGCAGGGTGGCCGCTCAACGGATTGGCGAGGGTGCAGTGGCGCCCCAGGGAAGTCTGATCGTTGTCTCGAGTGAAGGTGGGGCAACTGGCCTGGATGTTGCCGTGGATGACCAGAATGGCATTTATCTTGTTGTTTGGAGCACATTGGATGCGGCTCCCAACACAGGGGATATCCACGGACGATTAGTGGACGGCAGCGGAGTAGTGCTCAGTGCTTCGGATATTGTCCTCTCGAACGCTTCGGGGTGGCAGCACAATCCAACCGCGGGGTATTCCCAGCACCGTGGGCATTATTTTTCCGCCTGGGTGGATGATCATACCACCTATGGTGATCTGGATGGGCAGGCCCTGGCGCCCAGCGGGTCTCTGCTCTACACCCCATCCGATTCGAACCTTCGCCTTGTTGCAGGTACAGCACCGGTATCGGTTCCCCGGGTGGCATTCTCGGACGGCACCAGTCTTTTGTCCACCTGGGGCGATCAGCGGGCAGATTACAGCCTGCAGATCTATGCCCGCCTGGGCCAGGCGAACAGCATGAGCCGGTTATACCTGCCGTATACCATCCGAAATTAAAAGCCATCCGGAGTTTTCTCTCCGGATGGCTGACCTGTTAAAGTGACCAGGAGTTTATGCCGGTTCGATGGTGCGTTCGCGGTGTTCCGAATAATCCGGCATGATCCGCTCGTACTCGCTTTTGATCAACGGGGACGAGATGATGAAATCCGCTGTAGCCCGGTTGCAGGCCACCGGGATGTTCCACACCACGGCGATGCGCAGCAGGGCTTTTACGTCCGGGTCATGCGGCATGGGCTGCAGCGGGTCCCAGAAAAAGATCAGGAAGTCGATTTCGCTTGCAGCGATTTTGGCTCCAATCTGCTGGTCTCCGCCCAGCGGGCCGCTCTGCAGTTTGTGGATCTCCACGCCTACCACATCTTCCAGCAGCCGACCGGTTGTGCCGGTTGCAAACAGTTCATGTTGGGCAAGCAGGCCGCGGTTGTAACGAGCCCACTCGATCAGGTCTTTCTTTTTGTTGTCATGTGCCACCAGGGCAATGCGCCGGGCTGGCAGGTCTGCCGTAGAGGGCGTCCCATTCTCCGGCGGTGGGGAAAGGTGGTCATTCGGGTTGTTGATGTCTTCCATAAAAAACTCCTTTCGTGTGTCCAGGAACCCTGGGCTTACCGCTGCAGGGTATGAGCGGAACGAATCCGCCGGGCAGGCAGAAGCGGTCGGTGTCAATTGGTCAATGGCAGGACGAGCGTCTTGAACCTACCCCCTGGCAGGTGAGAAACATCAGCTGGATATTATACCGCAGAACACTGAATCCAGTGTGATATAATGAACTATCCTTACTTGAACCTATGATAGGAGTACAACTTAGAGGAGTAAATGATGACCAATAATTTGAAAAAACACCAGGGCGGATGGGGCTTTGTGATCTTGCTCAGTCTGGCCGCAATCCTGGTCATGAGTGTGCTGGCTATATCCATGCAGCCCGCTGCAGCACAGGCTTGTTCAAAGAAATATACTGTAATGAAGAATGACACGCTCTATTCGGTGGCAGCCACCATGGGCGTGGCCTGGGAAGATATCGTCCGAATAAATGGCTTGAAACCGCCCTACGTCCTCACCGTAGGCCAGGTCTTATGTATCCCATCGGGGGCTGTCCGGTACATTACCACTACTCCCGGAGTAAAAGTCACCCAGGCGGCCAAGGCGGCAAAGGAAACCGCCGAGCCGGCGATGACTTTGGATGGCTATTCCAATTACCTGTCGATCGAAGTAACGAACTTCCCCAAGAGCAAGGTGTTTTATATCCGCGGCGGTGAGGGTTGGCCCAATGACGCCTATACAGCCTCGGGTCCGTGGGTTCGCATAGGGCGTTTGGTTACCGATAAAAATGGATCTGGAAGCACGGCTGTTCGCCTGCCGATCCAGGTGTCTTTCTCCAAGATGCCGGTGATCATCTGCCTGAAGGACACGCTGACTGATTATGCCTATTGTAAGTATTACTTTAGCGCTGAGTACTTGAAATCGGCCAAGCCAACTGCGGTACCGACTTCATCACAGTAAGCGCACGTGTTGTTTACCAGGCCTGGAACGGACCAGGTGGTCTGGATAGGGGTATTTGATAACCAGAATGGGGACATCCGGTTGATCGAACAGCCGGATGTCCCTGCCATAGTTCCATCCGATGGTTAAGATCATGGAGCAGGTAATTATGGAGAGTATGCAGTCCAGTCTCGAACTCTTGTATAAAGTGAAAGATTCAGGTGGAGAGATCCGCCTGCTCAATGT
>CAIQIV010000460.1 GCA_903871905.1 uncultured Chloroflexota bacterium | reverse complement strand
TCGGTAATGGTCACCACGGCGGTAAAGGTCACATCCTGGAAGTAGAGCGACGGGTTGAGTGAGCTTTCCAGGCTGGTGCCGGTATTGCCAATGATGTGGTGGTCAAGCACAGCCGACTGGCTGGGGCGGAAGGCGGCATTCCCCAGGTAATCCGCCGTCAGGTGGTGCATCCCAACCGCCAGGTTATTCAAAACAAAGACCACCTGCCCCTCCGCCAGCTCGCCAACAGCCCGGGTAATCGCCCCCTCCTTTAGCTCAACCACGCCCGCCGGCGTGAACAGGTTCGAACTCACCGTGGCGGTAAACACCGCCGGCGTGGAAAAGATCGACGGGTTCGGCGCCGAGACCAGGGTTGTGCTGGTCTCCGACCCGACCACCAGCTGGTCCACCGGATCGGACTGGCTGGGATGCGAGTTCGGATCCCCGCTGTAGCGCGCCTGGATGCTGTGCAGCCCACCCACCAGCTGGTCCGTCACCAGGCTGGCCTGGTTGTTGACCAGCACCACCCGCCCCAGGAAGGCATCCCCATCCAGGAAGGTGACCGTCCCGGTCAGCACATCCCCCGGATCGGCTCGCTCGGTCAGGGTGACCTGCGCCGTGAAGGTCACCGCCTCACCCAAATTCGAGGGGTTCAGCGATGAGCTCAGCGTGGTATGCGTCCCGCCCATCACATGCTGCACTACCAGCGGTGAGGTGCTGGCGTTGAATGTGCCGTCGCCGCTGTATTCGACTTTCAGGCTATGCGCCCCAACCAGCAGATTGGATGTGCTGAAACTGGCGTCACCGTTGGTCAGCGTCTGGGTAACCAGGGTGGTCGCCCCATCCAGGAACGTGACCACGCCGGTGGGGCTCCCGGCGCCCTGCCCATCCACGTGCACCGTCAACGTCACCACCTGCCCGTATTCGGACGGGTTTGGTGCGCTGGCCAGGCTGGTGTTTGTAGGCTTGCCGATCACCAGCTGCTCCAGGTAGGGAGAAACGCTGGGATTGTAAGTCGGGTTGCCATTGTACAACGCCTCGATTGCATGGGAGCCAACCCCCAGGCTGTTGAGCGAGAAGACAGCCTTCTGGCTGCTCAGGTCAACCGTGCCCAGCACACTCAGCCCATCCAGGAAGGTCACCGTGCCGGTGATCTCCGGTCCCGGCGGTGTGCCAGGCGTCGTTTTCACCGTGGCGGTGAAGGTTACCATATCTCCAAAGACCGATGGATTCGGCTCGGCCACCAGGACTACCTGGGTATTGCCAGCGATCGTCTGCTCCACCGGCTGCGAAGTTGAGCCAGCAAAAATGTCGTTTCCAGCGTACACGGCCGTCAGCCTGTGCGTCCCCACTGCCAGGTTGACCGTATCAAACACCGCCTTGCCGGAGCTGGCCTGCGTGGTGCTGATCGTCACCCCCTGGTCCTGCAAGCTGACCAGACCGCCGTCCGGCAGCCCGATGGGCGATGACAGGCTGACGGTGAAGGTCACCACTTCCCCATAGTTAGCCGGGTTCAGATTGGAAGCCAATTCGCTGTGCGTGGGCTGGCCTTGACCATTGGATTCTCCCAGATGGATTACGATAAGGCTACGATACCAACCATCAAAATATGTGGAGCCAACCACCAGGTCCTGCCGCCCATCCAGGTTGAAATCATTGATCAGGACGGTGGTTGGACCAGTAGCAGTGGGTAATTGGGCAGAAGGGGTCATAGAGCCATCCCCCTTGCCAATCAGCATCGAGATCATACTCTGCCCTTGATGGATCACTACCAGGTCCAATCTCCCATCCTGGTTCATATCGCCGGCAGCCATATCCACCGCCATTCCCAAGGTTCGGGAAGCATACTGGGTGTTGAAACCACCTGCTCCATCACTGATCATTGTACACACAACCGATTGGTCTCCCGGGGAAGCCGCGCTGACCAGCGCCAGGTCATCCCTGCCATCCCGGTTGAAATCCGCCGCTACTAACTGGCTGGTCGTCAGAGAACCCGATGCCGGGCAGGGAGTGATGACATAAGGCGCGCTGAAGCTGCCGTTGCCATTGCCCAGCAGCACCGCCAACTGGGCCAGATCCGTCCTGCCGGCTGCCAGGTCTGGTTTGCTGTCATGGTTGAAATCACCGGTTACAATTGTGTAGGGAATAAATCCTGGGTTCACCGGGATACCAGGGAGGAAAGTCATGTCGCCTTTCCCCAAGAATAATTGCAGGCCGCCCGTCTCATCCGCAGTCGCCAGGTCTGGGGCGCCGTCCCGGTTCCAGTCTGCCAGCAGCACCCCATGATCATACACCTGCGATCCATACTCCAGTCGTGAAGCCTCTACTTCTGAAAAATTAGCCCAATCTTCTCCACGTGCAGTATAGGCATACTTCCGCTGGCCTTCATCATCTCCAAAAATTACAAAATCCAGAATACCATCCCGGTTCAGGTCTCCCTCCACCAGTGGCCATTTTTCAAAAAATAAGATTCAGTGTGTTAAAAGTTCGCACAATTATTCGACGCGACCATGGTCTGGTGGGGCAGACGCAGTG
>CAIQIV010000459.1 GCA_903871905.1 uncultured Chloroflexota bacterium | reverse complement strand
ATCGGAACAAATATTGTCACAGGATATTTTCGAAGTACTAATGACCTATATCGGGTGATAACCCCGCAATTTCCTCTAAAATTACCTCAGGGTGTCGGTAGTTCTACAACGCGTTAATCCACGTTCCAATAGTATCCTTGATGATCCTGGTTGAGGATTGAGGATCGGGATGTCGCGGAATTGGTTGACAGCGTGAGCGCAGGCTTTTACTATCTACTCCGTAACCCTGCTGAGTATTGAGCGGATTTTTGTCTGCGAACGAATAAATGCTGTTCAAGGCAGAACCGTGCTGTCGATGTATAAATCATTTGATCTCGGGCAGTTATACGGCAAGCGTTTGGATCTTTGATTTCTATATTGAAGCTTGCTCAGATAAACGGAAAGGAACAACCTTATGAACCTACGACCCATCCACGTCGTACTATTGTTAGCTTCCAGCCCATGCTGGACATCAACCCTTTGCGCACAGACGTCCAGTGCTGGATACGCAAACGCTGTTCTCGTAAACAAGCCCCTCGCCTATTGGCGCTTAAATGATAGCGGTACCACCACCGCTGACGGTGCGGGCTCATACACTGGAACTTGGTTAGGTGCCGCTACCAAAGCGGAGGGGCCGCAACCGGTTGATTACAACGGGTTTGAGGCCAATAACAGCGCCGTCAAAGTGACCAAGGGCACTGATCAATCCTGGATCTCGGTCCCACAACCCGACCTCAATGTTGACACTGTCACCTTCATGGCTTGGGTTTATCCTGACGGCGATCAAGCGGACTGGACCGGCATCTTAATCGACCGCGGTGGAGACAACGCCGGGATGGGTATGGGTGGAGGAGCGAATCATGGGATGCTGACCTACACTTGGAATAACAATAGCTCCGCGACCTATGGGTTTGTGTCCGGACTGACGATCCCGACGAATCAGTGGTCCTTTGTAGCGGTGGTGATAGCGCCGGACAAGGCGACACTCTACCTGGGCAGCGGCACGACATTGAAGAGTGCCGTCAACGCGATCGCTCATACCACTGGACCGTGGGGCGGTAACGGCGAGATTGGCAATGACGTTTGCTGCGGTACCGGTCGCATCTTCAACGGCAGAATAGATGAAGTGGCAGTGTTCGATAAGGCTCTCAGCCCCGATGCCATTAAGAAAATCTGGGATGCGCGAGGTCCGAAAGACACCGATAAGGACGGCCTTCCGGATGCCTGGGAAGTCCAGTATGGCCTGAATCCGAACGATCCGAGCGATGCGGTCAAAGACCTCAATGGCAATGGATTTTCCAATTTAGAGGAATACAATCTCGGACTTGATCCGAGCGATACCACCAAACCCACCATCACCTCTATTAAGGGATCAACATCATTTGATAAGGTGGTTTTGACCTTCTCCAAGACCTTGGGGCCTAAGGGCGACACGAGTGCGGCTGTGAATGTGGCTAACTACTCGATTACGCCTGCTCTGGCAATTACCAAGGCCACGCTGAGCACCCCAAACACCGTCACCCTGACCACGGCGGCCCAAACTCCCGGTGCCATAGCCTATACGGTGACGGTCAACAATGTAAAGGATCTCAATAATTTGGCGGTCGCTCCGAACACTCAGGCAACATTTAAGTCCCTCATCTTCACCCCGGGATATGTTCTGCAAAAGTTCTGGGAAGCCAACTCGGCCAATAATATTGCCGCACTCACTAGCGACGCACGATTCCCGGATGCTCCTTCCTGGGTAAGCCTTGAGCCGATGTGGGAATATCCACCTAATGGCGGCAACGAAGGCGGGAGTAACTATGGCAACCAGCTAATGGGCTGGTTTACCCCGGCCAAATCGGGCAATTACATCTTCT
>CAIQIV010000458.1 GCA_903871905.1 uncultured Chloroflexota bacterium | reverse complement strand
TCATCAATCTCTTTGAACTGGCCCTCGTCCTGCTGCTGCCCCGGCTGGGAGAACCGCGCTATTTTTCTTTTTCGATGCTCATCCTCATCCGCACGGCCTGCTTCATCGTAGTTGGCATCTTCATCAACCAGCTGGTCTCCCGCCTGCGGGCGCAGGCCATCCGGGATTCGCTGACCGGGCTGTACAACCGCCATTACCTCAACGAGTTTCTGAGCCGCGACCTGGCGCGGGCCGAGCGTGAAAAAACGGCGATCGCGTTCGTGCTGATGGACATCGATCATTTCAAGCGCTTCAACGACACCTATGGTCACCTGACCGGAGACTGCGTGCTGCGCGAGTTCGGGAAGCTGCTGGCAAAAAACACCCGCCAGGGGGACATCACCTGCCGGTTCGGCGGGGAAGAGTTTTTGCTGATCATGCCCGGCGCGGCGCTGGACCACGCCTGCGGGCGGGCCGAGCAACTGCGCCAGGCGCTCGAAAAGACCCGGGTCCGGCACGGGGATGTCGCACTGAATGTGACGTTTTCGGCTGGCGTGGCGGGCTACCCGGCTCACGGCAGCACGCTGGAAGCGGTGGTCAAAGCGGCCGACCAGGCCCTCTATGCCGCCAAGCAGGCCGGACGAAACCGGGTTGTGTGTTCGCTCCAGGGCTAACCTGCTCCACCAGCCGGGTGGGTGAAACATACCGCGAGTGCGAGTCAGTTTTTTTGGAAAACCTTTACCACCAGGCGGAATCGATGGTAGCCGCAAGGCAAGGGCCGTGGATTCAGGCTGCCAGGATTCAACCGAATGCCCGCAGCCTTGCGGTTGGTCGGACAGCTGACAAGGCAGCGGGAGCAATGGCGCTCCCCAATAGACTCGATGACGACCCGCAGCCTTGTCTCTTGTATCATAGAGATATGGGTGTAAGCTGGAGAGGAGAGGACGCTGAACAGGTATCGTTGGGAGAATCTGTCTTGTCTCTTGGGCGAAAAGCCTGGTGCGTAGATGAGATCCCCGACGTAAATGCCTGAAACCGAGGTCGGACAGCATCTGAAGCCTCTCCAGCCCAAACCTGAAGAAGAGCTTGGATTAACAAGGTGGACCCATCTCAGAGCGCCTGCTCAGCGTCCAACGTCTAGTGTACCAGAGGAGAACTCGCAATGAAAGAAAGTGTGCTCGGAATTGATGTCGCCAAAGAAAAGTTGGATGCATTCCTGATGATTGCAGATAAGGAATATTACAAGCAGTTCAGCAATGAGTTTGAAGGATATCACCAATTGGCGGCCTGGTTGCGGCGGATGGATGCCGGGCGAGTACATGTTTGCCTGGAGGCAACCGGGCAATACAGTGATGGGGTGACCGAATATCTGCATGAACAAGGATTTCCAGTGAGCATGGTCAACCCGGCCCGGATCAAAGCATTTGGTGGCAGCAAATTGCGCCGGAATAAAACCGACAAGGCCGATGCCAAACTCATTGCGGAGTTCTGCCGGGAGCAAAAACCCCCTCTCTGGAGCCCGCCACCACCCCATTTCAAGGAACTGCAGGCCCTGGTTCGCCGCCTGGACGATTTGCAGCAGAATTTGAACCAGGAAGAAAATCGTCTTCAGGCAGGTACGCAAGCTGAGACTGTGATCACTGGCATCAAGGCTCACATTGAGTTTATCAAGGCTCAGATCGAGGCTGTCAAAGATGCCATCCAGGCTCATATTGACAAGTACCCTGACCTGAAGAAACAACAGTCGCTCCTGACCACTATTCCAGGCATAGGCAAGCTCACCGCTGCCAAACTCCTGGGCGAAGTGCGAGATTTCAAGGATTTTGACAACGCTCGCCAGCTGGCCGCCTATGCTGGCCTGACGCCTCGCAATTTCTATTCCGGTTCTTCGGTCCATCGAAAATCACTCCTATCCAAAGCCGGTAATGCCAACTTGCGCCAAACCCTCTATATGCCTGCCATTTCAGCTAAACGCTGGAACCCGATCGTCAAGGTATTTTGCGATCGCCTTCTTGCTTCAGGCCATCGTCCCATGGAGGTCGTTGCTGCTGCTATGCACAAATTACTTCATATCGCTTTTGGCGTCTTGAAGTCCGGCAAACCGTTTGACCCTCATTACCTCGCCAAAACCCAAATTGCCTCTTGACTTTCAAGACAGCATCTACCAATAACCGGGTGTTTTTTGTGAATATTGCCAGGACAGGGAAAATAAGGCTCCGACCTGCCTCCGTAAAGCCAGCAAGGGTGATTGCTCTTTTCGAAAAAATGACTCGCATTTTTCGCGTTTTTCCTTATTGCATTTGTCCCCGGCCTGTTATATAATCATTACAATACGAATCGAAAAGGCAAAGCCGGTGAAAACCGGCGACGCAAAGCAATGGGTCTACCACCGTGCAAACGGTTATGATCGCCAGGCTGCCGATGTCAAGCGACATCTCTCACCCTCGAGCAGGCCTGGCAAATCAGCAGGCCTGTTTTTTATGGCAAGTACCAGGAGGAGCAATGGCCGCAGTTCAATCAATG
This sequence comes from uncultured Chloroflexota bacterium, assembly GCA_903871905.1. Classification (GTDB taxonomy): domain Bacteria; phylum Chloroflexota; class Anaerolineae; order Anaerolineales; family UBA4823; genus CAIQIV01. The sequence continues at coordinate 699 of CAIQIV010000458.1, read as the reverse complement.
AGCACTTCGGGCGCGAACGCGACAGGGAATGTCACTGGCTCGAACAACCTGAACCAGCTGATGAAATCAGCCCAGGAGGACCCGAACAAGCCGTCGGGGACGCCCAGCACGAAAAACACCGAGCGCCTGGCGCGCCAACAACAGAAAGCGGATTCCGATTCGGTCGGGCTCTCACCTGAGGCCAGGGCCAAAGCTGCGGTTGCGCAGCGCAGAACCCTGGCGGCGGACCAGAAGGCTGCCAGCGCGGCCGCTTCCGCCCCGAAAGAGAACAGCGCCAGCCCGGCTGGCTCCCCGCCAGCCCAGACCACCGCCACACCGAAGGCGAAACTCTCTGCAGCCGCGGAAGACACTGACCGGGCGAACAGGGATACGACCAAATACCTCGAGCAGAAAATGCGCGACCAGTACGACCGCGCTATGAAGCAGGTCGAGCTGACATCCTCAGGCGCCCAACCGTCCACCGGGGCGCTCAGCCTGTACAAGTAAGCCGGGCAACCGGGAAAGGCTATGGAGGGGATGACCATGAGCGCCAGCTCAACCCATTCGATCAGCGGACTCCCACCGGGAGCCCCGGCGCAAGCCGGGTTGGCTCCACCAGCCCAGACCGGCGCGGCAGGCGCTGGGCGCCGGGCGGATGCCGCCCCAGCGGCCGCCCGGGTTGAGCCGAAAACCGCCAGCCAGGCTGAGCCCAAGCCGGTC
>CAIQIV010000457.1 GCA_903871905.1 uncultured Chloroflexota bacterium | reverse complement strand
AGTGGATAACGGTCTCAATGCCGCGGTAGAAATTGGGCAAGTAAAGTTTTTCGTTTGGAGCATGGGTGTGATCATCCGGCAGGCCAAAACCGATCATCACCACCGGGATCTTCCCCCGTCCCGGCTGGCTGAGAGTCTCGATCATGGCGCTCACTAGCGGAAGTGATCCGCCGCCACACAGGAAGACAGGATTTGCCCCGAAACCCAGGCGATAAGCCTGGGCTGCTGCCTGCACTGCAGGTGAGTGATAATCTATTCTTACTGGCCTGGCTGATCCTAAAACCCGATAATCCAGTCTGACCGTTGGCGGGCATTGTTGGCGCAGGTACTGCTCCAGAGCAGTAGATATGACAGCTGGTTCCTGGAAAGGGACCAGGCGCATGCTCACCTTAGCGGTTGCTCGAGATGGGATGACGGTCTTTGAGCCATGTCCGGTGAATCCGCCGACAATACCATGAATTTCCAGGGTAGGCCTGACGCTAATGCGTTGAGCGAGAGGATAACCCTGCTCGCCGCCCAACTCTGGAACTCCGGTAAAATGCAACCCGACCTCATCGTTGATTGGTGCCTGAGAGATGAGCTCTCTTTCCTCATCGGTGAGCTCTTGTACAGGAGCATAGAAGTCAGGAATCAACACACGGCGGGTCAGGCCATCTTGGAGGCAAGCCAATAAGCGGACCAGGACATTGATGGGATTATCTACCGCGCCGCCAAAAGTTCCCGAGTGGAGATCATGCGCCGGTCCGCTGACCTCGATCTCGGTGTACAGGTTGCCGCGTACCCCCCACATCACCACCGGGGTTTGCGGGTCGAGCATATCCTGGTCGGCGATCAGGATAGCGTCTGCTGCCAGGCGTGATGCTTCCTGACGTAGAAGCAGCGGCAGGTTCGGACTGGTGATTTCTTCCTCTCCATCCAATAGCAACTTTAGATTGACCGGAAGCGCCTGGTTTGATTTCAGGTAAGCCTCCAGCGCTGCCAGGATAGCAAACAACTGCCCCTTATCATCCGAGGCACCCCGAGCATAGAGATTGTCTCCATCAATTACCGGATCGAAAGGCGGGCGTTGCCATTCCTCCAGGGGGTCGATGGGCTGGACATCGAAGTGCCCATACACCAGCAGCACCGGAGCATCTCCCGCCTTCAACCACTCTGCATACACGACCGGATGCCCGCCTGTTTGTAGGACCTCGACACGCGACATCCCCATCTTTTCTAAACGCTGGACAGCGAACTCTGCTGCATGGCGAACTTCAGAAGCATAGTCTGGTAACGTCGATATGCTGGGGATGCGCAGCCAATCACATAACCCCTTAATATTTGCTTCGCGGAACTCCCGCGCGTAAGCCAGGGCCATATCCATCATCTGCTTCCTCCTGAAAGGGGACCGGAGGCACCGGTGAGCGCCAGCGATTTCAATCCAAAGGTGCCCAATCAGCCTTTCCTGGGGGTCAGGATATAGAAAGACACCGCAAAGAAAAGCACCAGAATCGCTGAGAGCCACACCGTTGGATTGGTAATGCCAACCAGAATGGCGTAGGTGATGATGGTGATGAATGCGACAGTGTTATCCACAACAGCATAACGAACCATATCTCTATTTTGCAACGGATTTTTATACGCCAGCCAATAGAGAAAGACCAGGCCGATCTGCGTGGAGCCAAAAATCCGCATGTAGAAAGGCGGGGTCGGCAGGCTTTCCCCCAATAGTTTAAGCACCGGCTCTGGCGCGATCCAAGTTGGCAGACCAAATAATAACGCCACGACCAGCATTTTGAACAATAATACGCGTTTTAACCAGATGATCTTTGTATCCTCGTTCATAGATTCCTCCTTATTCCTCTTTTATGTGTCGACCTCGGTCAAGTGGGTAGCCCCACATGCAGATTGCTGTAACCAGGCATGCAAGCATTGCCGTACCGCTGATCAGGAAGCGGATGCCAGCGACTGCTAAGGCACTTTGTGTGCTGCTGCCAGAAACGAAACCTGAAGCAGACATGATCGATGCAAATAACACACCTTGTGCGGAAAATGCCAGCTT
>CAIQIV010000456.1 GCA_903871905.1 uncultured Chloroflexota bacterium | reverse complement strand
GGCATCGGCATCATGAACATCATGCTGGTGACCGTCACAGAGCGCACCCGGGAAATCGGCTTGCGCAAAGCAGTTGGTGCGAGGAAAAGCGACATTCGCCTGCAATTTCTGGTAGAATCATCTTTACTTAGTCTTGGAGGAGGCGCCATCGGCGTAGCGTTAGGCTGGGGCATTGCCATGTTGATTGGCCAGATTGCTACTGCTGCTGGAACAAATCTGACCCCGGTGGTTAAACTGGAAGCAGTTCTTCTGGCAACGCTCTTCTCTGCCTGCGTGGGAATTTTCTTCGGCCTCTACCCTTCTAACCGGGCGGCCAATCTCGAACCAGTGGATGCACTGCGTTCTGAATAGTAGAAGGTGATCATGCGATGAGAAAAATCCTGATCCTGGTGTCCTTACTGGCACTCACTCTGGTCTCTGTCAGCCCACCTCCTCCGGATGGGACACTGACGATTGAAAACCGCTCTCCCCTGGCCATCCAGCTAAAGCTCGTCAGCCAGAAGAATGCGAAGTCCAAAGATTCGCCCACCGAGTCATGGCAGTATGAATTTTTGATCCCCGCCGGGCCAAAGGGAGCAGCAACCATCCAGAAGTTTTCTCTGGCACGAGCCAGGTATGCCCTGTCCGCGCAATATGTTGAGTATTATGATCCGGTATACGGATTTCAATGCACATCCAAAAGCATGACGCTCGTTCTTGAGCGCCCCGTTTACCTGCTCTTCTTCGGTTGTAATGTGCAACCACCCAACCGGGGCGAGCCTCAGCGGGCCAAGTTTAGCGGTGGCGGAGGGAAAAGATCCGGAGGCTCACCTCAGCCAGGCGCCACGCCAACACCCACCCCGATCGTGGGCGGCGGTTAGCGCATTTCAACTTTCACGCTTAACCTCCCTCCATACAAAATTATGGGGCTGTCCGTTTTTCCCTCGGACAGCCCCTTTTGATTGGGTTTATCTGCTGGGATGACTGCAGTCATCTGCTCTTCCCCCAAAAGGATTACACCTGACACTGTTCCTGGGGAATATTCGTGATATAAGATGTATTGTGAAAGATTGCCTATTGAGGAAAAGAGAGCATGATCAAAAAAATCATCATCGCGCTGCTGTTGGTCCTGGTCATTGCCGGTGGAGCGTATTACTTCTTCGTCTATAGACCCAACCAACAAACCCAGGCTGCCGAATCGAAACTCGAGACTGCCGCGCTGGAAAAGGGCAGCCTGGTCTCAACCATCAGCGCCACCGGCAGCGTGCGCCCCAACCAGACCGCCACGCTCTCCTGGAGCACTTCTGGAACCGTTGAATCCGTGGATGTCAAGGTTGGCGATGCCGTCACCACCAGCCAGGTGCTGGCCCGCCTGAAAGAGACCACCCTCCCCCAGGCTGTGATCGCTGCCCAGGCGGAGCTGGTCAGCGCCCAGCAGTCCCTGGATGATCTCTATACCGAAGCTGAGACCGCCCGCCTCAAAGCCCAGCAGGACATCATGACCTATGAGCAAAGCGTGCGGGACGCCCAGCTCCAGGTGGACAACTACATCATCCCCTCCAACCAGGCCGGGATGACCATTACCCTGGCCCTGGAGACCATGAAACAGCGCCTGGACGACGCCAGAACTGCTTTCGACAAGGTCAAATTCTACGATTCCACGGACCAGAGGCGGGAAGATCAGAAGGACCTGCTTGACCAGGCGCAGTCGGACTATAATTCGGCGATCAAACGACTGGAATATGAATATGAGCTGGAAGTAGCCCAGGCAAACCTGGCAAATGCCTGGAAGAACTTTGAGAAGTATAGGAATGGTCCGGTTCCAGGCGACATCGAGGCACTCAAAGCCAAGATCGCCGCCGCGCAGGCTACCCTGAACCAGGCCTGGATCGAAGCCCCCTTTGACGGGGTGATCACTTCCTCCAAGCCGCTCCCTGGTGACCAGGTCACCGCTTCCAAGGCCGCCTTTCGCATTGACGACCTCTCGGAAATGTACATCGATGTCAATATCTCGGAAGTCGACATCCAGCAGATCAAGGCCGGGCAGCCGGTAACCATCACCTTTGACGCATTGAAAGGCAAAACCTACCAGGGTGAAGTCTCCCAGGTCGCCATGATCAGCTCTGACAGCTCCAGCGAAGTCAGCTTTCCGGTGGAAATCAAAGTGCTTAACCCAGACAGCGAAGTCCGCTCCGGGATGACCGCCGAGGTCCAGATCGTGGTGGCCCGGAAAGACAATGTCCTGATGATCCCCCTCCAGGCAGTGCAGGTTGAGAACGGCAAGCAAAAAGTATATGTGATGCGCGGTGGAATAGCAACCCCGGTCGATGTCGAGCTGGGTTCTTCGTCTGACGCCTATAGCGAGCTAATCAAAGGCGACATCAAAGAAGGTGACGAGATCGTGCTGAACCCAACCGCCCTGGAAGGAGATACCCAGAACACAAACAGCGGCGGGTCTTTCATGGGCGGCCCTCCGCGGGAGCGAAATAACAGCAGCAGGAATAATCAGCCATGACCGAAACAGTCGTAGAAGTCAAGGACCTGACAAAGGTCTACCGCATGGGTGAGGTGGATGTGCATGCCCTGGGCGGCGTATCCCTGCAGATCCAGCGCGGCGAAGTGGTATCGATCATGGGTCCCTCAGGTTCTGGCAAATCGACCCTGATGAACATCCTGGGCTGCCTGGACCGGCCCTCCTCGGGCGAATACTTCCTGGATGGCGAGAGCGTGGCACGCATGAGTGACAACCAGCTTGCCCGGGTGCGCAATCGCAAAGTTGGATTTATCTTCCAAAGCTTCAACCTGCTGGCGCGCTCTTCCGCCCTGACCAACGTCGAGCTGCCCATGCGTTATGCCGGCGTGAACCAGGGAGAGCGGCGCCGCAACTCGGTCGAAGCACTTGAGGCCGTCGGCTTGCAGGAGCGCATGCGCCACCGCCCCAAGGAGCTCTCCGGCGGCCAGCAGCAGCGCGTGGCCATCGCCCGCGCCCTGGTGAACAAGCCTTCCATAATTATGGCCGATGAGCCAACCGGCAACCTGGATTCCAAAACTGGCATTGAGATCATGGAGTTGCTGCTGCACCTGAACCGCGAGCGCGGTGTCACGCTGATCATCGTCACCCACGACCCCGATATTGCCCAGCAGACGGGCCGGGTGATTCACATCCGGGATGGAAAGGTCGCAAACCTATGAACATTTTCCAATTATGCCTGGAAGCACTGGAGAGCCTGCAGAATAACAAGGTACGTTCCAGCCTGACCATGCTGGG
>CAIQIV010000455.1 GCA_903871905.1 uncultured Chloroflexota bacterium | reverse complement strand
GGCAGCTTGCTGCTCCAGGCGGACATCAGGGTGCCGGCTACACCGCTGTTGATGATGCGGGTGATCTCATCGATGCTGCGGGCGCGGGTGGTCTCTGCGTTCAGGGCAGGGGCCAGGTTTGAGCCGGCGCCGTCAGCGCCGTGGCAGGCCACGCACTGCTCGGCGTACAGGGTCACCCCGCGGGCGATCTGCTCGCCGTCCGGCAGGGTTTTGATTTGTTCCAGTATGGCCGGGTCGGCCTGGGTGGTGAAGGGTACCCGCGGCGCCAGTCCCAGGTTGACCACCCGGTCGCGGGTGGCCGGCCAGTCGCCTTTTTGCACCAGCAGCACCAGTTGGTCGATCTGGTAGTCGGAGAGCGGGCCGCCGTCCGGCTGGCTCCAGGCGGGCATGGCGGTGTTGAAGCGGCCGCGGGCGATGACCTTGGCCATTTCAACCGGGTCCATGTCGCGCAGCGGCTGGCGGTCCAGGGCCGGGGTGGCGCCGATGCCCTCGCCGGCCAACCCGTGGCACACCGAGCAGTTCTCTGCATACAGGGTCATGGCGCCGTCCAGGTCCACCGTCTGCTGCTGCAGGGTGGCAGCCTGGATGCGCTGCGGCTCGTTCAGGGCATACAGCAGCAGGCCCAGCGACAGGCACAGGGTGGCCAGCAGGCCAACCAGGACTTCAATCGTGCGTGGGGAAAGGGAGCGCAGTTTCATGGGTGCACCACCTGGGATGGGTCGTAAGCCTGGCGGGTGATGGGGGCGCCGGTGTCCACTTTGACCAGCCCGTCCTGGAAGCTGATGGTGAACAGGTCCAGCGGCCGGGGGGCGGGCGGGTTGATCACCTCGCCCTGGGTTGAGAAGCGCGAGCTGTGGCAGGGGCAGATAAACTCCTGGGCCTTCTGGTCCCAGGGCACACTGCAGCCCAGGTGGGTGCAGCGCTGGTAGAGGGCCAGGAAGCCGCCGTCGGCCAGGCGCGCCAGGTACAGGCGGCCGTTGGGGATGTGGGTCACCGAGCCGGGGGGGAAGTCATCCACCTTGCCGGCGGTGATCACGCTGCCGAACTGGCCCTCGGCCAGGCGGGGCTGCATGTAGGCCAGGGTGTAGACCCCCAGCTCGACTGCAACCAGGCCTCCCAGGGCAATCCAGGCGGTTTTCAGGAAATCACGGCGTGTGGTGGGCGCCGCGTTGGATTCAACAGACATGGTGTCCTCCGATGCTTGCATGTAAAAATATCAGGCGTGGGCGGCGGGCATAGCCCATGGCCAGTACAGCCCCATCCCCGGGCCGCGGAAGAAGATGCCCACCGCGGTCAGGATGATAAACGCCACCAGCAAAAAGATGAACAGGAACAGCACCCGCTCCTCCACCGTGGCCTGCGCCCGGCGGCGGATCAGTTCATCCATCAGAAACAGCGCCAGCAGTAGCACCGCCAGCGGCACCAGGCCGTTGGAGACCAGGCTGGGCCAGCCTGGCAGCCAGGCCGGCCAGTCGATGACAAACTCATCCAGCACCACCCAGGCGGGGGCCAGGAAAAGCGCCAGCCCGGAGGCCAGCAGGCTCAGCGCCCGGCCGCGGGCGGTGCGGAAGTAGACGCCGATGTTTGCCGGGTCAAAATCGATGAAGGGCAGCATGCCCAGCCCCAGCAGCGCCAGGGCGGGGATGACCACCGCGCCCACCAGGGGGTGGAAGTGCAGCAGCAGCTCCTGGATGCCCATGAAGTACCAGGGCGCCTTGGCCGGGTTGGGGCTGGCGGCCGGGTTGGCAATGGCCTCCAGCGGGGCGGAGACCAGCATGGACCAGGTGAAGAGCAGCGCCAGGGCGACCAGGGCGTAGACCAGCTCGCGGCGCACCAGGAAGGGGATGGTGGTCACGCGCTCCATTTTTGCCCCGGCGGGCTCGGAGAGGCGGCGGGGGATGGTCAGCCCGCCGTCCTTGCGCACGCGCCAGAAGTGCAGCGACATGAGCATGACAATGGAGATAGGGATAAAGCTGATGTGCAGGGAATAGAAGTTGAGCAGGGTGGCCGGGCCCACCTCGGGCCCGCCCAGCAGCATGCGGGTGAGAAAGCTGCCGATCAGCGGGATGTAGCCCAGGATGCTGGTGCCCACGGTGATGGCCCAGAAGGCAAGCTGGTCCCAGGGCAGCAGGTAGCCGGTGAAGTTGGCGCCCAGCACCAGCAGCAGCATCAGCAGCCCGGCGATCCAGTTGCTCTCGCGCGGCGGGCG
>CAIQIV010000454.1 GCA_903871905.1 uncultured Chloroflexota bacterium | reverse complement strand
CGCCAGGGCTACCCTCTCTGCAATAATGACCGATATTACCAGGCTCCCTTACCGGCGACTGAATTTCCTGGTCTTTGCGCGCTCTTTGCTCGAACCACTGCCCGATTTCCAGCCCAAGATCCCTATCGAAATCAGGCCTTTTGAAGCAGGGGACTTAAAATTTGTGCGCGAATTAGTTCTCCCATCCGAAGCTAAGCTTTTCGAGGCACGGCTGGCCAACAACCATACCGGATTAATTGGATTTTTCCAGGGCCAGCCAGTGGGATATGCCTGGGGAAGCCCCAAAATTGACCCGGCGATTGAGCGGTTTCACACCAGCCTGGAGGAGGGCGATGTATTATGTGTTGACGCATTTACTGTCCCGGCATTTCGAGGAAAGGGTGTCCAGACCGCGCTGACATTGGCGCGCTGCTCACTCTTTTGCGATCTGGGTTACCGCCGCGCTATCGCATACATCGAAAAGCATAACCACCCATCGTCATCCGTTTGGCGAAAAATCGGCGCTCAGCAGATCGGGGAAATCGTTTTTGAGCGTATTGGTCCCTGGCGTAGAAGTTTTTATGTGAGGTGAAATATGTCTCCTATAATCCGGCGGGGAGTGCTTCGTCTCCATCAATTGGCCAGCGGTCGCCACATTTTAGATCGCCTGGATTCTCTCCAAAAAACCCAGTGGCTTTCAAGGATTGAGCTGGAAGAACTTCAGCGCAAAAAAATCATTTCCTTAGTGGAATATGCCTATCAGCATGTGCCCTATTACCGCCGCATCTTCGACGAGATTGGCTTCCAACCTGGTGATTTGCAAAATGATTTCACCTTGTTTCAACGGATCCCAATCTTAACGAAAGAAATCATCCGCAGCCATACTGAAGAGCTGAAAACAACCGATAGAGCGCATCTCGAACAGCTGTCACTTGTGACCACCTCTGGCTCCACAGGCCAACCGCTCACCTTTTGGCAGGACCATGAATACCGGGACTGCGTTACGGCCGATATCCAGCGCCATCTCGAGTGGGCAGGCGCCGCATTAGGCCAGCCTCATGCGTATATCTGGGGGGCAAGCTTCGAAGTGAGCTCCCAGCAGGCGCTCCGCACCCAATTAATTGACTGGGAGTGGAATCGATTCCTGACCAATGCCTTCATGTTATCCGATCAATCGATGGCAGATTTCGCTCAACTTGTGATCAAGAAGCAGCCCAACGTATTATACGGCTATGCCTCCAGCCTTTACAATTTTGCCCGCTTTGTACGGCAGATACCCGAAATGGAAATCACCTTCCAGGGCGTGATCTCTTCAGCCGAGACCCTGCTCCCCATCTACCGGGAGTATATCGAGGAGACGTTTCAGTGTAAAGTGTTCGACCGCTACGGGTCCAAGGAACTGGGGGGGATCGCCTGCGAATGTGAAGCCCATACAGGCTTGCATATCAGCGCAGAAAACAATTTTATTGAGATTCTAAACCATGGTATAGCAGCAGAGCCAGGGGAGGCCGGTCAAATCATCGTGACCAATCTCAACAACCGCGGCATGCCCTTTATCCGTTACAGCATCGACGATGAAGGTGCATGGAGCAGATCGTTGACCTGCATCTGTGGCCGGGGTGCACCCATGCTTGAGAAGGTGGAGGGACGCCTGGTCGACACATTCTGGACCCCGGATGGGAGAAAAGTGTGGGCAGGTTTCGCTGGAGCGGGCTACAGCTGTTTATCTCACCCCTCGATCAAGCAATTCCAGGTGATCCAGGAATCCCTTGACTATCTTATCATTCGTGTTGTCCGAGATGGTGAGGTCCCCCAGGAGACGATGGATCAATTCTCTGATGTGGTCCACACCGTTTTTGGGGAAAATATGGAGGTTCACTGGGAATTTCCGGATGAAATCCCCGTTTTACCTTCCGGAAAACACCAATATGCTGTATGTAAAATCAATGAAGGCATCACGAATTTACATATGCGTCCAAAGGTCCCGGCCAATTCAAGCTCTTAAAGGCCGCCAGCCACTCTGGGGGGATCAGGATGATCACATGAGTTTTTGCAGGAACACGACCAGGCTCCTGTTCCCTGAGAAGCAGCTGCGATTTTTCCCAATGCAGGCAGGCCCAAAAAGAACGTTTCGCCGGGATATTCATCTGCACCGGCGTTAATCCCTGGGAAAAAACGGGATCATTCCAGGCATACAATGCTACATGCTCCCCTATCCCGCTGCTGCGCTTTTTCCATTGATCAGTGGTACAGCGCCATTCAGCATAATCGCCATCTGCATAACACGCCAGGAATTGGTCCAATGCATCTCGGAAATCAGAGAAGGAAGGGGCGCAATGCTGAGAGAAAGGGATCATATTGGCCAATTATAACCTTATTAGATAACAAAGCGAAGGGATTAATCCCCCATATCGGGTACATCTTACAAGAAATTTTCGCCTCCCAGTAAGACCCTAGAGGAAATTCGCGCTCCACAGCCCAAGCTGGATCATCAGCCATGAGAGAACAATTGCTGACAGGGTGGTTGTGATATTATCTACATCCCTGATTGGCAGCGATTCAACCAAAGTGGCTACCAATGCAATAAATGTCAGGACCAGAGCAGTCTGAACCGGGATAAGCGGGACAGAATAATAGCCCAGGTTGCTAAACAGGAAAACAAAAATCAGACTGAAAACCAGGCTGCCAGCAAACATCGCCAGTGACCCCATCCAGGATTTACCGGTGTTCCAGGGGATACGCTTTATTCCCCAATTCCTTCCAACCACGTCCGCCAACCCATCCCCGCCGCACATCAACATCAAAGCCAGGATACCCACCGGTGATTCGCGCCAGAAGACCAGGGTGGCTGCAATAAAAACAATGCCATAATACAACGGGCCGCGCAGAATCTCTCTCCGATCACCACTGCGGCTCATCGCCTGGACCGCTGCGGGATCTCGGATGATCCCCATCCCAACCAGAGCAAATTGAGCAGTGATTGCCAGCGGCACCAGGGATGCCAGCCAGCGTGCAGCTGGGCTCGATGAATAAAACAGCCAGCACAGCAAGAACAGCGGTCCGGTTCCGATGTGAATTAATTTGCGGCTGAGATGCTGGGTGATCATCTTCCGGTGGGCAAAATAGTCCATCAGGCGCAGCCAGGCCAGGCAAAGCACAAAAGTGAGGATAGTGGCGCCAATATCTCGAACGAATGGGTTGGAAAGGCTCATCTTTTTATCCTGTATTGAGCTTGGGGGTTTTATTCAGCAATTATAACTGCAATGGGATGACCTGCACCCCAAACCTGCAACCAATTTCATCTGTCTTCGTATTTAATTAGAATTTTGCGATACAATTTATGTCTGGCAATTTTGGAAGACAATCTCTTGTGCACCAAGATCTGATTTTCCAACGAGGAGATCGATATCTATGTTACAGCGTTTATTTGGGAAAAAAGACAGCCGCAGGCGGGGCGCGGATGGTCAAGATGGAACAACGGTCGACGACTCGTTCATCCACCTGCACAATATTGTGAAAACATTTAAGACTGCGGCTGGGGAATTCACTGTTTTAAAGGGGATCAATGTCCATTTCAACCGCGGTGAATTCGTGGGTGTCATTGGAAAATCCGGATCAGGGAAATCCACCCTAATCAATATGATCACCGGGATTGACCGGCCAACTTCAGGTGCAGTATGGGTCGGGGATACTCCGGTTCATAAGCTGAGTGAAGGGGAGCTGGCCGTCTGGCGCGGCAAAAACCTGGGGGTGGTATTCCAGTTCTTCCAGCTTTTGCCTACTTTGACCCTGATAGAGAATATTATGCTGCCCATGGATTTCTGCAACATGTATTCTCCCCGCCAGCGCAAGGAACGCGCCATGCATTTATTAGAGCGGGTCGAAATGGAGGAACATGCCCACAAACTGCCGACCGCTATCTCGGGTGGGCAGCAGCAGCGGGTGGCCATCGCCCGCTCCCTTGCGAATGACCCCCCCGTCATCATTGCTGACGAGCCAACCGGCAACCTGGACTCCAAAACAGCCGAGAGCATCTTCCAGATGTTTGAAGAACTGGTGTCCCAGGGAAAGACCATCCTCATGGTTACGCATGATTCCAGCCTGGCAAAGCGGGTAAACAGGACTTTACTGATTGCAGACGGTGAAATCGTCAGCGAATATGTCGCCCAGGCCCTGCCGATGCTCACCCACCAGCAAATGCTGGCCCTGACCCACGAGCTGGAACCCGAAAGTTTCCAGCCCGGGGCGACCATCATCCAGGAGGGAAGCGCCGGAGACCACTTCTATATTGTCACGGAAGGGGTTTGCGATGTGGTTCTGCACCGGCCGCGCGGCTCGGATGTGGTCGTCAGTCATTTCACGATAGGCCAATTCTTCGGTGAGATCGAAATGCTCCATGGTGGTCACCGGCGCGCAACCATCCGCGCCTCCGAGGCAGGCCCGGTCAAGGTAGTGGCCATTGACTACGAAAAGATGTGCCAGGTTCTTGGAGAGTCCGAGCAGACCAGGGATGCGATTGAGCGCATCGCCAAGGACCGTATTGCAGAGAACGTAGCTGGCAGGGAGAGCTAAGATGTTAGCGCCGCGCTGGAAAAAAGTGGTGACCGATTTTTTCGCTAATAAAACGCGCACCTTTTTAACGATCATCACCATTGCCATCGGCGTCTTCGCCGTTGGCCTGGTAACCAATGCGTTCACCATCATGCTGGGGGATATGGAGACCACCTACCGGGCGGTCAACCCTCACTCAGGGGTTGTTTACACCATGCCCTTCGATGATGATATGCTGGAGACCGTGCTCAGTATGCCTGAAGTAGGCAGCGCTGAGGGGAAGGCAACTTACACTGCCCGTATCCTGACCGGACCAGAGCAGAAAAAGACCATCAGCTTCACCGGCATATCCGACCTGGAGAAAATGCAGATCGACAAGATCCAGCCGGCCCAAAAGGGAGAGCGGATTTCCCTGAAGGACAAAGAAGTGCTGATCGAGCGCTCATCGGTGCCTGAATTGAAGATCAAACCCGGGGATTCAATCCGGGTAGAGGTGGAAAAAGGGCAGGTGCGAGAGCTGCATGTCTCCGGTATTGTTGCCGATCCCACCAGCCCACCTTACCAGTTCACCGGGCAGGTGCAGGCCTTTGTGAACCCCACCACCATGGAGTGGCTGGGGGGGTCAAAGGAATACTCGCAGCTGCTGTTCATTCCGCAAGAACAGCCTTATGACGAAGCACACGTGACCCGTGTCGGCAAGGCTATTGCGGATAAATTAGAAAAGAGTGGGCGCCTGGTGTTTGTGATTTACACCACCGAGCCCGGCAAGCACTGGGCAGCGTCGATTACCCAGGCCCTGGGGATCATCCTGGGTGCACTCGGCGTTTTGGCCGTATTTCTGAGCGCCTTCCTGGTGGTGAACACCATCACTGCCCTGCTCAGCCAGCACATCCGCCAGATCGGGGTGATGAAGGCGGTTGGGGCGCGCGGCGGTCAGATCATTGCCATGTACTTTGGATTGGTCATCAGTTTTGGCTTGATCGCCCTGGCAATCGCTGTCCCCCTGGCTGGATGGGTGGGTTATGAATTGGCAGTTGGAATGAGCAGCTTTTTGAATTACACGGTTCAAGGTTTCCGCATCCCTACCCTGTCCCTGGTGCTGCAGACAATCATCGCCCTGGGAGTACCGCTCATCGCCGCTACCTTTCCAGTGTTAACCGGGACACGCATCACTATCCGCGAGGCGATCTCGAACTACGGCCTGGGGGCGGGTCAGTTTGGGAAGTCCTTGTTTGACCGTCTGCTGGAGAAAATCCGTTTCCTCTCCCGCCCGCTGTTGATCTCCCTGCGCAATACCTTCCGCAAGAAGGCCCGTCTCCTGCTTACAATTTTCACCTTAACCCTGGGTGGAGCTATCTTCATCTCCGTGATGAACCTGCAGGCCTCTTTTGATGTGCTGATCCCAAAAGTGTTGGGGTATTTCCTCTCTGATGTCAATGTCTCCTTCTCCCAGCCTATTCGTATGGCGCGCGTGGAGTCGATCATCCGGCATGTGCCGGGTATCGAGGAGGCTGAAGGCTGGCTGCTGGGGGTGGGCGAGGTGTTAAGCTCCGACAAAGAGACCGGGGTCAGAATATTCCTGGTTGCCCCTCCCTCCGGATCCAGGTTGATCAAGGCCGACATGCGGGAAGGGCGCTGGCTGATGCCGGGGGATGAGAACGCCATCGTGATTGGGAATCATTTGCTGGCGAAAACGCCCAATCTCAAGGTCGGCGATAATATGACCATTAAGATCAATAATAAGGAACATGCTTTCCGGATCGTGGGTATCTTTCAGATGGCAGGCAACATGCCGAACCCGATCCTGTATACCAATTACGAGTACCTGGCCAGGCTGCAAAATATGTCCGGCCAGGCGATGGAGCTGCGCCTGGTCACCACCGCGCACGATGGAGCCTCCCAATCCCGCATTGCAAAAATGCTGGAGTCAGCCTTCAAGCGGGCTGGCATCCCGGTCAGCGATATCAACACCGGCGCCGATATCACCCAGCAGAACCTGTCAACGATTAATATTATCGTCTACATGCTGTTAGTGATGGCTCTGCTGATTGCCCTGGTTGGCGGGATCGGCTTGATGGGCACCATGTCGATCAACGTGATGGAGCGAACCCGCGAGATCGGTGTGATGAGGGCGATTGGCGCGAAAGATTTTTCGGTATTCGAGATTGTGGTGATCGAAGGGATGCTGATTGGGATCATAAGCTGGGGGTTTGGCATCCTGTTAGCCATCCCCATCAGCAGCCTGTTATCCTATGCGGTTGGAACCAGCATGATGCAGGCCCCCATGGATTCGGTATTTTCTATCCCAGGGTTGATCGCCTGGTTGGTGCTGGTTCTCCTGCTTTCGGCAGTAGCCAGCGCACTCCCTGCACGCAATGCCATGGCGCTCACCATCCGAGAAGTTTTAGCATATGAATAAAACTATGATAGAATTGCCGCCATGCCCGAGACAAAAATCCCTGTTGCAATTCTTGCCGCCACCGGCAGCGTAGGACAGCGCTTTGTCCAACTGCTGGACGGTCACCCCTGGTTCCAGGTAGCTGCACTAACCGGAAGCGATCGAGCAGTCGGCCAGACTTACGAACAAGCCTGCCACTGGTTACTGCCAACTCCCATGCCTGCCTGGGCAAAAGAAATGAAACTTTTGCCCAGCGAGCCTTCGGCGGTAGCGGCTTCCCTGGCATTTTCTGCCCTGCCGCCCGAATCAGCCATCCAGGTAGAAATGGATTTTGCCCGGTCGGGAAAATGGATCTGCTCCAATGCCTCGGCGCACCGCGCCGACGCGGATGTTCCCCTGCTGCTGCCTGAAGTTAACCCCGGTCACCTGGGGTT
>CAIQIV010000453.1 GCA_903871905.1 uncultured Chloroflexota bacterium | reverse complement strand
GGCTGCGGCATCGTCGCATGCCGGCGCATCGATGTGCGCCCGATCGGCGCAGATCGCGTTCCGGATGCAGTCCACCCATGGGCCTGCCATCCCGGCGGCAGTGATGGCCTCGGCCGCGCACTGCGCCAGCCGGCGCGCGCCGTCGCCAGCACGAATGCACGGGTCGCCCGCGGGAGCGCCTGGTGCCGAGCTCTCCGCGGGCTCGGCGGCGTGTTCGCCCTGGGCCACCACGTCCGGCGCGACGCAGGGAACGCCGCGCGCGCGTGGCCGCCCGACCCCGTCGCCTGCGATCGCCGCACGTCGTGCCCGGACATGCGTCTCGGCAGCCTGCATTCCCACGGCCGCAAGGCGCCCACCAATCAGTTCCAGTTCGTCCGCGAGCGCCATGGCCACGGTGCCCGCCGATGCATGACGATCGACGATCGCCGCCACGGCCGCCTCGACCGCCGCGTCGTCGCGTCCTGCGATCGCGCGCTCCAGGGCGTCCGCATGCGCATGGTGTGCCGCCCCCTCGGCACGGCGTGCGTCGAGCGCTGCGACCTCGAACGCATCGATCGCGCTGCTCACCCCGAGACGCACGTGCGCGAACCGCACGTGCGCCACGGGTTCGCCGGCGACTCGGAACTCGATCGCGTCCGGCACGGTCGCGGTTCCCACCCCGAGCCTCGGTGCATCGATGCCGTCGATGGGCATCCTGAAATGCACCAGCACCTCGCACCCATGCGGGAATTCCTCGATCTCGCTGGAGGGCCGATGCTCGGATCCTTCGGCCGTGACTCCCTGGACTTCCGTCGTGAGCCGGAAGGACCGTTCGCCGTGGTGAAGCAGCCGCAATGGCTCGACCGCGATGCGGATCATGCGGAGCGCCTCGCCCTCCCATTCCCAGCGGTCGGTCCGCACGATGCTCCCGTCCTCGCGCCGGACCGTCCGGGTGCATGCCGTGCGCGTCGCGCCGCGCTCCGTGGGCGTGGCCCGGGATGCAGCATCGTGACCCGTGCCGTCCGTCGCGACGCCGGGTGCGGTGGTGACGGCCACCGTGCACCGTGCGTCCGGCGCCGCGGCGGCGCGCAGCGAATCGAAGGCGGCGTAGATCGTGGGCGGGTTGCAGAAGATCGGCTGATGCGGCCACGTCTCCTGGTGGAACCCGCCGCGGTCGTCCTGGCAGCGCGCGCCGCGGTCGTCCCACCAGAGATCCATGCCGTCACCCGCGAGCGGCAGGTCCACGCGCACCCGTTCTGCAAGCGGGAATCGCCACCAGCAACGGCCGTGCACCACCGGCCCCTCCACGCCCCACGAGCCGTCGACGCTCCATGCGCAGGTGGCCGGGGCATCGCATCCCACCCATTGCTCGCCGGTCGTGGTGGCCTCGATGCGCAGGGCCTCGCCGGATCCCGGCCTGGGGACCCACGCGTCCAGCGATCGGCGCGCGCGCTCGGGCCCTTGGGCGTGCGACCACGCCTCGCGGACCGGCGCATGTCTCCACTCGACGCGCCATGCCGCCAGTGGCTCGCACGCCGCGTCCGGAAGGACGCCGCGCATCGCGTCCCGCACCAGGTGCATCGGCATCAGCCATCCGTCGGTCGAGCGCTTGCGCTCGAGCAGCTCCGCCCAGTCCCGTCCCGCTTCCGAGGCGTCGAGCGACGCGCGCAGCGCGCGTTCCTCCTCGCGCACCCGTTCCCGCATCTGCGACACCGCGCGGTCGGCTGCTGCGTCCTCGAGGACACCCCGGTCGACCGAACCCGTCGGCGCGGGATCTTCCGTGGGGAGGTCGTTCCCGGCGCGATTGCCTGCCGGTTCGTCCATCGCCATGCATCCGATGGCTGCGAGGATTGCCGCGGTCGCGGCGCGTGTCCGTGTATTGCGCATGGTGGTCCCTCACATGACGTTGAAGTTGACGAACGCCGAGGCCGAGAGCGCGACCGTCCCGTTGCCGGAGACCGTCCCGCCGCCGACCGCCGAGGCATTGCCGTTCGATCGCACGACGAAGGCCCGGTTCGTGAACGCGCAGTAGGTGCGATCGGGAAGCACCGTGTAGGCCGCGGAACCTGACGCGCTCCCGCTTCCGGAGAGCTTCCAGCTTGTCTCGGCCGAGATCTTCCCCTCGATCCCCACGCCGCCGTCATCGGTGGAGGTGCCGAACCGTCCGAGCAGCTCGAGCTTGCGCTCGTGCGCGCTGTAGCCAACTTCGCCCCGCACGGTCTTGTCGCCGAGGTGCGCGTTGGCATCTCCAATCGAGCTGCACGATCCCGCCACGGTGGTGGATCCGCTCGCCGAACACCCGGCGGCGGCGGCGCAGGTGATCGTGAGCTCGAGCGCGGCGCCGCCGGCGGCCGCAAGCGACACGAGCCGCGCGCACGGCACGCCGTCGCCCACCCATTCCTCCCGCGAGGACGTGGATTGCGACGCACTGGCGCGCCTCGTGAATGACCCGCTCGACCAGAGGTGGCTCGTGCCGGCGAAGTCGATCGAGGCCTCCGCGTGGTTTGGTTCCGCACGCGCGGCCCGGCTCCAGCGCCAGGTCGTGAGGTTCACGGGCGTGGTGACGTCGACTGCCTCTTGCGGGGCGCGCGGCATGAGCTGCACCGTGCGCGTCGAGGACCACGCGCCCGGTCCGCACCCGCACGCGTCCAGCACCCCCGGCGTGATCGGTCCCTGACCGCCCGATGCCATGAATTCGCAGGGGACCTCGACCACGGGTGGGCAGGGGGGCGGAGCATCCGGTGCATCCGTGCCGGCGACCATCGCGGCCGCCGCGGTTGCCGCGGCCGTTGCCGCCGCCGCAGCCGATGCGGCCATCCATGCGCCTGACCTCCGCATGGCGCTGGCAAGACAAGTGTGATCGTCCAGACCTTGCGCCGCCTGGCAGGCGAACTGCGCATGGCGGTGATCGAGGGCGACGTGGCGGCCCAGGTGGATGCGGAGAAGATTGCTGCTGAAGGCTTCCCGGTCGTTCAGATCCGCACAGGCGGCGCCTGTCACCTGGATGCGGCGATGACCGGCGCTGCGCTGGCAGGCCTGGACCTGGGCAGTCTTGACCTGGTTTTTGTTGAGAACATTGGGAATCTGATCTGTCCAGCAGAGTTCGATATTGGCGCTGACCTGCAGGTCATGATTTTGAGTGTGCCGGAAGGGGATGACAAGATCTTGAAATATCCGTTGATGTTCTCGATCTGTGATGCGCTGCTGGTGAATAAAATTGATTACCTGGAAGGGTCTGATTTTGACCTGGAGATCCTCAGCCGCCGGGCGCGGGAATTAAACCCCAGGCTGCAGATTTTTGAGCTTTCCTGCAAAACCGGTTCTGGATTGGAAACGTGGCGGCGCTGGCTGGACCAGAGGGCATCAGCAAAACGCCCTCTTTAGCTAGCACCTGCTTTAGGGGCTCAGGCATCTATTGCAGCAGTTGAGCTTCCCCCAGCCAGGTCCCGTTAGCGATAAGTCATGAACCAGTAAGAGATCTGGGCAGACATGCGGCGGGAGATCAGCCGGTTACCCCAGGTGAAGAGGGCATTGAATATCCCGGGGACCACGCTGGGCTTACGCTTGAGCATGCTTTCAATGGCAATGCGTACCACGTCCGTGCTCTGCATCATCATCAGTCGTTGGTATAGGGTGGGTTCCTGTCCCGAGACTTTCAGAAATTCGGTGGCAGTCACCCCGGGCGAGACAACGGTGACGCTCACCCCGCTATGGCGCAGCTCGAAGTTGAGCGCCTCGCCAAGATTGAGCACATAAGCCTTGGCGGCCGAGTAGCTGGCATAAGTCGGCGAAGGTTGGTAGGCGCCGATAGATGCCACCATCAGGATATAGCCAGAGTTTCGCTGCAGCATGTCCTTGATGAACAGCTTGGTAAGGTGCGCCATGGCAATGATATCCAATTCCAGCATTTGCTGCTCGCGTTCCCAGGGCACGTCAACGAAGTTCCCATACACACCGAAGCCGGCATTGTTGACCAGCACATCCACCTGGCGGCCTTCAGCATGGATGTGCTGGTACAGCTCCTGGCGCACCTGCGAGTCAGCCAGGTCTGCTGGAATAGCCCAGGCGCTGACGTTGAAGTCACGCTCGATTTGTTCTGCGACGGATTGGAGCAGATCCAGGCGGCGCGCCACCAGGATCACGTCCATGCCGTGTTGGGCGAGCTGGCGGGCGAAATCTACTCCCAGCCCACTGGATGCGCCGGTAACCAGCGCGGTTTTGCCTTTAAGTTCGGTATCCATGCCTCAATTATAATCGAGGCATGCAATGGATGATGTGAACTGCAGCAGATCACCTGGTGTGTGAGCGGCGCAGGGCATAAGCCAGCCCAATAGAGCCCAGGGCCAGGATGATAAACAAGGAAAAACCAGCTGCATATCCGCCAGCCCCCTGAATCCGCACAGCGGCTCCCAGGACAGGAGGAAAAACAAAACCGCCGAAGGCCCCCAACCCGCCGATCCAGCCCGAGGCGCCGCCCACGGCATGGGGCACCTCCTGAGGAACCAGTTTGAATACGGCCGCGTTCCCCACACCCATGCCGGCTGCCATCACCAGGGCGGCAATCACCGCCAATAGTGGGCTGTGAGCAGCTGTCATCAGCGCAGCTCCAGCCAGTGTGGTAAACAGCGCCAGCATGGTGGTGCTCTCTCCGCCCAGCCGGTCTGCAACTGCCCCGCCAGCTACCCGGCTCAGGGAGGTCAGGATCGAATACAGCCCAGTTAAAGCGCCTGCGGCCACCGCCCCCATGGCGAAATAAGATTTCCAATAGGTGGGGAACCAGGCAGTCAGGGCAATAAAGCCGCCAAAGGTGGTGAAATATATGCCCACCAATGCCCATGTTTTCCATACACGGGCAGAACTGGCCAGGCTGTTTTTGAACCCACCGGAGGGGAATATCTCCTGTCCCAGGCGGGAGGCCTCTTGCCGGGCCTGGTCAGACCTTGTTCCTGCTGCCAGAAATTGGAAATACCAGGCGTTGCGCCCCAGGAGGTAGTACAACCCTGTCCCACCAGCCAGTATCACCAGCCATACCAGGTAAGATCCTGCCAGGCCTAATGTGTTCAAAGCCATGGGAAGCAGGAAGGTGAATATGCCTGGCGCCAGGTTGCCTACCCCGGCGTATGTTCCCAGGGCGCTCCCCTGGCGGGCCCGGGGGAACCAGTAAGATACCTGGCTGATGCCCACCGAAAAGGTAGCGATCCCGCAGCCGCTGAGCATTCCCAGGAAAAGCAGCAGCGGGTAGAGGCTGGCGGTTAATCTCTGTGGATAGAGCAGGTAGACCAGGGCGGTCAGGCCAGACATCCCTACGACCGACAGTGCCAGCAGTATCAGAAAAGGTTTCCGACCGCCGGTAGTGTCCACCCAGGCGGCGAAAGGAATGCGCAGCAAGGATCCGGAGAGGGATGGCATCGATACCAGAAAACCGATCATCACGGGGGTCAGTTTCATCATTTCGTTGAACTTCTGAGCGGTTGGCCCAAAGAGCGATACAGCGGCGAAGCCAACGAAGAAGCCTAATGTGGCGCCGAACAATCCCTGGGTAGGATTACCTATGAGATATTTTTTTGTATTCATGGCTACTGCACCCGCGCTTTTCGTGGCCAGGCGACGATCTGCCATGGCCGCAGCAAGTAACCCAGGGGATAAGTAAAGATATGGACCAGCCGGGAAAATGGGTAGACTGCCAGCAGGATGAACAGGTTCACCACGTGCAGCTTGATCAGCCAGGGCAGCGGTGCAACTAAATCTAGCCGGGGTTGCAGGGTCAGGATCGACCACAGGTATGGGGTGAATACACCCGTGAACCACAGCGAGCCATAGCGGTACAGGATAGCAAGCAGCACGCCGGTCACCGCGGATGTGATCAACAGCGCCAACACCACCAGGTCCATGGCTGAGGTCACTGCCCACACCCTGCGATCGCTCAGGCGCCGCCATGCCAGGATGACCAGTCCCCCAAGCGCCCACAGGCCCAATGCCAGACCTGTGATTTCCAGCAGGTACAGGCGCAACGGTACTGCATTCCACAGTACCAAACCCCTGGGAATAAATAGGGCCAGCAGGTGCCCGCACAGCACCAGGATGATGCCAAAGTGCAAGGAGATGGAGCCCCAGTACAGCTTCTTGCGCTCCAGCAGTTGGGACGACATGCTGGATATGGTGAAGGGACGATAGATGGAGCGGTAGACCACACCAGTGATCAGGATCGCTATGGATATATAGGGAAGATATAAGAATAGGATGGCATCCAGGTTCATTGGGACCTCTCACTCAACAATATTTTGCCAGCTGCATTGGAATCAGCGCCAGGGGAAGTGCCTGGTAAATCTTGTACGTATGCAATGGCAGCCTGCAGCAAAGAAATGTAAGGGTTGTGGGGATCGCGGCGTTGCAGCACATGGTGCATGCGCTGGATGGCCGGTTCAAGCACCTCCAGCAGCTCCGGCAGGGGCTGCTCGGTGCTGTCCAGGTATAGCAGAACCGGCGCCAGGTGGTCGGGAAGCTCGCCCCCGGGACTCACACCAGCCTGCTGCAGGGCAGCGCTCATATGGGAAAGAAATGTCCCGCGCTGGTAGCTTTCCCCCCAGGTCTGGAACCCGACGTAAGGGGCGGTGGAAGGGTCCAGGTCCAGGGTGCGAGTGTACAGCTCTTCCCAGGCCGGCAGGCTGAGGCGCCTGATCCTTGCCAGAAAGGCAGCCAGGTGCTGGCGTGCCGGGCCGGATGGCATGTTGGTAACCTCTAGCTGCAGATCCTCCAGGCAGCCGGGGTAGGGGTAACTGAAGGCGGTGGCCAGAACAGACAATTTGCCCATCACTCACCTCGCCGGGGGGCCTGCAGATAGCCAAGCCCTGTTTCGCCTTTGTGCTGCAGCGGGTCCATGTTGGCCTCCAATGCCATTTCGCGATGATAAAGCGGGAGCACAAAGCGCTCATCTATCGTGGGTTGGGTGGTCAGGCGGTAGATGGCCTCCGCTTCTTGTGGGTTGGTCCTGGCCTGCTGCAGCATAGACAGGCTGGCCTCATCCACTTCACCCTCCACCGAGATGCGGCGCATATACAGGCGAACCGCCAGCATCTTTTTCAGGACCGAGCGGATAATCTCCTCGTTACCGGCTGTGAACAGGTTGGCCAGGTATTTAACTGGCAGGCGGGCAGCATCCAGACGCTCCAGGAGTTCAAAATCCGCCGCAGGGTTGGCTGCCTGGTCCAGGCGGAAAAGATCGTTTTCGATCACACTGACCAGCGGTGAAAGCGGTGGGATATAGTACATCATGGCCATTGTGCGGTATTCGGGGTGCAGTGGTAGAGCCAGCCCCCATACCTTGAGAAACTGGTAAACCGGAGATGCCTGGGCGGCGGCGATCCAGTTTTCATCCAGGCCCTGGGCGCGGGCAGCGGCAATCACTTCGGGATCGAAGGGATCAAGGATGGCTTCCTTATGCGCCTCGACCAGATGGTCATCAGGGACCATGGCTGCCTGGGGGATGCGGTCGGTGTCATACAGCAGGACGCCCATGTAGCGGATCCGCCCGACACAAGAGTGGGCGCAGGCAGGCGCCTGGCCGGTCTCCAGGCGAGGAAAACAAAGGATGCATTTCTCTGACTTCCCGGTGGACCAGTTATAGTAGACCTTTTTGTACGGGCAGGCTGCCACGCACATGCGCCATCCGCGGCATTTGTTTTCGTTCACCAGCACGACACCATCCTCGGCGCGTTTGTAAATCGCCCCGGAGGGGCAGGCAGCCACGCAGGCAGGGTTCAGGCAGTGATTGCAAATGCGCGGCAGGTAATTGAACACCACCCGTTCCAGGGATTCAAGCTGCTGGCGAACTTCTTCGGGGATGCCCTCCAGGTTGGGGTCATTGCGGGCATATACGGTTGATCCGCCCAGGTCATCGTCCCAATTGGGTCCATTGTTGATCTCCATGGGCTCGCCGGTGATCATCGAGATGGGGATAGCGGTGGGCTGGTCGTCGCCCTGTGGGGCAGTGAACAGGTCCTGGTAGCGGAAAGTAAACGGCTCATAATAGTCGTCCAGGGTCGGCAGGGAGGGATTAAAGAAGATTTTTAGCAGTCCTTCAGGCCGGGAATGCAGGCGCAGGCTGAGCTTCCCATCCTGATAGCTCCAGCCTCCGTTGAAGTGCTGCTGGTCCTCCCACAAGGTGGGGTAGCCCGTTCCCGGGCGTGTTTCCACGTTGTTCCACCACATGTATTCGGCGCCTTTGCGGTCGGTCCACAGGTTTTTACATGCGACTGAGCAGGTATGACAGCCAATACATTTATCCAGGTGAAAGAGCATGCTCATCTGTGTGCCAATGTTCATGGTCAGCTCCTTAGAAATCCGGTTTCTCGATCTTGCGGACAAATACAAAGGTATCCCGGTTGACGCCAGTGGGACCCCAGTAGTTGAAGAAGTAGGTGAACTGGGCATACCCACCAGCCATCAAGACCGGTTTTAAGCGGGCGCGGGTCAATGAATTGTTCATGCCGGCGCGTTTGCCGCGCAGAGGAGATTTCGGAATCCCCACCGTTCGTTCGGTGGCGTGGTAAACAAAGACAGTCCCGCTGGGGATGCGGGCTGAGATCACCGCCCGCTGAACAAATACGCCGTTATCGTTGAACACCTCCACCCAATCGTTATCCTCCACCCCCAGTTCAGCCGCATCCCGGTCATTGAGCCATACCGGGTAGCCGCCGCGTGATAGAGTCATCATGCGCTGGTTATCGGAGTAAGTAGAGTGGATGCTCCATTTGCCGTGAGGGGTGATGTAGTTCAGCATCAGCCCATGGGCTTGGGCCAGGCTTTGCTGGGTTTCGTCCAGCATGGTGTGATCTGGCCGCGGCTTGTAGGTGGGCAGGTGCTCACCCCAGGCCAGGTAGGTCTCATGGTCCAGGTAAAAATGCTGCCTGCCGCTCAGTGTGCGCCAGGGCACCATGCGTTCGGTATTCAGGGTAAAGGGGGCGTAAGCCCGTCCCTGGTTAATGATCCCAGACCATGTAGGTGTGGTCAGTACCCTCCGTGGCTGGGCGACCAGGTCGCTGAAGGAATAGACGACATCGCGCAGACCCTGCGCCAGGTCTTTCAATGAAAGCCCCGTCTTATGTTCCTCGGCTTCGAAGGCGCGATAAGCCAGCTCACCATTGGAGGCGGGATCCAGGTGCAGAATAGCCTCCGCCACCTCGCGCGCTTCTTCCAGGGATGGCAAATTTGCAAAGGGCCGGCTGCCGTTTGTGTTCAGCACGCGCCGCGGCTGGCTGCGCTGCAGGTCCTGGTACTGCTCTTTAACCGGGATACTCAGCCCATGGGCCTGGACTCCGTTCTTTTCTACGCCCTGTCCCAGGCTGATCATGCGGTCGTACAGGTGAGGGTAATCTCGCTCTACAATGCGGAATTTGGGCATGCTTTTCCCGGGGACAGGATCCACCTGACCGGTTTTCCAATCGCACGGCGTGGGTTGGGACAGCTCGTCGGGCGTGTCATGCTGCAGGGGCAGCATGACGATGTCCTTGATCGGGTCTGGGAGGTGAACCTGGGCCAGCTCACTGATCTTGCGCGCCAGGGCTTTATAGATTTCCCAATCTGGACGAGACTGCCAGGCAGGGGCCACGGCAGCCTGCATAGGATTGATAAAGGTATGCATATCCGTGGTATTCAGGTCATCTTTTTCGTACCAGGTCGCTGCAGGCAGCACCAGGTCTGAGTACAGGGCAGAGGTATCCATGCGGAAATTGAGATCGACTACCAGGTCGAGCTTGCCGGTTGGTGCCTGCTGGCGGTAGACGACCTCGCTGGTATGTCCCTCTGCTACTTCCTGAGCGATGGCGTTGGTGTGGGTACCCAGGTAATGCTTGAGGAAAAATTCATGCCCCTTGGCGCTGGTGCCGATGGCGTTGCCGCGCCAGATGAACCACACCCGCGGCCAATTTTCGGGAGCATCCGGATCCTCCACCGCAAAGTTGAGCTTACCGTCCTGCAACTGGCGTACGACGTATTGGATGATATCGGCATCCGTCTGCGCTCCCTCAGCCACCGCCTGCTGAACCAGTTCCAGGCTGGAACGGTTGAACTGGGGGAAGAATGGCAGCCAGCCGCGGCGCACAGCGCGCACCTGGTGATCGATCGTATGTTCGCTGGGCGATGGATCCGGCGCATGACCGGGGCGCGGGTCGTAAGCGGAAAAGCCGCGCTCATAGCGCCATTGGTCCGAATGGACGTAGTGGAAGGAGGGCGTGTTTTGCTGGCGGGGAGCCATACCCCAGTCACTGCCAAAGGCAACGGCGCTCCAGGAACCCTGGCTCACCACTTTTTCCTGCCCGACATAGTGGCCCAGCCCGCCGCCATTGACGCCTACGCTGCCGGTGAGCATCAAGGCCACGATCGCCGCACGGTAGAGCAGATTGTTGTGATACCAGTGATTGGCGCCGGCGCCGATGATCACCAGGTTCTTGCCGTGGGTTTTCTCGCCGTTTTCTCCCCATTGGCGGGCGAAGCGCAGCAGTGTGTCGCGGTGGATACCGGTGTATTTTTCCTGCCAGGCGGGGGTGAAGGGCATGTCATCTGCATAAGATGTGGGGTAAACGCCCGGCAGGCCGCGCGCCACGCCGAACTGCGCCATGACCAGGTCAAATACGGTGGTCACTGCCACCTTACCATGCCCGGTCTGGATGTGGCGCACCGGTACAGCGCGGGATCGGGATCCGCCGGTGGCAAAGTCGTCGAACTGCAGCAGCAACTGGGCATCATGCTCATCAATAAAGCTCAGCTCAGGGTCAATCTCGGCTCCGGTTTCGCCGTCGCGCGGCAGCAGGTTCCATTTGCCGGTATTTTGCTGTGCCCAACGATAACCGATGGCGCCCTGGGGGGGGCGTGGAGCAAGGCTGTTCCGGTCCCAGACCAAAAGCTTCCAATCGCCGTTTTCAATCCCCTGGTAGCCTGGCAGGAGATTAGCGCGCAGGCAGCCAGCAGGCCGGTCGCCGTCGATCTTCACCAGGAAGGGCATATCGGTGTAGCGTTTTAAATATTCCGTGAAATATGAGACCTGGCGTTGGGTGTAGAATTCCTGCAGCAGCACATGGTTGACAGCCAGCCAGAAAGCGGTATCCTGCCCGGCGTGAACGGGGATCCAGTCATCGGCATATTTGGCCACCTGGGAAAAATCTGGCGAAAAGACCGCCAGCCTGGCGCCGGCATGGCGCACTTCGGAGATGAAATGGGTATCCGGGGTGCGGGTCATATTGAGATTAGAGCCCAATACAGCGATGAAGCGGGCGTTAAACCAATCTGCGGATTCATGCACATCGGTCTGTTCCCCCCAGGTCTCGGGACTGGCAGGAGGCAGGTCGCAGTACCAGTCGTAAAAGCTCATGACGACGCCGCCTAACAGGGACAGGAAACGGCTCCCTGCCGCATAGCTGACTTGAGACATTGCCGGAATAGGTGAAAAGCCTATGACCCGGTCTGGTCCATGCTGGTGGATGGTATGGATCACCGAGGCAGCGATCAACTCTACTGCTTCATCCCAGGAGATGCGGCGGAAGCCGCCCTTCCCACGCGCTTGTTGGTAACTGCTGCGCTGCTCCGGGTTGGTCACAATGGACCGCCAGGCCTCGATCGGGTCGCTGAACTGTTCGCGGGCGCTGCGCCACAGGTCGATCAGTTGGCCGCGCACATATGGGTACTTGACCCGGATGGGGCTGTATTGGTACCAGGAGAAGCTGATCCCCCGCTGGCAGCCGCGCGGCTCATAAGGCGGCAGGCCCTCCTCCAGGTGGGGATAATCGGTGGCTTGCAGCTCCCAGGTAACAATGCCGTCTTTGACAAAGACCTCCCAGGAACAGCTTCCGGTGCAGTTGACCCCATGGGTCGTGCGGACGCGCCGGTCATGCTGGAAGCGGTTGCGGTAAAACTCCTCCCACTGGCGTTCGCTCGGCGATTCGATTTCTTTTTTCCACTCTTTCATGATCTTCTCCTGTTTGCTTTCTTCTTGAGCAAGTCGGCAGTGGTATGGCGTTGGCCGAACCAGAATATTCCCATCATCCCAAATAGCAGCACTGCGCCAACTGCGCTGGCCTCCCAGATCAGGACAGGAGGCGCAGCAGACGGCCAGGGGCTCTGGATATCTGTTTTAGCGAAGAAGGCCAGCAAATCTGCCTGCTCCTGGAGGGTCAGGGGGCGGTTCAGGAACACACCCTGCATCGTTGGAAAGGGCAGGGCGCCCAGGGCATTGGCCAGCCCAGCCTGTCCGCCATAGCGGCTGTAAACCTTGGTCAGATCAGGTCCCAGCGATCCGCCGCCCAGCATGCCTACCCCGGCCACGCTGTGGCAGGCAATACAGGGTGTGCCTCTGCCGGTCAGCCTGGCCTGCCCGGTAAACAGCGCCTGCCCAAGCATGGGACTGCCCTCGGGTAAAACTGGCTGTGCGGCTGTTGGGGCCGAGCCTGCCTGCGGGTTTTCCAGGTAAGCCAGCAGGGACTGTACCTCTCCTGGCGCCAGCCCCAGGTTGGGCATAGCAACATTGTTATTCTCAGCCAGAAGCTGTTTCGCCACCTGGTCGCCGGAGGCGAGCATTTTATCCGGGGCGCTGATGAATGATTTTAGCCAGGCCTGGTCGCGCCGAGTGGTCACATCCTTCAGATCCGGGCCAACCAGTTTACCTTTACCAATGGTGTGGCAGGCAGCGCATTTTTGCTGGAAAATCTGCCCACCATCGCCAGCACCCTGCGTCAGGGTGGCGGCGCCAGCCAGGGAGGCGCTTCCCAGCACTACGCAGGTCAACAGCAGGATCAGCAGTACAATAGAACGCATGGTTTAAGGCTCCTTTTTTTCTTCATTCTTTTCTCTTTCCTTGGCCGGTTCGATATCAGGCGTGGAGCGGCTAATGTCTTGAGACATATTTCTGTTGGGGTACGTGGAAAGCCGGTGGATAGCATCGATCAGGTCAGAGCTGCGTGCCGGGATGGTCTGTGAGGTATACTGGCGGATCACATTCTGTGACAGGCTGACCAACAGGATGGGAAGATCTGGCCGGCGCTCCTGGATAGAGGCGACCAGGTGTTTGACGGCCGCGCTGTCCTCATCAACCGCAATCAGCACTGCATCCGCATCCTGGCGGGTCAGCCAGCGCAGAGTGTCTGGACGGGTTATCTTGCGGCAGATAAAGACCGCCTCTGGAACCACTTGTTGGATGGATTCGCTGATCAGAGGGTGGCTATAAAGCAGGATCACGCGGCTGTATGCCATAGTGCCACAAGAATAGCACCTGGCATCCCATTTGAAAATCGGTCTTTTTCGATTAAAAAGAATGAAAGAAGAGTGGTACGCTGATCGTTTCGGCGAAAAAAGAATTAGTTCCAGGCGAAGGAAAAACTACACCAGACCGCGCTCCCGCGCGGATTGGACCGCCTGGCGCCGGTTATTGACCTGAAGCTTGGTCAGGATGTTGCGCAAATGGGACTTAATGGTGTGCAGGCTGAGGGACAGCTCAGAGGCAATCTCTTTGTCAGACATGCCCTGTGCAACGCGCGCCAGCACCTCCAATTCGCGCGGGGTGAGCAGGTCTTCTTCGCAGGGAGCCTGGGCGCGCTGTGCAGCCAGGCGGCGAAACTCCTCCAACATACGCCCGGCCAGCAGGGGCGAGATGGCTGCCTCCCCGCGCAAGGCGCCACGCAGCATCTCCAGCATTTCGCGCGAGTGAATGCTCTTCAGCAGGTAGCCCTGTGCACCATTCTTGATCGCCTCAAACAGCTTTTGGTCATCATCCCGCACGGTCAGGATGACGATTGTGGTCCCTGGCAGCGCCTGCTTGATCTTGCTGGTTGCTTCCAGGCCATCCATGCCCGGCATCTGGATGTCCATCAGGACCAGGTCTGGTTTGAGCTGCTGGGCTTTTACCAGCGCCTCGAGCCCGTCGCCGGCCTCGCCGACTACTTCCATGTCGGCCTGGGAAGCAATGATCCCAGACAGGCCCTCGCGGAACAGGGCATGGTCATCTGCCAGCAGGACACGAGTATGGGTCATGCTGCGCTCTCCTTTCTTAGTTGGCTGGCAGGCCAGGCCAGGCAGACCCGGGTGCCATGGCCTGGGCTGGAGTGAATCTCTACCCGTCCATGGATGCGAGACGCACGGGCGCGCATGATACTTAATCCAAAATGCGGCTGGCCATCTTCAGGTTGGGACTGTGGGTCGAACCCCAGGCCATCATCCGCGATGTACACCCGGTACTCGCCCTCCTGCCGTTCCAGGCCCAAGGTGATGTGAGACGCCTGGCTGTGGTGACGAGCGTTGGAAAGCGCCTCGTGGACCATGCGCAGCACCTGTTCACTCTCCTCTAGTGGCAGCACCAACGGCCGGTCTATGGCAGTGTTCCAGGTTACCTCCGAGCCAGGCTGAGAGAACTGGCGCGCCAGGTCCTCCAATTCCTGCTGCAGGCTGTCCCGCAGGGGGAACTCCCGCTGCAGGCTGGTGATCGCCTGGCGGATTTCGGCCTCTGCCTGCTGGCGGGCGCGCTGCATGCGCTGCAGGGTAATGTTGGCCTGGTCAAGCATGTCATTCTCAATCTGCTCCTGGAGCTGGTCAGCCGCCAGGCGCAGAAAGCTCAAGGTTTGCAGCAGGCCGTCATGCATCTCGGCCGCCAGGCGCTGGCGCTCTTCCAACGTGGCAGCGTGCTCGGCCTGTTCGTACAGCCGGGCGTTGAGCAGCGCCACCGCCGTTACGTTAGCCAACTGGGTCAACAGACGCAGGGCTTCACGGTCAAATGCGCCTGGTTGTGAGCTGCCCACGCACAGGGCTCCCAACACCTGCTCGCCTGCGCGCAGTGGGGCAGCAATGTGGCTGCGCCGGTATGCGGGGCTGATGATTTCACAAAAACCGAAGCACCCTGGTCCTGCGGCAAGTAGCGCCTGATCATTGGCAAGCACATCCCGCGCGGGTATGCTGCGAAGTGGGGAGTGTGACAGCGTGGCAGCCTGTTCAGGGCCGCTGATGGCGTGAAGTCCCAGCATTTTCCCTTCGGCGTCTGGCAGGCAAAGGAAAGCTGCCTCACCTCCCAGGAGCAGGCGCGCCTTATCGGTCACCGTGCCCAACACATTCTGGATGTCCAGGTGGGAGGAAATCTCCTGGCTCACGGTGTACAGCGCCTCCAGGGCGCGGGTGCGCTGGTCTACCCGCTTTTCCAACTCTGTGGTCAGGGCCAGCAGCTCATGCCGCGAACTGTCCAACCCATTGCGCATCGTTTCCAGCGTTTCCCTTAACACCTGGATCTCAGCCAGGCCGTCCAGGCTGACCGGGGTATGCAGGTCGCCGCTGCCAATGCGCCGGGCGATCTTGCCCAGCTCATTCAAGGGTTGGATCACCGTGGTTTGGGTGGTGAGCCAGCCGAGGGTCAGCAACAGCAGGGCAGTTAATAAAAAGCCCATCTGCAGCCAGCGCAGGCGGCTGATTTTCTGCAGCGAGAGCGCCTCGTACAGGCGCACCGCCTGATCTGCCTGGGAAACCAATAGGGGCGTAAGCTGCTCCATGCGAGCCTGTGCTTGCAAGTGCTGCGAACTGCCTGGTACAGCCTGGAGCGTGGATTGCAAGGCGGAGTGGAATTCCCCCCAGGTTTGCTCGACCGTGGCTAACTGCTGCTGGACGCCGGATTCGTTGGCTGCAGGCAGCTCAACGGTCACCTGATCCTGGTATGGCGCTGGCCCGCCGTTTTGCAGAGCGTTCAGGGTTTGTTCAAAAACGGTTTGCGCCCTGGATAATTCGATTGTTGTAGCGCTTCTGCCCTGTTCCAGTTCCAAGGCCAGGGTAGCCATTTGTTGGACCAACATCCGCTGGCGGCCTGCAAGGTTGATGACACGCGCATCCTGTTTCTGGCTCTCAATACCCCAGAAGGTCAGGGTGACAGAAACCATCACCAGCAGGGTGAAAGCCAGGAAGAAGGCGCCCAACCGGCCGCGTATGGTGGACGCAAAATGGATAAACATGGCAGGAATTATAATTTATTTGCGGGTGTTTTTTCGTGCCCGGTTGGAATCGGCCGCTGTCCGGGGTGATGCGGGCCTGGGACCTGGCTGGTTTTACCGGAGCGTCTCAGCATGATTTCACCGCTGTAAGTACGCCCGGCCTGGCTGGTCCAATACAGGAACTCCACCGTGGCCCCCAGCAGCTCCGCTGCCCCCACTGCAGCAGTCATGTACAGAAAGAGGCGGGTAGGACCTGGGATCACGACCAGACCGTAGACCAGGATGGCAGCAATCCAGGTTCCGGCGCAAATTGGGCAGGTGATCATCTGACCTATTGCATGGCGTGCGCCCTCCCCTTGGGGTTCTACCGATTCGCCGGCGCCTGTTGCATCCTCTACCGTGCGGGCAAACGGCCGGCGCAGCGGCTCGGTGATCAGGTCATAAGCCACCAGCCGCCCCAAACGCAGGGTGGCAAGCGCCAGCAGCACCAGGTCCATTGGGGCGAAATGCTCGAGCGCTCCTGCGCCGGCCTTTGCCAGGTACCAGGAGAAAAAGGCCAGGAGAGTAAAAAAGACAATCATCAGGCTAATTTTTGCCAGCTGTTCCCGGCGCAGTGGATCGCTCATTACTGAAGTCCTCGAACTTTCTTTTTTTACAGGCCAACTGCTTCATTTACTCTGCCTGTATGTCCCTGATTTTACCATTTCCTGTCCCGGGTTCAGGATGGGTTAGGCAGATAAGAAGGGTACATGTGTCCGGTTGAGAGGGAACAGTGACAAAACGGGCGGCCTGTAAAGGCCGCCCATTGTGTCAGGAACGGAGGGGTATTACCCTGGGTGGGTTAGAACTTCAACTCGGCGCGCAGGATCTGCTCATTGTCAGTCGAGGAGACCTGCATGCCCAGCTCATCGGCCAGCCGCTTCATCCCCACATTATCGGTGGTGATGAAGGATTCGATCATGTGCAATCGCTCGCCGCGGGCTACATCGACTGTACGCCGGGCAAGCTCCAGGCCCAATCCCTGGCCCTGAAACTCGTCGGCGATCACCACACTAAAGCGGGCGGCATTATTACCGTGCAGCTTGGTCAACCGGCCTGCGCCCAGGACGCGGCGCTCGCCGGTATTGGGATCGTTGGCTTCGGCTACCAGGGTGATCTCGCGGTCGTAGTCGGCATGGCAGATGCGGCCCAGACGCTCGTGCGAGACACGCTCACTCAGCCCGATCGGGCGCAGGAAGCGGTGGAAGACTGTGCGGTCCGAAAGCGACTCGTGGAAGCGCACCACCAGGGGCTCATCCTCTGGGCGGATCGGGCGGATGGTGGCAACAATGCCCTTCTTGGTGGTGAAGGGGTGGATGTATTGGTTGGGGTAAGGGCGGATCGCCAGCCGTGGCAGCTTTTCTTCTGGCACTTCGGGTCCAAAGACAACCACGCGGGCATCCAGGGCAAGCAGCTGGTCGGAAGAGGCCAGCAGCGGGTTAATATCCAACTCTTTGATCCAGGGATTTTCGCAGATCAATTGGCCGAAGCGCACCATCAGATCTTCAAGAGCAGCCATATCCACCGATTTGCGGCCGCGTACGCCTTTCAATGCCTTGTAGATCTTGGTTTGTTCCATCATGCGCCGCGCCAGGGTGGTGTTTAGAGGAGGCAGGGCCAGGGCACGGTCCTTGAAGACCTCCACCAGCTGCCCGCCCAGGCCAAAGAGCAAAACCGGGCCGAACTGCGGGTCAATGCTGCTGCCCAGGATCAACTCATAACCTTCCAGCTTGACCATCGGCTGGACCGTGACGCCCAGGAAGTGCTCGGCGCCCACTTTTTCACGCACTGAGCTCTCAATGGTGGTATATGCGCGGCGCACCGCCTCGGCGTCAGCCAGGTTGAGCTGCACACCACCGACATCGGTCTTATGCGTGATGGTCTCGGAGTAGATTTTCAGCACAACTGGGAAGCCGATCTCCCCGGCGATCTTCACCGCCTCGTCTTCGCTGCGGGCGATGCGTGTTTCCACCGTTGGGATGCCATAGGTTGCCAGGAGCTGCTTGGATTCGAACTCGGTCAGGATGGTGCGTCCAGCCTGGCGGGCATTCTGGATAATGTCGCTGGCTTTATCGCAGTCAGGACCGCAGCCACTGGATTCGGGGCGCAGTACCGGCGTTTCGTACAGGCTGCGCAGGCTGTCAGCGTAGTGGGCCATGTAGGTGAACATGCGGGCCGCGGTGTCGGGGTAGGGGAAGGTGGGAATATTGACGCGGTTCAGGATGCTGATGCCTGCCTCGACGTCGCTGCCACCCATCCAGCTTGCCAGCACGGGTTTGCCCAGGCTGCTGGCATAAGGTTTGAGCTGCTCAGCGGTCAGGGTTGGATCGGTCATGGCCTGGGGGGTGAGGATGACCAG
Organism: uncultured Chloroflexota bacterium; assembly: GCA_903871905.1. GTDB lineage: Bacteria > Chloroflexota > Anaerolineae > Anaerolineales > UBA4823 > CAIQIV01. The sequence goes on along the minus strand of CAIQIV010000453.1, from coordinate 2,157 downwards.
CATACCGTCACTATTGGGGTCCTTGGCGGCAATTTCCAGCGCCTTGGCATAGCGTTCCGGGGGTGCATCACCCAGGATGTCGACCGGATTGTTGTGGCTCCAGGCCGCCGGAAGCAGGCCATTGAAGGCTTCCATGGTTTCGGCGGAAAGCTCTGCAAGCTCGCCGTCGCTGGTGATGAGGGCGTCGGTTGCCAGCACGCCAGGGCCGCCAGCATTGGTCAGGATGGTCAGGCGCGGACCTTCGGGGCGCGGCTGCTTGGCCAGGACTTCCGCCATGTAGAACAGCTCAGCAATGGTATTGACGCGCAGGGCGCCGCTGCGGCGGAAGGCAACTTCCAGGACTTCGTCCGATCCGGTCAGTGAACCGGTGTGCGAGGCGGCTGCCTTGGCGGCTCCGGCCGTGCGGCCGGGTTTGATCACGATGATCGGTTTGCTCAAGGCGACTTCGCGAGCCGCGGAGAGGAAGGAACGCGCATCGCCAATGGTTTCCATATAGATGACGATGCTTTTGGTGTGCGGGTCATCGCCCAGGTAGTAGATCAGGTCGCCCCAGCCCAGGTCGAGCATCGAGCCGATGGAGACAAAGGAGCTAAAACCCACATCTTCCTTGAGGCTCCAGTCCAGCACGGCGGTGCACAAGGCGCCGCTCTGGCTAATAAAGCCAACGTTGCCGGGGCGGGCGATGGTGGTGGCGAAGGTAGCGTTTAGACCACCGAGCGGGTTCATCACCCCTAGGCAGTTCGGGCCGATCAGGCGCATGTTGCCCCGCCGGGCGTTTTCGAGAACGCGCCGCTCCAGCTCAACACCTGCAGGTCCAATTTCCTTGAAGCCTGCCGAGATGATGATGGCGCCTTTGACGCCGGCCTCGACGCATTCCGCGATCAGGTCCGGGGCGGTGGGCGCCGGGGTGGTGATCACCGCCAGGTCAACCGGGACGGGTACCGAGGCAATATTCGGATAAGCTTTGATCCCCAACACACTGGAGCGCTTGGGATTGACCGGCAGCACCGCTCCGCCAAACTGGCTGCTGATCAAGTTCCACAGCACAGTGCGGCCCACGGTCCCAGGGTTTTCAGTGGCGCCGATCAGTGCCACGTTTTTGGGATGAAAGATGGCGTCTATTGACTTGCGTTCGGCGTGCAGTACGTCATGTACGGGGTCGACAGAAGACAAGACAGGACTTTCCATTTTAAACTCGATTTCTCCTTTTATAGCTTTTCTTTTTGAACAGCTTCCTGACAGGAGGCTGTGATACTCAATCTGACTATTCCTCACTCTTATGCCAGGAAGGTCGTCCTGGCGCCAGGCGTCCAAGCCGCGGCACAATCCAGATCGGGACGATTTTACCCGGGGTGCAGCAGAAAGATAATGGAAGATATTAATCATTTTGACATGCTATTTGACGGTTTTTTTGTGATGATTGGCGGTCGATGACATGTTTTTCAGTTTTATAACTGCTGACCAGGTAGGGCTCAGTCCTGGATGTCAGATCTTGAAACTTGAAAATAGTGTCATTTTATGATACTATAATGAAGTATTCTGGAGGAGCAGCATGGAGAATATCCTGGAGTATAAAGGTTACATGGGGCGCGTGATCCTGGCCTCGGATGGGCAGGAGTTCCATGGAGTGGTGCTAAATTTGCGGGATTCAATTTTTTTCCATGGACGGTCGTTGGATGAGCTGCGCACTTCGCTGGGTCGTGCTGTGGACGGGTATTTACAGCAGTGCGCTGAACAGGGATGCCAGCCCGAGCGCCCTTATACCGGTAAGCTCATGGTTCGTCTTCCCCCGGATCTGCACCGGCGCGCCAGCGTCTGTGCTCACAAAGCCGGTCAAAGTCTTAACCAATGGGTGATCCAGGCGGTTAATGATCTGGTTGTTCGCCAGGAATGCCAGGAATAAACCGAACTGCTGCTGGTAAGTTTCGTTATGGATGCCTGCGGGTGTCGAGGAGGATTTTGTGATGGTTGATCAGGGTAGAGAAGTTGTGCAGGTGATTGAGCCTCAGGCGGTGATGGAAGGGGCAGGAGTGCGGCTTAAGCGCAGTATTGCGACCCGCACCCTGGATTACCTGGATCCTTTCCTGTTGTTTGACCACTTTGGGTCCGATCGCCCAGAGGATTACCTGGCTGGTTTTCCCATGCATCCACACCGGG
>CAIQIV010000452.1 GCA_903871905.1 uncultured Chloroflexota bacterium | reverse complement strand
CCGCCTCGCCGGACCTGCCTTCCACAGCGGTTTGCCCGGTGGGAAGCAGCCCGGCGCCGGGCTGCCAGCCGGTGATGGTCGCATTCTGCGGCCCACTTGAATCCACCTGGCGCCCTACCCTGAAGGTCTGCAGCGCATTTTGCGGCGCCAGGGTGGTGAACAGGCGGCCCTCCAGGCAGGCATGGCTGCCCGCCTCGAGCTGCTGTGGGCAGGGAGAGGAACTGCTATCAGCCTGTTCCTGTCCAATACCCAGCGCAGTGGTATTGAAGGTGACGCGGCGCTCGCCGCCGGGAGGGATATCGCCCAGGTAGATCTCTGGCTGTGTCCCGCCCTGCGCCGCCCCGGTCACCCCGCTCCCGCCGGCCAGCAGGGTTTCCCCTTCCAGGCGCAGCGCCAGCCGCACTCCCGGCGCCGAGACGCTTCCCTTGTTTTGCACCTCCAGGGTGTAGGTGATCACCCGGGCGTAACCCGTTGGCGGGTGAAGCGTGTCGACATCCGGCTGCCAGGGCAGGCGCACCGCCCCCCAGTGGGTTTGGGTGATCATCCCCGTGGGGTTGGCCTGCAGCGTGGCCCGCAGGTCAACGTCCTGGTAGCGGGGGAGATTCAGGCATGCCAGCGGTCCGAGCTGCTCCCAGTGGTAAACCTGGTCCATCACCAGATCCGGCTCTTCCCCTGCCGGGGAGGGCAGCAGCAGGCGCGGGCTGTTGAGCGGGTTGCCCACCGGGAAGGCCGCCCACACCCGCAGCGAGGGTTCGCCGTCCTGGGGCGGCTCGGTGGCAAAGGCCAGCAGGTCCACTGCGGTGGCTGCCGGCTGATCGATCCCCAGCGCGGTGAAGGGAAGCGCCAGGTCGGTCACCTTTCCGGCTGTTTGCAGCCCGAGGGTGGGACTATCCAGGGACTGTTCCCAGAGACTGCCGTTCCAGCGCAGCAGGTGCACCGTTCCATGTGTGTTCACCCACACCAGGGTGTCCATCGGGGTGGCCAGGGCCACTGCGCCGGGCAGCGTTCCCGGGTGGGGGTCGTAGGCCAGGTTGGTTTTTGGCGCCTGGGGGGTGTTGAGGTAGATAAACCAGTCGCCGTCGCTTTTCAGCGTGGCGCCGTTCCAGCTCAGCCGCAGCGTATCTGTCTCCCAGGTGGCGAAGAACTGCTGCACGCCCTGGCGGGAGGTGAAGGGGACAGCGCTTTCGGCGGAAGCGCGCTGGATGCCCAGCAGGCTGCAGCCGGACTCTTTCCAGCCCTGGTAGTCGCCCAGCGGGGCAAAATCCGGCGTGGTGGGGATATCCACGTACACCGGCCCCAGCAGGTCGCGGGTGAGGTTGCCAAAGACATCCACCGTCTCCACGGTGGCGGTGTAGGCGTGCGCTTCCTGGGCCGCCAGCAGCAGGCGGCGCTCGCCGTCCGCCGGGATAAAGGTCAGCGCCTCATCCCCGGCGTAACCGGCATAGTAACCCCTCAGCCCGGCGGCGTCCTGGCTGGCGCTCCAGGTGAGCAGCAGGCTCGGGTTGAGCGTGTCGCGGATCACGGAACCTGGCGACAGCGGGGTATACACCCCCAGGTTGTTGGTGTAACCCAGGGTGATGCTCACCGGTTCCGGGCTGGCCAGGTCCAGGGTGATCAGGCGGGTGAACTCCACGGCGTGCCCCGCCCGATCGAGCACGCGCGCCTGGAGGTTGACCACCTCGCCGTCGGGGGTGGAGGCGTAGGGCAGGCGCGCCATCCAGCGGTCAGGGCTGCGCTGGAACAGGGTGGAGGACACCCACTCGCCGCCCTCCAGCGCCACCTGCACGCTGGCCACCTGGGCGTCATCCTGCGCCCCGCCGGTCAGGTTGACCGCCGGGAACGGCAGGGCGTGGGTGGTGGTAAAGACCACTGGTTCGAACCAACCCTGCGGCGGCAGGCGGTCCAGCATCACGCTGACCGTCTGCGGCTGGGTCTGCTGCAGTCCGCCCCAGCTCAGCGCCTGGGTGGTGAAGGTGACCGGGCCATCCGCGGCGAGGGGCGTCCAGTCCACCTGCCAGGTGGTCGAGGTGACCTGCCCCGCGGCCCAGGTCATCACCGACTCCGGCGCGCCGTTCACCGTCAGCGTCACGGCGCGCAGGTAATCCAGGGCGCGGGCGGCGAGGCTGAGGCTGATGGGATCGGAGGCGGTGACCACACCCTGGTCTGCCGGGTCCACCAGCGAGGATTCAGGGGTGGAGCCAGGCGCAGCGGAACTCCCATTGCCGGTGACCGTGGTGCAGCGCCCGTAGCGGTCGCAGGCGGTGCTTGAGAAACTTCCGGTGTGGGGGATATAACAGCTTGCCCCGGCCGACCACAGGCGTTGGGTGTCGGTGGTGATCGAGCGGTACCAATCGGAGACCTGGTAGGCATAGGTCAACGCCGGGTTTGGGCAGGGGCAGGTGTAGTGGGAATCAAGCACCAGGTTGAAATCCTGGGCATAGCAGGCAACTTTGCTGCCCAGGTTCTGGGGGAAGGCCTGGATCTGCACCGTTGGGGCGCGGGTGTCGATCTCGCCGTGCCAGGCGTCCCAATCGGCCAGGTTGTTCTGGCGGTTGCCGAGCTGGTCGGTGGCGCGCACCTGGATGGAGTAGTAGGTCTCCAGGCCGGAGGGCGCCGGCATGCTCCAGGTGGTGGACTGTGCGCCGGGCTGCGCCAGGCTGGCGGACTGCCAGGGCAGGCTGCCGCGCTGGTACAGGGCCTGGACCTGCTGCGAGCTGAGCGCATGCGGGTAGACGATCACTTCATCCAGGGCGCCGGAGAAGGAGCGGTCGCCTTCGCCGACCGGGTAGCTGCTATCGGTACCCAGCAGCAGCGGCAGGCTGCTGCTGGCCAGGCTGGTCATACCCCCGGCCTGGGCCTGGCGCACCAGGGCGCCATCCAGGTAAATGCTGGCGGTATTGCCATCCCAGGTCCCGACGACATGATGCCAGTGCAGATCCATGAGGAAGGAGTTGGAGTTCGCCGTCACCACCTGACCGGAGGCGGTGCGGATGTTAAAGCCCAGCCCGTTAAAATCCCAAAACAGCGAGAAGGCGCCCTGGTCAGGATCGATGCTCCACTGGCTGGCCAGGGTCTGGTCGATGGGCTGATCGAGCTGCGTGTATTGGAACCACAGCGACAGGCTGAAGGAGTTGGTAAACGGCAGGGTGGGCAGGGCGAGGCGGGAGGTGTAGCCATCGAAGAGCACCGCCTGGTCGATGATCCCCGGCTGGCCGGCCTGCGGGCAGCTGATCAGCGAGCATTGGAAGTCGTTGCTCTGGCCGGATTCATCCTGGAAGAGCTGCAAACCATACGGCTCATCCAGGTGGAGCAGCACGCTGGACTGGCTCATCACATCCACCAGCTGCCCGGGGACAAAGGCCACCTCGACTTTTTTGACGCCGCTGGCGACGCTGCCCGGGTCCACCACCTCGCCCTGCAGGGTCAGGGTGGTGGTGATGGTGGCGGAGGACGGGCCGGTATAGGTCAGCGTGGTGGTGGGTGGGGCGTTGTCCAGCGCCATGTTTCTGAGCGGGAGGTCTGGGGTGAGGTTGCCGGCCTGGTCGGCGGTCCTGACCCACACGGTGTACACGCCGGTGGGCTCAACCAGCGACTCGTTCTGGTTGTTGAAGCGCGGCATCAGGTAGCCGATCTGCCAGGTGCTGCCCTGCAGCGCGGCGGGCTGCCAGCCCATTCCCGCGGTGCCCGGGCCGCCCTGCAGCAGCACATCCAGCGAGGCCACGCCGCTCCCCGGAGAGGCGCCGGCGGGGGGGTCGACCACCAGCCCGGCCAGCGGAACCTGCCAGGCGGCGTTGGTGTTCAGGCTGGCGCGGTTGGGTGGGGCAGACGGGTAAGATGGGATGGGCGCCTGGCGGTCCAGGACCACCCCCAGGGTGGTGGTGACATGCGAGATGCGCCCCAGGGTATCGATGGCCCGGGCAGACAGCGTATGCCGCCCTTCGTTCAATCCCTGGGTATCCCAGCCATAGGCCCAGGAGGCGGCGCCGCTGGCGTCCTGCCAGCCCTGGCCATCCACCATCACCTGCACCTGCTGGATCTGCTGGCTGTCATCCAGCGCCTGGCCGCCGATCACCAGCGTGCCGGTGACATTGACTGCCTGCCCGTTTTGCAGCGAGGTGATCTGCGCCGCCGGGGGATACGAATCGACGATCACCTTGGTGGTGGTGTTCAGCGTGAGATCGCAGGAAGCGGCGTCTGGGGCATACAGGCTCTGGCCCGACGGGTGAGACAGGAAGTAGATCTCGGCCGGGGTCAGCAGGCGGTTGAAGAGGTAGACCTCATCGATGTAGCCCTGGAAGTACGCCAACGGGGAAGAATCGCTCCCGATCGTCACCGGGTAGTTGTTCCCGGAGGATGCGGCGGGATAGAAATTGCTGTCCACCAGCGCCCCATTCAGGTACAGGCTGGACTGGCTGCCATCATAGGCCACGATGAGATGCATCCACTGCCCGAAGTAACTCTGGGGGAACAGGTAGCGCAGGCGCCCGCCGGAATTGTAGAAATCCAATTCCTGGGTGGAAGGCCAGAACTCCAGGTGGTAGCCGTTGGCGTTGGGGTAGCTGTACTTGCTGATCACTTCCTGGATCCAGGCAGAGTACTTGCCGGGGGAAGCGGGATTGACCCAGGCGGCCAGGGTCAGGGTCTGCCCCCCTTTGAAATCCAGGTCACCGGCCGAGTTGGTCAGGGTCAGGTACTGCTTGAGGCCGTCAAATTTGACCGAGTGCCCGAGGGTGCCCGGCGCCCCCGGCTGGAGCGGGGTGGGACAGGCGCTGCCGCTGCACACGCCGTTATACAGGCTGCCGTATTGGTTGTAGAATGGCGCGCTGTTCTCATCAAAGGGCAGGTACACCAGCGGGAGCTGCAGTCTGGTGCACATGGTGGTGGTGATATAGTCCAGCGACGAAGGGACATTGGTCTGCACCGTCGGGGTGATGGTATAGGTAAAACCCTGGCCCGGCAGCAGGGGGAAGGTGGTAACCACCCCCGAGGCGCTGAGGTTGTGGGGCAGGCTGATGGAAAAGCTGTTCTGCAGCGGGGTGGGGGAGTGCAGGTCGTCGGCGGTGGTGGAGGTGATCAGGAAAGAGCTGCCAGGGGAAGTAATCCCCGCATCCAGGCTGGTGACGGTATGCAGCGAGAGCGGGTTGGCGTTCCACACGTTGGGGTTGTAGGGGTTCTGCGCCGGGTCCTGGTGGTACAGCACGTATTCAGCCAGGTCGCTCATCCCGTCGTGGTCGGGGTCGGCGCCCAGCGGGTTGCTGTGGATCCAGGTCTGCAGACCCGTGTCATAGGTGTACATATACCCGGCGATCTCGGCGCCATCCCCCCGCCCGTCGCTGTCGGTGTCGGCGGAGGTGGGGTCGGTTCCGTAGCGCAGCTCATCGGCATCCGACAGCGCATCCCCATCCGAATCGGCCTTGAGCGGGCTGAGGGCCGCCCCCCCCTGCTGGTGCTGCATGCTGGCCAGGCTGATCTCCAGCGCATCGGACAGGCCGTCCCCGTCGCTGTCCCAGTGGGTAGGGTCGGGGTCATTGCCGCTCCACGCCGGGTCAACCAGGCCGTCATTATCATGGTCATGCGGGGATGGCAGGGACAGCGAGGCGTTATTCGACCAGTTCCAGGCGTAATAACCGTCCAGCGTCCCGGGGAAGATATCCATCGGGGTGAGATTCAAGGTCTGCGGGTTTTGCCCGCTGATCCCGCGCCGGTAGCAAACCGGGATGAGGGCGAAGAAGGGGATAAAGGTCACCATCAGCCAGCATTCCATCAGCGAGACGGCGTACCCGTTGTTGATATAGGTGGTGGGGGCAGTGTTCAGGCCGGGCTGCGTGATGCCAATGGACGGCGCGTTCAGCAGGCTGACAGCCTGGGTGCGGTACATGTTATGGCTCAAAAATTGATGATCCACCACCGGGGTCGACCACTGGCTGACCATATCCCCGCTGTTGGCTTTCACCGTCACCGTGTTCGATTCGGTGATCAGGTAATGCGACGAGGTATTCTTCAGATCATCCGGGGTATACAGGCCGGTGTAAAAATGAGCCTGCCAGTAAGTCGGGTCCTTATCCAGGGCGGTGGTGGTGACCGGCATGGAGACATACAGCGTATTGCCCACCTGCAAGCCCATGGTCGGGTTGTTGAGCGCCAGGTGAAGCTGGCCGGTGTTCACCTTCAAGTCGGTCATCAAGGTGTACCCATAGATGGCGTGGGCGATCTCCTTCGCCAGCCAGCCGGTCAGGTTGAACCCGGTAAAGGCTTCGATCCAGGCATCGATCAGAGACAGGAACCCCACGATCATCGGCCCGAAGATCGGGATAGCGCTGATCAGGATAAACAGCATCATCACGATGATCGTCCCAATCAGGCTGGCCAGCAGGGTGTCAAACTCGATGCTGAAGAAGTGCACATGGTCTTTGATCACCGTGGCGAGGAAGAATCCCACATCGATCAGCACCATGATCACCGCCAGCAGCGCCAGGCTGGAGCCCGATTCCGCCACCCCGCCGGCCTGGTTGATGTTGATCATCTTGATCACCCCCATGGTAAAGTAGATCAACCCCAGGATTCCCCCCACGAGCATCCCTCCGGCGCCGCTCTCCATCCAGTCGCGCAGCACGGGGATAAAATTGGCGATGATCAGAAAGATGGCCAGGATCAGCTTGGCCGCCAGCCCGAAGGCGGACTGCTCCTGGAGCAGGTTGGTATCGATGTCATCCAGTTCATCCTCGTCCGCCACCTGGTCAAAACCCTTGAACAGAGATTGCAGCTTTTGAATCACCACGGCGGTGGGCAGCTTGAGCAGGATGACCAGGAAGGTTTCGGCCGCCAGGATGATTGGCTCATTGACCACCGCAAACTCATTGACCACCCTGGAGATGTCCGCATCATCGACGGCATTATCCGTCTGGACGTTATAGCTGTTGATCGAAGTGATATTGCCATCCCCCTGGAAGGCGTTGGCATAGAACATCTCCATGAACAGGCGCTCCCCGCTGTCCGTTTGGGGGTCGGGGTCAAAGCAGCCGGCGGGGTAAAAATGTTCCCAGCTTGCCAGGTAGCTGTCCAGGGCGCTGAGCGTCCAGGCGTTGTCGGAAAAGACATACGGACCCCAGTTGAGGCCGCTCATGGTGCGTTGGTAGACGCCGGCCAGGTTGTGCGCCGGATCGGGGCTGGCGTTGAGCACCATGGTCAGCGCCGGGCCGGACCAGCCCACGTTGCCAGAAGACCCGGTCCCATCCAGGTTCAGGGGGCGGTAGCTCTCCTGGCGGGCAAACAGCACGGTAGGCGAGATGGGCTGGCTGCTGTTCCACAGCGGGGAAAAGTAGCTGTCCAGGATGTTCTTGGTCTGGGTCACGCCGATATCATGCATCGCCTCGTCGGGATGCTCATAGGATAACAGGGAGACGCGGAAGATGTTTTCGGCAATGCCGAAGCGCGTCGGGCTGACCGGCACGCCGGCGTTGAGGGTGTGGTCAAAACGGGTGGCAATATCCGCCAGCGGCAGGTCGGGCAGCCCGTTGGGGCCCAGCCGCCCGGCCATGAAGGAGCGGTCCAGCCCGCCCAGCAGCTGCCCCATGGTGGTGAAAGTGCTGATCTGCTTGACGATGTCGCCCGAGCTGCCCGACAGGGTGGCCGGGTCGATATATACCAGGGCATAGTTTGCGCCGTGCTGCTCGCTGACCTGCATCCCGGTCAGCTTGAAGCTGTCCGGATAAGTCTGAAACAACTGGACCTGGTTGAGCGTGTCAAAGCTGGTGCACTGCCCGTCCTGCCAGCCGTCCGCCTTGCAGGTGTCGTTGAGACCCATCACCACCCACACCAGGCGCGCCTGGTGGGCTGCGCCCCACTGCTGCCCGGGGCGGTAGAACATGCGACCCTTGAAAGCGGTGCGCCGGTTGCCGCGATCGACCACCAACTGCAGGGGGACATAGGCGGCTTTGATGCTCCCATCGGCGTTGAAGTCGCGCACGGTGACGCCGTAGCCCTGCAGCTCATTCGTCGATGGCAGGTTGGCGCCGTTCGGGATGCGCAGCTCGAGCATGGGGACCAGGCGCACATCCCCGTAGCTGTCGTTCGCCTCGGCGTCATCCGCAGTGGAGATGTCCGCAAAGGTTTTGCCATCCACATCCATGATCTGCCCGGCGGTGTCGCCGATGGGCCAGTCAAAGACGTTATAGGCGTAGCGCAAGTGGTCGGGGTTGGTGGGGCGGATCTCAAAATCCACGTACACCGGGGTACCGGGCTGCAGATCGTCAACCACCACCGCCAGCGGATTGGTATCGTTGAAGGTGGCCGGGCTGAAGGAGGCCGGCGAGAGATCGACCGAGTCGAGATCACCGTCGCTTTCGTTATCATTGCTCCACAGGTCGGGGGTGCAGTCGCCGTCGGTGTCCTTCGCCCACTCCTGCCCATCCCCCAGGTTGTCCCGGTTGGTGTCGATGAAGTTCGGGTCGCTGTACCAGGTCTTGCCGCACACCTGGAAGCCGTCCACTTCGAGCGTGTCGGTGATGGTGTCGTGGTCGGTATCCGGGTTGAGCGGGTTGGTGCCCAGCAGATCTTCCTGGGCGTCGGTCAGCCCGTCGGCGTCGCTGTCCAGGGTGGAGGCGGCTTTCGACAGGCTCAGGCCGCCTTCGGGAAGCGCGCTGAGCCTGTCGAGGCGCTCCTGGCCGCTTCGCTGGAGGGCAGCCTGCACCGCCGCCCGCTTCCCGGCCGCCTGCAGCGGCGAGGTGTGCGGGTCGAAGGCCGGCTTCCACGTGGAGGCCTCGGACTGCGACTGCGCCGCCTG
>CAIQIV010000451.1 GCA_903871905.1 uncultured Chloroflexota bacterium | reverse complement strand
TGATTTCGTCCACCACCCCGACCGGCTGTTGAAGCCGCGCGTGCGCCGCTATCTGTTGGAAGACCGGCCCCGGCCAACGGAGCGGGGGGAGTGGGTCGAGGTGGATTGGGACACCGCATTGGGCATCACTGCGCGCAAGCTGAGCTCCATCCGCGACCAGCACGGGTCGAATGCTGTGGGCATAATGACCTCTGCCAAGTGCACCAATGAAGAAAACTACTTGATGAACAAGTTTGCCCGGCAGGTGATTGGCACCAACTCCATTGACCACTGCGCCCGTCTCTGACACTCCAGCACGGTGGCCGGTCTGGCCACGACGCTGGGTTCGGGTGCAATGTCCAACTCCATGGATGACGTGGTTGGGAAGGCGCGGGCCATGCTGATCATCGGATCCAACACCACGGAGCAGCACCCGGTATTTGGCACAAAAATCCGCCAGGCGGTGTTGAACCGCAAGATGAAGCTGGTTGTGGCCGACCCGCGGCGCATCGACATCACCGAATTTGCCACCCTCCACCTGCGCCACAAATCCGGCACCGACATTGCCCTGATCAACGGCCTGATGCATATCATCCTCAAGAACGGCTGGGAAGACCGGGAGTACATCCAGGCGCGCACCGAGGGATTTGAGGAGCTGGAAGCCTGCCTGCGTGACTACCCGCCGGAAAAAGCGGCCGAGATCACCGGCGTCCCGGTGGAGCAGCTGTACCAGGCGGCTGAGATCCTGGGCACCAGCAAACCCGCGGCGGTGCTTTGGGCAATGGGGATCACCCAGCATACCAAGGGGGTGCGCAATGTCATGGCGCTCTCCAACCTGCAGCTCATGACCGGGAACATCGGCGTACCAGGCGGCGGCGTCAACCCGCTGCGCGGCCAGAACAACGTGCAAGCGGCATGCGATATGGGGGGGTTGCCCAATGTCTACCCGGCCTACCAACCGGTGATCAACCCGCAGGCGCGCCAGAGTTACGAAGCCGCCTGGGGGACCCCGCTGTCGGATAAGATCGGCATGACCGTGACCGAGATGATCCCGGCTGCCGGGGAAGGGCGCATCAAAGCCCTGTATATCCTGGCGGAGGACCCGGCGGTGAGCGACCCGGACAGCAGCCATATCCGCCACTGCCTGGAAGCGTGTGAATTCATCGTGCTGCAGGAGATCTTCCCCACCGAGACGGCGCCTTACGCCGATGTCCTGCTGCCGGGGGTGAGCTTTGCCGAGAAGGATGGCACCTTTACCAATACCGAACGCCGGGTGCAGCTCGTGCGCCAGGCGATCCGCCCCCTGGGGGAGGCGCGCCCCGATTGGCAGATCACGGCCGAGCTGGCGCAGCGCATCCTGGCGCAGGGCGAGCGCAAAGCTGCCGCTGCGCCATATTCCGGCTGGGACTACCAGGATCCCGTCCAGATCATGCAGGAGATCGCCGCCCTGACGCCCAGCTATGCCGGGGTCAGCCACCAGCGCCTGGAGAACGGCGAGCGCCTGCAGTGGCCGGTGAGAGACGCCAGCCACCCGGGCACGCCGGTCCTGCACGCAGCCCAGATCGCCAGGGGCAGAGGCAAGTTCATCGCTGTTGAGCACGTCCCGCCTGCCGAACAGACCGATGACCAGTACCCGCTGCTGCTGAACACCGGC
>CAIQIV010000450.1 GCA_903871905.1 uncultured Chloroflexota bacterium | reverse complement strand
TTGATCACCTGTTCCGGCGTCATCTCCTGCAAGACCTTTGCCAGGGCCTGGTAGCCATCTTCAGCAATGTAATCTTCAATGTTATGCGGGTCGATCTTGCCGCAGTTGCGCAGCACGACGCGCACTTCCTTGGCCTTTGGCGGGCCAAGCTCTTCATCGGTCACAGCAATTTCCTGGGCGCGGAATTTCTCGACCACCCGCCCTTTCAGGAAGTGCTCTTCAACCAGGAAGGGAATGTCATCAACCGCGAGGTTGCAGTAGTGCACCCCCTCGGGGTAAACCATCATATCTGGACCAAAGGTGTTGGGATCGCCGATGCGCGAGGTTTCTAGAACCTGAACTTCATCGATCAGCCCTTGCGCCACCAGCTCGTCATCCAGCAGATCGATGATTTCGTGCGCGCCGCGCGCCAGACACTCCGGATCTACAGATACCAATACATGTGAACGATAAAAGGCCATGACAAACCCTAAGCTTCAATGGCATATTTCTGGACGACTTTTCCGCCCATCACATGTTCGCGCATAATCTGCCGGGCTACATCTGGGGTCACTTTGCCATAGGTAACCTTGGGGTTTTCGCCAACGATCACCTGGACGATAGGTTCCCAGGAATCCAGACCAATGTTGCCGGTCTGGCGCACAATGATGTCTGATAAATTCTCTTTTTCGATGAATTCCAGGATGGCTTTCATTGTGTCACGCGCTCCGGCGGCAATGCCGGGGGTGCCCATGCCCACAATAATCTGGACATTCCCGGGTTGGACTTTGAGCTGCCGTTTTTGCAGCGCTTCTTCACGAATACGTTTGAGGTCATCAAGGGATTTAACTGCAGGCATTGTCTTTTCTCCTATTGCCGTTAAATTAAGGTTTTTTGAGTAGATGCGATGCCGTCATCAAACACCTCGTGCAGGTATTCAAGGACGGCTGGCTCGGTTAAGGGTAGGCCTTCCAGGGTTTCTTTGACGGGTTCGTCGTCAAAGGAGAAGGTCTCGCTGGAATTCCCATCTTTGCTGGTTGCCGAATAATCAAAAAGCCAGTGGATATCCGGATGAGCGATCAGCATTGAAAGGAAAGTGGATGAGATATCGCCCAGCGGCATGCGGTCGATATGGCTGTGTTGAAAATCTGCATAGAGCGTGGTACCTTCCCCTACGGTGGAATCGATGGAAAGCGAACCGTTGCAGGCTTCGGCTGCTGCTTTAAACAGCGGGATACCCAGGCCAACCTTGCGCGTGGTCCGGCTGGTGACAAACGGATCGATCACGCGGGCAACAGTTTCAGCATCCATACCTTTCCCATTATCTTTGACCGAAAGGGAAAGGCGATCAGCGTGCAAGTCTTCGCTTACCCGGATTTGGATGGCGGTGGCGTGAGCTGCGACGCTGTTCTCTGCGATATCCAGCAGGTGGAGGGCAATCTCGCGCATTACTGTACAGTCTCTTGCACCTTGCGCAGCACCTGGGGGAACTTGTTCGGGCGCACGCGTCCCTGGACTTCCTCATCGACTACCACTACCGGCGCCTGGCTGCAGGCGCCAACACAGCGACAGATCTCTAATGAGATATTGCCATCCGGGGTGGTCTGGCCGATATCGATCCCCAGGGCTTGTTTTGCCTTTTCTATCAACTGCTCGATCCCCCCAACATAGCAGGCAGTTCCCAGGCAAAACTTGATGGTATGTTTACCCTTAGGCTGGGTGGCAAAGAAGGAGTAGAAGGTCACCACACCATGTACAGTTGAGACCGGGATGCCCAGTTTTTGGGCAACGTATGCCTGCATCGGTTCTGATACAAAGCCAATTTTATTTTGCAGCTGGTTGAGCACTACCATCGTAGCGCCGGGGAGTGCTTTATTTTCTTCGATGATCTGGTCAATTTCAGCGCGCTTTTCGGGTGTGACAACCGGATCGTTTGGGTTTATATTTTCAGGTAGTTTATTCATTCAATCTCCAATGAGCAAATCGGACGACTTGCGTAAATTTTGTGAAATATGCCACAATGCAGTTTAATCATGTTCTCTGTTTTCGTCAATTACCAAATGTCACCTCCTGTAGTGAAGGTTGTCAACATTGTTGAAAAATTTTTATCGAATCTGTTCGAATTTGACAAAACCGGCCCGCCTCTTTGCGCAGGGCCATCCGGATTTCTGCAATGGTTGGCGCCTGGATCCAGAAAAGGTTGGCGCCGATCATATCCTCCAGCAGGTGCACATCGCCATCCTGGATGAGAGGGTAGGATTTGAGCTGGGGGAACTTCTGGCATACCTGTTCTGGGGAGTGAAAGCGCGAAATCTCCAGGGCATCGACTTCCAGTTCAGGGGGCACAAAGCCAAGGTTGGCGATCAATCCGAACGCCTGGCGGTCGACGTGTGCTGGGATAGCCAACCCGCCAAGCTGGTGAACCTGCATGACCAGTTCATCGATGCTGATCTGCACCGAGTTGATCAACAGGCGTCCCTCGCTGCGGATGTATTCGCCGCTGGCATCGACAACAAACTGCTCTCCGAAATGATCCGCCTGGTTGGGGATTGCCGGCAGGCGCTGGTCCACCACCTCCTGCCAGGCCTGGAGCTGGTCCAGGGTGTCAAACAGGCACAGCACGTGTACTTCTTCCTGGGTCTGGGTCTCCATCCCGGGCAGAACCACCAATCCGGAGCCTGAGGCTGCCTTCTGCACTGCCTCCACGTTGGCGCTGGAATTGTGATCGGTGATGGCAATCAGGTTAATACCGCGTTCCAGCGCCTCTTGGATGATCAGGGGAGGAATCATTTCAATTTCAGCACACGGCGAGAGCACCGTGTGAATGTGCAGCTCGGCAGTGTATTCTTGCATGATCTCCGGTTTACCTCAGCCCCAACTCCCACAACTGCCCGCAGACGATGTAGGTTGGGTCAGGCGTGGAGAGCAGGATAATCCCTTGTTCGTTGGCCTTGCTGATGGTGGCAGCATCCGGCTGGGCATTCTCCGTGATGATGATAGCGCTCAGTTCCAGCAGGGCTGCCACAGCCACAATATTGGCATGGGCCTGCAGGGTCAGCCACACATGCCCGTTCTGGGCGCCGGCCATGACGCAGCTCAACAGGTCCGAGGCATAACCGCCGCTGGGTTCGATGTGGTCGAATTTCAGCGCTTCAGTCAAAACTTTCAGGTTGAGCTTTTCGATAATTTCTTGTAAACTCATTTTGACCTCTATTTATTTTTTATGTCTCAGGTGCAGCCGGGGTTATTTCCCGGAAACTGTCCTCAGGCTGTAAGAATATTTTCATATCTAATTTTGTGCCCTTGCCCGGGATGGATTCAATCAATAGCTTATCCACACAGCGCTCTATATTGACCAGTCCCATCCCTGCGCCAAAGCCCAGTTCACGGATCTCCTCGGTGGCGGTTGAATAGCCTGCCTGGCGGGCAAGGTCAATATCCGCGATACCAGGGCCTTCATCAATTGCCTGCATCAGGATGCGGTGCGGCTCAATTTCCACCCGGATCAACCCGCCGTCGCTGGCATGGATGATCAGGTTCATTTCTGCTTCATAGATGGCGATGCCGCAGCGACGGGCAAGCTGTGGATTGGCTCCCAGGCGCATCAAGGCGCGCTTGATGTGGCTGGAGGCCGCCCCGCCGTGGAGAAAATCGCGGCCTTTGATCAGATAGCGCATGACCAGGGTGGTTCGGTCGGAAACAATATCCTCGAACAGGTGGCTGGCGCGGTAGCGGCGCACTTCTTCCACCTGGTAATCCTTCTGCAGGGCGATGAGCACGCCGGTGGTGATGTCTCCTTTTGTGATCATCCCGGCCAGGTTGCCATTTTCATCGATGACCGGCATGCGCCCGATTTTGAACTTGGTGAATTGTTCGATGGCCTCAATGACCGTGTCATAGCTGTTAACAGCGATCACATTGGTGGACATATAATGGCTGATGGGAGCCTGAAGATCGTGGGCGAGCAGCGCCCGGATCAAATCTTCCATGGAGACCACCCCCAGCAGCTTATTGTTTTCATGGACCGGAGCGCCAGAGATTTGCTCACGTCGCAGCAGCTCAAGCAAATCAGCCATGGTCATCAAGGGGCTGACGGTCTTGATTTCCTGGGTCATGACATCGCGGACTTTCAGGTCGTAGGCCAGCTCCTCAACGCGAGTGATGGTCTTGGCATCCTGGTCGGTGACGTCGCGTCCCCTGGGGGAGATGATCTGCTGCTTGGAGGGCATGGAGTTATACCCGCAAGTTGCGTTCCAGGCTGTGCAGTCCTGCCTGGTACAGGCGTCCGCACAGTTCAAACATGCCATAGGGGCTGGAAATGAGCGGGATGTTTTCCTGGCTGGCCAGGTCAATCGTTTCCTGGGGGGGGTGTTTTCCGCGCACGAAAATTATTGCGCGAACATCCGCCATCTGGGCAGTTCTCACAACCTGGGGGTTGCACAGGCCAGTGAGCAGTACGGCGTCTGGCTGGATGGAAGCGAGCACATCGCTCATCAGGTCGGCACCGCAGCCGCCCTTGATTTCCCAATCCAGGTTGACATTTTTGTCAAAGAGTTTGCCATCAATGATTTTAATGATCTCAGTCAGTTTCATCTTCTTTTTTCCAAATGATTATGCCTCGGAGCACGCGCCTGGGTGAGAGGGGAGACGCACCAGGATGCGCTGAGGGTGGGCATAGATATTGAAGCGGTTTCTGTGCGCATAACCTATCAGGGTGATGCCCCATTCTTGGGCCAGGGCAATCGACATCGAGCTGGGTGAGGTGCGGGAGATGACAATGGATGCGCCAATGCGCATGGATTTCTGCAGCATTTCTGAGCTGATCCGACCTGTGGTGATCAGGACCCGTCGCTCTGGCCAAATGCCTTCCAGCACACAGCGCCCGGCAATTTTATCCAGCGTGTTGTGCCGTCCAATGTCCTCTGCTACCAGGCGGATGCTCTGGCTATCGCTTAATGCCGAGGTATGAACCCCGCCTGTTTTGCGATACAGGGTCTGGGCTTCAAACAGGCCGCCAACCAGGTCGTAGACCTGCTCAGCGCTCAGGCAGTCGCCATTTGTCTTGAGAGCTGCCATCCCCTGCGCGCCTGCCCGGCTCTGGACCCCAGTTACGCCTCCAGTGCAGCCCGAAGTGCGCCGCCATTCTTTGGGTTTATCGGCATGGTGATGCAGCCATACATCCACATTGTCGCCCGACAGGCAGACCCTTACCGAGGCGATTTCTTCCTTTTTTTTGATAATGTTCTCGTTGTACAGAAAACCCACAGCCATAGCTTCCAGGTCGGTGGGGGTGCACATCAGGGTTAGCCAGAGCAAGCCGTTGACGGTAAGCGATACAGGCGTCTCTGAGATCACCTGTCCTTCCAGATCCTCCTGTTGATCCAGGGAGACCCGGCAATACTGGATAGATTGGTATGACTCCGACATCCCGCTACCTGTAAGGATTTCTACTCACAATTCTAACAGAAATTGTTATAAAAAACGAAAGAAATTGACGCATTCTGCAAATCTCTGGCAGAATCGATCGTTCTCTTTGCTTTGCCAGGATAGTGTTCATTAAATTATAACATCCTCAACCTGTGTTCGGTGAGGAGTTGAAGGAAATATTAGATACAATAAGCTGTTTTGAGCGAAGCAGTTGGCCTGTATAAAACCAGGCAGGTGGGCGGGATGAGCCGATCTACGGTGCGGGTGGAGGAACAGGTGGAACTGGTCCAGGCATTGGACCAACAACCGGAGCGGGCACCACGCTGGGTAGTGCGCCTGGACCGGGGCTTGCAGTGCTGGTCCCGGGCAGTGGACCCCAATAAGAGCGCGCCTGGGTGTTGGCGTAATTATTATAATAACCATAACTGGTATACGACCAATTATAGAGATATCCGTAATAGGGGACTTGTGTTGGCCAGAGACCTCCGGTTGCTGAAATGGATTGGATGGTCGGCACGGGAGTGACAACAGCCACCGCAGGGGCGACCAGGGCTGCCGCGGCAGTGGGGCTGGCTGTTGGGGGCGCAGCAGCGGCCAATGTTGCCGGAGGGGATGTGGTCAGGGTTACGGGAGGTGCTGACGTGGGCGTGGGAACGACGGGCTGGACGACCGGGGGAGGGGCGGTTGGGAGGGCCGGCGGTGGAGGGGTTGGCGAGGCGGGCTGTACATCAGGGGGTGGGGTGGCCTGTGAAGCGCACAGGCCTTGCCAATGGGCCAGGTCTGCCGGAGTGGGCTGGTCTAGCACACCCTGGGAGTAGCCGGCCTGGAACCCTGGCTGGATGGCGACGGGGTTGGGGCTTCCGATGCGGCACTCACCGCTCAAGCAGGCCATGGTGAAGGCTGCTTGCCGGGCGTCATAGGTCACCCCCATGTCGCCAGCCAGAGCACTGGCCTGATATGCCTGGCCGTAAGCAGCTTTTACCACGACCTCCGAGGCTTTAGCCTGGACACGCAGCCCCCCCTTCTCCAACACCAGGCGGTCCCCTTCGGGGCTGACGCCGATGACTGCCTCCAGGTTGAGGATCGTATCCTGGTCCATGCAGACCAGTGCGCCATCTGCAAGCTGTAGCTTGACTGTTCCCAGGCTCCACAGGCGAACATTCTCACCTGCGGGGAGCTGCATCCCAATCTGCATCGCGGTTGGCTCACGTCCAGGTTGAGAGACCATGCCTATCTCGCTGATGTCCAGGATTACCGCTGCTACCCCAGGGGTGGTTGTCTCGGGCAGGGGGGTGATCGCTGCTGCCGGATGTGAATCTCCTGCGGCTAGCGCACTCTCGGCATCCACGGAGAGCATATCCGGCACGCTGCAGCCGGTCAGGAGGATCAGGATCGCTGCCATCAGCACAACCTGCATGCTGCACATCGCCCGAACTCGGGACTTGATACCACTGTTCTCTTGTAAGGCGCCCATACTCTTCACCATTTTTTGGCTTCCGCCAGGATGAATTATACCATTTTGTCCACCGCCTCGACGCTGGACGACACGTATGATGCATGATCAATGCCTGAATGACATCCACATGATATACTTCTGGGGAGAGAAACCAGAGGATGAGAGTAAGCAGCGAAAATGCATTCCTGTCGTTTTTGCAGGAGGCGGGTATCCCATACCAGTACGTAGGGCACCCGCCTGTTTATACCTGTGAGCAAGCTGATCAGTACCGCCCGGCGATGCCTGGGGTGAGCACCAAGAACCTGTTCTTGACGGATAAGAAAGGGCGAGGGTTTTACCTGGTGGTGACTGATTGTGAGAAGAAGCTGAACCTGAAAAACCTGGGAAACCAGCTTGCAATCCAGAAATTGCATTTTGCCTCGGAGCAGGGCCTGGAGGCGCTGCTGGGGGTAACACCGGGGGCTGTGACCCTCCTGGGGCTGGTCAACGATACCGGGCATCGCGTCACCCTGTATATGGATGCCGACATCTGGGGGGCGGAGGCGTTCCTTTGCCACCCGTTGGTCAACACAGCTACGCTGCTGCTGGCGAAGAGTGACCTGGAGCGCTTCCTGGCGCTAACCGGGCATATCGTTCATGTAATCGAAATCCAGGCCGCAGACGGATGTAAGCCTGGAGTTCCAGAAACTTAGCGATCAATGCACATTATCAGCTCGTCAGAAATGCACCGCATTAACCGGTTTATCCTGTTGGAGGTTATCCGCCGCCAGGGGCCGATCTCGCGAGCGGAGATTGCCAGGCAGCTTAGGGTCAGCCTGCCCATGGTGATGCGCATTGTGGATGAGCTGATCCAGGATGGGTTGGTGATTCCCACCGGCGGCAGGGAATGGAGCGGTGGGCGCAAACGGCCGTTGGTGGCCTTCAACGCGGCCGGCCGGTTGACCATCGGCATTGACCTGGGCGGAACCAAGATCTATGGTTCGCTGGCGGACCTGGGGGGCAATGTCTTGTACGAAGCGCGCATTTCCCATCATCAATCTACCGGCGAGGAGAGCTACCAACGCCTGGCAGGCCTGGTGCGCGATCTACAGAAATTTGCCCAATCCACCCATGCCAGCTTGAGCGGGATTGGGGTTGGGGCTCCGGGCGTCACCCTCTATGAGCAGGGCATTGTCCAATTCGCTCCAAGCCTGGGCTGGCGCGACTTTCCGCTCAAACAGCGCCTGGTGCAGGAATTCAACCTGCCGGTGGTGGTGGATAACGACGTTAACCTGGCTGCCCTGGGCGAACTGTGGTTTGGGGCCGGGCAGGGAGCGCACAGCCTGGTCGTGATTGCCGTGGGTACCGGCATCGGGTGCGGCATCGTGCTGGATGGGGCGATCTACCGCGGGGTGCATCAGGCCGCTGGCGAAATTGGCTACCTGATCCCCGACCGCAATCTGCTGGGGCAGTCTTACCAGGGCTTTGGCGCCCTGGAGCAGCTGGCTTCGGGCACAGGGATCGCCCAACGGGCTCGCCAGCGGTTGGAAGGCCAGTGGTCTGATGAAAAGCTTCATTCCTTGACCGCAGAGGATGTCTTTTCCGCTGCCCGCCGCCAGGCACCCTGGGCCCAGGAAATAGTGGCTGAGACAGTCGATTATCTTGCCCAGGGCATTGCTGCCATCAACCTGTGTTTTGACCCGGAGATTATTGTCCTGGGGGGAGGGGTGGCGAGATCGGGCGATCTGCTGATTGAGCCCATTCTGCAGCGCCTGGGGCCAAACCAGCCAGTTCTTCCCAGGCTGGTGCCCAGCACCCTGGGTTACCGGGCCACCGTCCTGGGCGCCATAACTGACTTGCTGTACCACACCACAGGTTTCTATACTGTGCAGCGCATGAGCTGAGTTTGCCCCTTTATGACAATTCCAT
The DNA here is from genome assembly GCA_903871905.1 of uncultured Chloroflexota bacterium. Classification (GTDB taxonomy): domain Bacteria; phylum Chloroflexota; class Anaerolineae; order Anaerolineales; family UBA4823; genus CAIQIV01. The sequence goes on along the minus strand of CAIQIV010000450.1, from coordinate 4,388 downwards.
AACAAATGCATACCTGATGGTTGCGATAAATTTATTGTGTTTTTATCGCGCTTTCTGCAAGGATTGGTATAATTGACCCGCGGTTGTTGATTTTGTCACAAACTAAGGGAGAGCTCATGGACCGTCACTCAATGCAAAAACGCAAAGGTTTCGTTGGTTTTCTGCGTTCTATGCGCGGAAAGCTTCTGGTTACTTTCCTGGCCCTGGCGCTGCTGCCGCTGCTCATTGGGATGGCGATCTCATCCTGGCAGAGCCAGGCCGAGCTGCACCTGGTGCACAAGGCGGCGCTGGAGCAAAAGGCCCAGCTCTTCCAGCAGTACATCGAGTCCTGGCTGAGCGAACGGGTGGACAACATGGTGGTGGTAGCGGGAACCGCGCGCGTGCGCACCATGGATCCAACCAAGATTACCGATGCGGTCAACCAGTATTATAAGCAGTGGGGGGTGTATGAAAACATGGCGGTCTACGACCTGCAGGGAAATACCGTCTTCCGCACCGACGGCGCCTCGATCAATGTGGCAGACCGGGATTATTTCCAGCAGGCCAGCCAGGGCAAGACCGTGATCTCCGATCCCCTGCTCTCAAAGGCTACTGGCAGCCTGGTGATCGTGGCGGCGGCGCCGATCGAAGTGGAAGGAAAAATCGTGGGGGTGATGAGCGGGGCGATCAAAACCGATACCTTTGGGAAAAACCTGGAGCAGCTGCGCGGCGGGGAGACAGGGGAAGCCTACCTGGTCACCGGATCCCAGCTGATTTTCAGCCCCTCCCGGTTCCCGGAGGAGATCCAGCGCCTGGGCCTGGTGGAAGGCAGCCCGGAGCTCAAGCTGAAGATCGACACCGCTGGCGCACAGCGCGCCGTGCGCGGTGAATCCGGGGTGGATGAGTACACCAATTACCTGGGGAAAGCGGTGCTGGGCGCCTACCGTCCGATTCTTGACCAGGGTTGGGGCCTGTTGATTGAGCAAGAAACCGGCGAGGCTTTTGCCGCGGTCACCACTGTGCGAAACCAGGCGCTGCTGTTGGTAGCGGTCCTGGCTGTGTTGGTGGCCGTGCTGGCGTTAATCTTCTCCGCCCGGCTGACCGGCCCCATGCGCACCATGGCGAGCGTGGCTCATGGATTGGCCCAGGGAGATGTGGACCAACACCTGGATTATCACAGCCAGGATGAGCTGGGGGATCTGGCGGATTCTTTCCGCCTGATGATCGATTCACAGAAATCCCTGGTCCAGGCGGTCAATGCCCTGGCGGAAGGGGATCTGCTGGTGACTGTGGAAGCGAAGTCGGAAAAGGACGAGCTTGGGCTGGCCCTGACCGGTATGGTATCCAACCTGCGTGAGATGCTGGAGCAGGTTGCAGAAAGCATGGATGACCTGCAGTCGGCTGCGGTCCAGCTTTCCCGGCTTTCGGAGCATGCCGGGCAGGCAACTGGCCAGATCTCGACCACCATCCAGCAGGTTACCGCCAGCATGAACAGGCAGTCGGGCAGCGTGGAGCTGATGTCCGGGGCCATGGGACACATGCGCCAGGCGATTGAGCAGGTCTCGGACGGGGTGAGGCTGCAGACTGAGGCTGTTTCCCAATCCGCAAATATCACGACACAGATTTCCCAGGCTGTGCAGGGAATGGCTGAGAACGCCTCCACGGTCACCGGCGCTTCTGGCCAGGCAGCGCAGTTTGCCCGCCAGGGTGCGCAGAGTGTGGCGCAGATGACCGGTGGGATGCAGGATATCCGCAAGAACGTTGGTCTGTCAGGGGCAAAGGTCAAAGAGATGGGGGCGCGTTCGGAGCAGATCGGCGCCATCCTGCAGACGATCGAGGAGATTGCCAGCCAGACCAACCTGCTGGCGCTGAATGCGGCGATCGAGGCGGCACGGGCCGGCGAGCAGGGCAAGGGCTTTGCTGTAGTGGCGGATGAAGTGCGCAAGCTGGCCGAGCGCTCCAGCCTGGCTACCAAGGAGATCGCTGAACTGGTGCGTGGCATCCAGCAGACGGTGAATGAAGCGGTGCGGGCCATGGAGCAGAGTGCAACGGTAGTGGAATCCGGTGCAGGACAGGCCAGCGGGTCGGCCCAGGCATTGGAGAATATCCTGAGCGCCGCCGAGACCGTGCTGCAGCAGGCTCAGCAGTCTGCACAGGCCACGGACCGCATGAGTCTCCTGACCAACCAACTGGTGCAGTCCATGCAGTCGGTTTCCAGCGTGGTCAGTGATAACCTGCAAGCTGCCGGGAAGATCGGCGACGAGTCTCGGGGTGTGGTGCGCGAAATTGAGACGATTACCCGCCTGAGCCAGGATAACCAGTATTCGGTTTCCCAGGTCAATGAAACGATCGCCGGCTTGAGGGGCCAGGTGCAGGATGTGCTGCAGGCCTCCCAGTCGCTGTCGGGTATGGCGCAGCGCCTGGGCATGGTGGTGCAGCGCTTTCGGCTGAATTGATCTGCTGGATGGCGACCGTTACCCCGCGGCAGCGGGTGAGATGGATGGAGCAGTGAACAAGCAAAGGATGCGAATTGGATACCCCCAGGCAAAGTTATCGCAGTATCGATGAGTACATTGCCCAATTTCCGCCGGACCTGCAAAGCACCTTAGCGGAACTGCGGGAACTCATCCGGGCAGCCGCGCCTGGTGCGGTGGAGAAAATCAGCTACCAGATGCCCACCTTTTACCTGAAGGGCAACCTGGTGCATTTTGCCGCTTTCAAGCAGCACATTGGGTTCTACCCTACCCCCAGCGGCATCGCCGCCTTCCAGGCGGAGCTGGCGGCTTATAAAAGCTCCAAGGGAGCGGTGCAGTTTCCCCGCCACCAGCCGCTGCCGTTGGAACTGATCACCCGCATCGTGCAGTTTCGCGTGGCGGAAAACCTTTCCCGGGCAGAGAGCAGGTCAGGCAGGAGATAGGCATCCTTTTCTGAATATTGCCTGGGAAATGGGGTCACTTCTCAAAGGTGTCTGGGTGCAAAATAAAAATGTGCTCATTACCGGTGGTACTGGCGGAATTGGTTATCAAACCGCGCTGAAATTAGCGAAATTGGGGGCGCGGGTGATCGTCACCGGCCGCAGCCGATCCCCTGCGGAAGAAGCTGTTATCCAGCTCAAGCAGGCAAGCGGCAACCCCGATATTCATTTCTTGCTGGCGGATCTATCTATCCTGTCCAACGTGCATACCCTGGCTGAAGAATTCTTGGTAACCTTTTCTAGGCTTGATGTGCTGATCAATAACGCTGGGCTGGCAGCTCCCAATCGGCAGTTGACCACTGGCGGCATTGAAGCCAACTTTGCAGTCAACGTGATTGCGCCATTTTTGCTCACCCGACTGCTGTTGGGCGCGCTTGAGGCTGGTCTTCCCGCCCGGGTGATCAGCCTGGCTGGTGGCAGCCTGCCTGCTTGCCTGCAGATGGATAATTTGCAGGCTGAGCATTCCTTTGATGGCCTGGATTCCTATTCTCAAACAAAGCTGGCGATGATGGCGGTAATGCTGGAGTTTGCCCGGCGCACGCAAGACACTCCGCTGGCGATTAACGTGTGTTACCCAGGGCAAGCCAGTACAACCATGACCCGCGGCGTGATACCGGAGATGCTTCCGGGCGCCATGCGCTGGATGTTCCCGTTGTTCCGATGGCTGACCCGCCCGGATGGGGGAAAATCGGCCGCCCGGGCATCCCGATCCTCGGTATATCTGGCCTCGGCTGCGGAGGTGCAGGGTGTCACCGGGAAGTTCTTTAATTCAAATTGCCAGGAAGTGAAATGGCCGCAAGCAGTTCTGGATATGGAAACCCGCCATAAGTTGTGGGAAAGACTAGAACATCTCACCCAAGCGAATTAGAATCCAAAGGCCCTGTTTCCAGGGCCTTGTAGGCGACGGCAAGCCGCCGGGTCAAAGAATAATCAGGTGACCCGCGGGGGACTCGAACCCTCAACCCATTGATTAAGAGTCAATTGCTCTGCCAGTTGAGCTAGCGGGCCAGGTTTTCCTCATGCCCTGCCTGCATGCAGTACAGGGCGTTTGAGCGGACGACATTATACTCCACACCCTGTTTCTGGTCAATGAAAAAACGCCTCGAATTTCTCAAACCGGGTGCAGCAGATTATAATAAGCGCATGGATACGGACCGCATTTCGGAAGACTTTCGCCAGGCTATGCGCCGCTGGGTCAGCGGGGTCAGCGTGGTCACCGCCCGGCTGGGGGAGCGCCTCGGCGGGATGACGGTCAGCTCGTTCACCTCGGTGGCGCTCAACCCGCCGCTGGTGTTGGTCGCCCTGGACCAGGCCAGCGCTACGACCGCCCTGGTGCGCGAGGCGGGGTACTATGCGGTCACCGTGCTGGGCGCCGGACAGCACCCCCTGTCAGACCACTTTGCCCACCCTTTCACCGCAGAGGACCGGCCTTTTG
>CAIQIV010000449.1 GCA_903871905.1 uncultured Chloroflexota bacterium | reverse complement strand
TCTCTCCTGGCTGGATTTGTGCTGTTGATCGGCGGCGCCGAGCTGCTGGTGCGCGGCGCCTCGCGCCTGGCGCTCTCGTTGGGGGTTCCGCCGATCCTGATCGGCCTGACGGTGGTCAGCCTGGCGACCAGTACCCCTGAACTGGCAATCAGCCTGCAGTCGATGTCAACCGGCCAGGCGGACCTGGCGGTGGGCAATGTGATTGGCAGCAACATCGCCAATATTCTATTGATCCTGGGGCTTTCGGCGGCTATTTTTCCCCTGCTGGTGGAGCAGCGCCTGGTGCGCCTGGATGTGCCGCTGATGATCCTGGCCTCCTTTGCCCTGTGGTTTTTTGCGCGGGACGGGCAGGTCAACCGGGGCGAAGGAGCTGTCCTGGCTGCGGGACTGGTGGGGTATCTTCTCCTGGCGGTTTCCATGGGTAGGAAAGAAGGCGCTGCCGTCTTGGAGGAGTATGAACACGAGTACGGGGGTGCAAAAAGCGCTGCTGCCCGTTCGCGCCTGGCCAACCTGGCGTTGATTGCGGCCGGGGTGGCCCTGCTGGTGTGGGGAGCGCGCTTGCTGGTGGACAGCTCGGTGATCCTGGCGCGCTGGTTTAACCTCAGCGAGGCGATCATCGGCCTGACGATCCTGGCAGTCGGTACCGGCCTGCCGGAGCTGGCGACCTCGCTGATGGCCGCCTGGCGCCGTGAAGGGGATATTGGGGTGGGTAATGCTGTTGGCAGCAACCTGTTCAACATCCTGGGCGTCCTGGGTTTGACCGCCCTGCTTGCCCCACAAGGGGTGGCGGTGTCTGCCTCCCTGGTCCGTTTTGACCTGCCGGTGATGACCGCTGTTGCCGTGGCTTGCCTGCCGGTCTTTTTCATTGGCCACCGCATCTCGCGCTGGGAGGGGTTTCTATTCTCTGCTTATTACCTGGCGTACCTGGTTTACCTACTCCTGGATGCCGCGCAGCATGACGCCTTGCCGGGATTCAGCCGCGTCATGCTTGGTTTTGTCATTCCTCTCACAACCGTCACGCTGGCAGTGCTGGTCTACCGCCAGCTGCGTTCCGGGGCTGGCAGCCGGGAGAAAGACCAGTCCGGCAGCTGAGTGCCAGACTAAAGACGCCAATCCAGGGGGAGCGGAAACGCATTGTCCGGGATGTGTTGAAAAACTTGTTCCATCGGGATCCCCTGGATCGCGCATTTCAGCACGGCGATTACCAGCCCGTGGGTGACCACCAGCACCTGACCGCCAGGATGGTGTGCTGAGATCTCATCTGCAATTTCATGCACCCGCAGGGTGAACTCCGCCACGTTCTCGCCGCCTGGCGGGCGAACATTCACCGGGTCCCTTTCGCGCGACCACCACAGCGTTTCATATTGGGCCAGGATGTCGGGATACAGCATGCCCTCCCATTTCCCCAGGCTGATCTCGCGCAGGCGCGGATCAACCTGGATCAGCGCGGTGAGCCCATGGGCGATGATCTGAGCGGTTTCCAGCGCCCTGCGCAGGTCGCTGGAATAGATGGCAGATACCCGCTCCCCGGCGAGGCGCGCAGCCAGCTCCCTGGCCTGCTGGCGCCCCTGGTCGTTCAGCGGCGGGTCAGCCTGCCCTTGGTAGCGCCGTTCCTGGTTCCAGTCTGTCTGCCCGTGGCGTACAAGGATCAATCTGGTCATGGCGCCGGGTATTTCATCCTTTCCAGGTATTCAGGGATCTCGATCATCGGGGGGCGCTCCTGTTCGGCGATTTCTTCAATGTCCAGGAAGAGGCGTCCCGGCTCATAACGGATCAGCTTCATGGTTTTATTGACCTCTTCCAGGATGCTGCGTTCGAAGCGGTGCTCCAGCTTTCTCATCACCGCCTGGATGATGGCAAAGGACATTTTGCTCAGCGCCTCCAGGGATTGATTGCGGTGGATCCGCTCCTGCAGATCGACCTGGGCGATGGCGCTCAGGCCAAATTTCTCCAGCACATCGATGAGCAGCCCAATTTCCACACCGTAACCCGAAAAGAACCCCAGGCGCTCCAGGGCGCTGCGGCGCCCGCCGTATTCCCCGGACAGGGGCTGCACCACGCCGGAAAGCTCCGGGTAGAACAGGTTGAGCAGCGGGCGGGCGGTCAGCTCGGTGACCCGCCCGCCGCCGCCAGCCTGGACCTTATCCCCAATCCGTAGTGGTCTCTGGTAAAACCCCTTAACGAACTGGATCTTGGGGCGGGTCAGCAGCGGCCCCAGCAGGCCGTAGACAAAGCTGGAGGAAATGTTGATGATGTCGGTGTCGATCCAGATCACGATATCCCCGCTGGTCGCATACAGGCTCTTCCACAGGGCCTCGCCTTTGCCCCGCCTGGCGCCGTACTGCGGGATGATCTGCTGGTGAATGTGCACCGGGATGCCCAGGTCCGCGGCAATCTCGCGGGTGCGATCGTTGGAGTTCGAGTCGATCAGCACAATTTCATCCAGCAGGGGGACCTCATCGTAGAGCTGTGATTTCAGCGTGTGGATCACGTTCCCGACCGTCTCCTCCTCGTTTAATGCTGGCAGCGCCAGGCTGACCTTCAACTTTTGCTGCTCCTTGAGACTGCACAGTTTCTTCAGGTCGGCAAACTCATCGGCGTGGTAAGTGTTCTCAGCGAACCATTTGTCAACCAGGATGGAAATGGCGGATTTTCCGTTTCCTTCACCTCCTATGTCAAGGGACATGGGGCGCTTGGTGCGCACGATGACCAATCCTTGCATGTCTTCCTGCATCAGGCGCTCGGCAACCGGGCCGATGCTGCTGCCCACCAGATCAGGACGCGCCGTAGCGCCCATGATCACCATGTCCGCCTGGCGGGCATGGCTGAGGATCGTCTCAGCCGGGTTGGGGGTGCGGGCCGCTACATGCGTCACCTCGTCTCTCAAGCTCTTCACCACTTTTTCTATGCCGCGGTATGGGGCATCCTGGGCATGATCGGAGTCGCTGGTGGACAGGTGCAGGATGGTGGTTGCAGCGTGGGTGTGGCGCTGAATGGCCAGCGCCAGCCGCAGCGCCAGCTCGGCATACGGCCCGCCGCGCGCCGGGACCAGCAGCTTTTGGATGGACTGGGAAGGGGTGCGGCAGGTCATGGCGATGTCGCACGGGGGATTCAAGAAGGCTTCGGCTGGCTGAATTTTCAATCCCTCAAGCTGGCAGGGCCAGGCGAGTATCAGCAGGTCAGGCCGTTCTTCAGCGGCGATGTGCTGCAGCTCTTTCCACGGGGTATAGGACACGATGATCCGGGTCTGCACGTGCAGGGCTGTGTTCCGGGTGATGGTCTCCAGCGTGGCGCGCAGCTCCCGGGCTGGCACTGCGGCTTTACTGAGCGATTCGCCCTCCGGCAGTCCGACCAGCCCAACCAGGGTGATATATTGATCCCGGGTCAGCCACTGGGCCAGCTTTAATGCCGGGGCAAAATCGCAGCCGTACACCACCGGAACCAGCACATTTTGAAACAGCTCAGGCGTGTAATGTCTTCTCATGGTTTGCCTTTGAATATGCCAGCAAAGGTGCTATCTGTTCCGAATAAATCCGCTCCCAGGTAAATTGTGTGCGCACCTGGGTGCGCAGCTGCAGGATGGGGGAGCTGCTCAGGCAGGCGGAGATCTTTTGAGCGATGATGCCTGCCTCGCCATCAGGTGAGAAATACTGCCCATTCGCGCCCGCCAGGGCGCGCAGCGGCGGGATGTCTGCGCAGAAGATGGGGATGCCGGCCAGGCCGGCCTCCAGGATGGGAATGCCAAAACCCTCTTCGCGGCTGGGGAGCAGCAGCGCGTCGCTCATACGGTAGAAGTCGGCGATCACCGCGTCTGGCAAGGGAGCCTCGCTCAGCTCCGCCAGGAAATGGGCGCAGCGCTGCAGGCCCAGGCGCTGGCGCCGCGCCAGCAGGTCCGAAAAATAGGTTGCATTGGCCGGGTTATGCGCCCCCAGAGGGCCGGTGACCACCAGTCTTGCCTGGGGGAAGGGCTCCCGCAGAGCGGCCAGGATTTCAAGCGCCAGCTCGATATTTTTACGCGGTGTGATGCGTACCGGCAGCAGCAAAAGCGGGCTGGCTGAGAGCAGGTCGAGCTGGCTGGCGATGGTGAGGGTGGCCGGTTCCAGCTTGAGAAAGCGGGTGTAAGACACACCATTGGGGATGACCTGGACCTGCTCTTGCGGCAGGTGCAGCAGGCCTGCCAGCTCCTGCCGCCGCTGCTCGGAGACAACCACGTGGGTGGTGTGAGGCCAGTCTCGCAGCAGCAGGTCCCAGGGATAATCCGGGTACAGCTCGCGTTGGTAGCGCGGCGTGGCCCAGGCCAGGTCATGGTGCCACAGGATCCAGCGAGGTGGGAGCGCCTGCTCCGCCAGCTCCCACAGGGCTGCGGTCAGCGGCAGGTTGAGATGCAGGGAGCATACGTTGTGCACAACCAGCAGGTCGGCCTGGGCAAGGTGCGGGGTCAGCGCCTGGCGGACCATGCGTACCAGGTCGGCGAACTCCTCCGGCACCGCGCCGGTGTCCAGGACCTGCTTGGCGGCCAGCACCTGGGGGTGGCGTGAATCAGCCGGGGGGATGGGGAGAAAGGGGATGCGCGGGTCGAATTGAGCCCCGCGCCCGGCTGCCACGCATACCTGGTGCCCGGCGTCCGCCATCAGGCGGGCATGCTGCGCCAGCACGCTTTCTACGCCGCCGATCACCGGCGGGCCAGCATAGTGCAGCAGCAGGATATTCACGGCGCCAGTCCTTCCTGCGAGGCGCGGATCGCCAGGTCGATAAAAATCGAGGCGGACCAGCCGAAAATGGGGGCAGCCTTGGGCGGCTTATCCCCGTTGAAGGGCTGGTAGTACTCGAAAATGTCCGGGTGGTTGGAGACCATGTGCAGGGTGCGCTGCTGGAGCTCGTTAGCCAGCTGCACCTGGCCGTTCCGCTGCAGGCCCTCGATCAGCAGATAGTTGACATTGGTCCAGGTTGGCCCGCGCCACATCTGGTCGGGGTTGAACTGGGGATCGCTGACCGCCACCGTCGGGACCGGATAGGTTGTCCAAAATTCGTCTGGGTTGGTGAGGTGCGCCAGGAGCTTTGTCGTGATGGCTTCCGGCATGCGGCCAGTGAGCAGGGGGAAGAGGTTGAAAATGGTGCGCACCTCCACCCGTTGCTTCAGATGCGAGGCCCAGAACAACCCGGCCTGGCTGTCCCACATGTGGGTGATCATCTTTTGGGCAATGCTGTCGGCGCGCCTCTGCCATTTTATGGCGTCTGCCTTTTCCCCGATCACCCGGGCGATCTTTGCCAGCGCCTCCTGCTGCAGGCAGAGATAGGTGTTGAGATCAGGGGCTTCAACCGGCATCCCCGCATCCCACAGTGGGCTGTCATCCAGCCCGGAGGAGAAGGGATGCTGGTACTCGCACAGTCCGTTGTGGTCCAGGTCGTTTTTCTCAAACCACCAGTGGTTCCAGCGCACCAGCGGCTCGTAGATCTCTTCCAGGAACTCGCGGTCGCCATCCATCTCGAACAGCTTCCAGGCTGACCAGGCAATGAGCGGGGGCTTGGTGACATCCGCTTCGACCGGGAAATCCAGGTGGGTCACCAGGCCTTCGTCATGCACCGCATCCGGCAGCATGCCGTCCTCGCGCTGGTGGTCAAGCAGGATGCGCAGCTGGTCGCGCGCCAGCTGGCGGTCGATATAGCGGTAGGCCAGGGCATGGAAATAGGCGTCCCACTGCCAGACGCCCAGGTAATAGAATTTCGAAGGGGTCATGGCCTCGCGGGTGGTGTAGTAGCGGGTGGAGATCAGCCCCGCGCGCATCACCCACCAGGCATAATAATACTGCGCCTGGTAAGGCTCAGCCACAGGTGGAGCCGCGGCGAACCAGGCATGCCAGCGCCGGCCCGCGTCCTCCAGGTGCTGCTGGACGTCATCGATGTAGCGGTTATAACCCAGGCGCGGGGTGATGTTCAGCAGCAGCGCCTGTGCCCCGCTGCTCTCGTAGCGCAGCTCAACGACCAGGGAATCGGCGGCGGCAGAAAGGATCCGGTTGGAGAGGATGCGGGCGTTGGTGGTGTAGGCAATGCTGCGCCGGATCTCACCGGTGACGCGCAGCACGCCGCCGCGCCGTTCCAGGTGCGCCTGGTCCACGTTGGCCTGGAACTGGACCCCGCCCTTGCCCGGCGGCAGGATAAACACCAGGGTTTCAATATCCCAAAAGGTCAGGGTAAAGGCACCAATGGGGGTGCAGAATTCAACCAGGTGGGGGTAGCTGTTGGTTTCGATCGGCAGGACCTGCCCATGTTCGTCGGTGAAGCGAAAGTGTTCGATGATCGGCGGACGCTTGCGGTAGGCGGAGAGCTGACCGGTACGCTTAAACCAGCGCTCCGCCAGGCGGATGTGGATAGAGCCGTTATTCTGGTAGACCAGCAGCCGGGAGCCGCGTTCCGTAAATGGCACTTCGCGCAAATTGATACGGTTCTTCAGCAGCTTGAGATAGGGGGACTCCCATTCCATGAGTTTAGGGTTCTCCAAAGCACTCGGCCAGCAGGGTTCGCAGCCGCCGGTCCAGCATGGCATACGAGTAATGTTGGCTGGCGAGGCGGTAATTATGCCGGGTCATCTCCTGGCGCGTCTGCGGGTGCTCCAGGATGAAGCGCGTGTTGTAGATGGTGTCGTCGGTGATATATCCATCGAATTCGATCACGCGGAAACCCTTGGGCTTGATATCCGTGGCGAAAATGGAGTAATTGTTGACCACGATGGGCTGGTGGAAGTAAACCGCTTCCAGGAAGGCGTTGCCGAAACCCTCAATGGTTGATGGGTAGGTAACCAGGTCCGCATAGGGATAGACATCCCACAGGGTGTAGACCTTGCGCCCGTCGGCGGTCAGGCCGCGCGTTTCGCGGATGATCTCGGAGACAAAATTGACCGGTACTTCCAACAGCCGGGCAAAATCGCGCACCCGTTTTTCGTACTCGTAACCCTCGTCGCCCGAGGCGTGCGAGATCACCAGGCGCGCCTTCATCCCCAGGCGGCTGACCAGTTCAATGGCATGTTCGATGCCTTTGCGCTGGACAACCCGGGTGGGCTGAAGGATGAGCAGCTCATCCGGTTCCAGCCCCAGGTCGCGGCGCAGGCTGGCGGTAAACTCATCCGGCGGCTGCGGGGGATGCTCAAAGTCCATCACGTTGGCGATCAGCATGCTGGAAATGCCGGTGCGCAGGCTGAGCTGGTTTGCCCCGGAGGTGTTGATCACCACGTGGCGAATGGGGGGTAGGTGGGGCGGAAAGGCCATGTTGAGATAATCCCACACGCAGTTGACCAGGAAGCGCTTCCTTTCCCAGAAGAAGTCGTGGTGGTGAGCGATGGTCGGGATGCCCGTTTCGGCGATAAATTCGGTCAGCGCCAGGCCAAGGGGGATATTCAAGGGGATGGCCAGGGCGTTCTCGACGATCAGCAGCTCCAGGTCAAAATCACGCACAAAGAACCCCAGGTGTTTTTTGATGTGGTCCTTGATCTGGTGGATCTTGACCGTGATCGCCTGGTCGCGCAGCCTTTGCGAGAAGGCGTGGGTATAAATTGCCTCGATATCCGGGTGATTGAAGAGCGCCTCGGGCAGGGTGTAGCTGCGCTCCGCCGCCTGGTTCGAGTCGCCGGCAAAATAGCAGCAGGTGTGCCCGTCTCTCTCCAGGACCGCCGCCCATTTCTCGGTCTCCAGGGTGACCCCATCTGTGCCGGAAAAGCGGGTGGATACGAAGCCGATGCGGTGTGCAGCCTCTAAATGGTGCATGGCGCCTCCAACGCCTATCGATATCCGGGTGAGCGGAGGCAGGCTGTAGTAGGGGCAGGTCTCAGACCTGCCCCTACTACAGCCTGCGCAGCCAAAGCGCCTGGTAAGGCGCCAGCCAGAGCGGGCCATCCGCGGAGAAAGCCTGCTGGCTGAGCAGGTCGATCCAGCCTGGGCTGCGGTCTTCCTGGCTGTCGACCGCTGGAGCAGGCCGGGGGACAGGGGCGACGACCTGGGGCGAGGCGGACAGGTTGTGCAGGCAGAGCACCTGTTCCGGTCGGCAGCCCTCCACCTGGCGCAGCAGACCGAAGACGGCTGGGCCGCAGGGGATGACCTGGTGGGGCAGGCAGTGGTCAAAGGCCGGGCTGCCTGCCCGGGCCTGCAGGAGCTGCGCATAGCGGTGATACACCTGGCTGCGCAGCGAGGCCGGGTTGGACAGCTCCCCCTCCAGCTCCACCGCCTGCAGTTTCTGGCGGTTGATGGCGCGCCGGGCGCCCTGGAGTCGCACCCCCTCGGGCCAGCCGCGCGAGCCCACCAGGCTGTGGAAATAGATGCCTGGCACGCCGCTCAGCGCCAGCATGATCGCCTGGGCGCACAGGAAGCGCTCCACCTGCAGCGCCTCCGGCTCGCCTGCGCGCGGGTCGGAAAGGGCGTCGAAATAGTTTATATTCAACTCATACGGGCTGGAGCTGCCGTCCGGGTTGCTTTTATAGGACACGTGACCCTGATGAGCAAGCGTCCGCTGCACCAGGGCGTCAATCTCCTCCTCTGCCAGGATGCCGCGCACCGGGTTCAGGCCGATGCCGTCGTGCGAGGCCAGGAAGTTGAAAAAGGCGGCTTGGGGGGAGGGCGGCAGCAGCCCGGCTGCCCACTGCGCCAGCGCCTGGCTGCTGCTGGTGTGGAAGGCGTGCAGCACCAGCGGCGGCAGGGCAAAGTTGTAGACCATCTGCGCCTCGTTTGTCCCGTCGCCAAAATAGGCGGTGTTTTCAGCGTGGGGCACGTTGGTCTCGGTGACCAGCCTGGCCCACGGCGCAGCTATGTCCAACACGGCGCGCAGCAGCTGCACCAGGCGGTGGACCTGGGGCAGGTTGATGCATGCTGTCCCAGGCTCCTTCCAGGCGTAGCCGATGGCATCCAGGCGGATCAGCTCTGCCCCCTGGCAGAGATAAAAGAGCAGGATGTCCACCATCTCCAGCAGTACCTCGGGGTTGTGAAAGTTGAGGTCAACCTGGTCGGCGCTGAAGGTGGTCCACACCTGTTTTACCCCGGCAGTCGTATCAAAAGAGGTCAGTAGCGGGGTGGCCCGCGGGCGCACCACGCGGCTCAGGTCAAGGCTGTCCTGGGGGGTGATAAAGTAGTCCTGGTGGGCAGGCGCGCCGCGCAGGAAAGCCTCAAACCACGCGCTCTGCGCCGAGACGTGGTTGATCACCAGGTCAAACATCAGGGAGAAACCCTGGGACAGGCGGGTGATATCCTGCCAGCCCCCAAATTCAGGGTTGACCTGGCGATAATCGATCACCGAAAAACCGTCGTCAGATGAATATGGAAAAAAGGGCAGGATGTGCAGGCTGGTGACGACCCCCTGGAAATATTGGGCTGCAAAGTGGGCCAACTCTTCCAGGGGCGGGACGCCCTGGCGCTGGACCATGTCGGCATAGGTGATCAGAACAGCCTCCCCAGGGCCGGGCGGGCTGGTAGCGCGCGGCTGCCGGGCACGGCAGACTGCCAGCCGCGGGGCATACGCTGCACACAGGTTGAGCAGGCGCTGGGAGACCAGTTGAGCCTGCTGCGCCCCGTAAAGGTCCGTGAGGCAGGCCAGGAGAGTTTCCATCAGCTTATCTTATTGTATCATGCACTGATCCTTTCAGCCCACCGGTTCTGAAAGCTGGTGGAAAGGCGCTCAGTGAACCCCGTTCCCATTGCCATTCTCATACAGCCTGCCGTCCAGCACCTCGATCACCCGCGGCATGCGCCTGGCCAGCCCCGGGTCATGGGTGACCATGATAAAGGTTTTCCCCTGAGATACCAGCTCCTCAAAGATATGGAATACGTGCTGGGCAGTCTTGCTGTCCAGGTTGCCGGTCGGCTCGTCTGCAACGATCAGCGGCGGGTCATTGGCCAGCGAGCGGGCGATAGCCGCCCGCTGCTGCTGGCCGCCGGACAGGGAGGCGGGCAGCTTGTGCGCCTGGTCGGCCACCCCCATCTGCTCCAGCAGGGACATGGCCCGCTCATAGCGCTGGCGCGGCGTCCCCTTGCGGCAGAAGTCCATCGGCAGCAGCACGTTCTCGATGATGGTCAGGGTAGGTAAAAGCTGGAAGAACTGGAAGACCACGCCGATGTGCAGCCCGCGGTAGCGCGCCAGCTTGTTTTCGCTCATGCCGTTGAGCTGGCTGCCGGCAATGTCGATGGTGCCGGAGGTGGGCCGGTCGATGCCGGTGATCATGTTGATCAGGGTGGATTTGCCCGAACCGCTGGGGCCGCACACCCCGACCATCTCGCCGGGTTGTACCGACAGGTTGATCTTTTTCAAAACCTGGATCGTCCCATACGGTCCCTGGAAGTCTTTAATCAGATCCTGGACCTGGACCACTGCTGCTGTGCCGTTATTCATAGCTGATAGCCTCCCGGATGGTGATGCGCATCGCATTCTGCGCCGGAGCAATGCTGGCGGCGATGGCGATGATGGTGACAACTGCCAGCCAAAGGAAGACGCCTTTGGTGGAGAAGGAGAAGATGAAGGGAAAGTTGACGAAGGCGTTCCCCATCTGGATGCACAGAGCCTTGCCAAAGGGGATGGAGAAGGGGATGGCCAGCAGACAGCTCAGCCAGCCGATGAACACACCCTCGGACAGGGTGATCTGCAGCAGGTCAGCGCTGGAGGCGCCCACGGCGCGCATCACGCCGATCTCGCGGGTGCGCTCCATCACGTTGACGCTCATTGTGCCGGTCAGGTTGATGCCGCCGACGATCCCCAGGATAAGCGACAGGGTGCTGAGGATGCTGCCCAGGATGTTGATGCGCTTGTAAAAGACCTCGATCGAGTTTTCCCCGGTTTCAACTTTCTTAAGCTCGATGCCGTGCTGCTGGAAGCCGGCCTCCAGGCGGTCGGCCGTTTCCCGCTGGAAGCTGCCGCTGCTGGACTGGGTCAGGATTTGCAGGCTGTTGACATACCCTGTGGTGTTGGTGGCGCGGGAAAAATAATCCTGGTTGGCATACAGCGTGGGCGTCTGCCCAAAATTGACGCTGCTGCGCACCTTGCCCACCACCTTCCATGTGGTCTCCTGGCCGTTGATGCGCATGGTGACTTCGTCGCCGACGTGGATGTCTGGCTCGCGATCGGTAACGTACTTATTAATCACCACTGCATTTTCGTCCTCCGGCCGCAGCCAGCGCCCCTCCAGCACCGAAGGCTGGATCAGCGGGCTGTTATTGGGCGGGGCGATGAACTGCATGGTCTCGCTGTCACTGCCGTCCGGCCGCACACGCACTGCCTGGGCCTCGCTCCACCCCTCGACGTAGGTCACCCCCTCGGTGTGCTCGGCCAGCGGGCGCACCTGTTCCACGCGGTACGGCTGGCCAAAGTTGACGTCCACGTCAAAGCGGCTGAACTCCTGGTTCAGTGTGTTCAGGGTAAACATCATCGAGTTGTACAGGTGCTCGATGCCGATGAACACCGCCCCGCCCATCACCAGGGTGATCATGGTCAGCCCCAGGCGCCACTTGTTGCGGAAAATGTTGCGCACCGCCAGGATCAGCGGGCGGGCCACGCCGCGGATGCGCCCCAGCGCTTTTTCCAGCAGGCCCATCTTTTGCACCGCCAGGCTGTTCTGGCTGATCGCCTCACGCGCCGTGATCAGCATGGTGGCAGAGATGATCGATTTTAGCGAGGCGACCAACACCACCAGGAAGGCTACCGCTGCCTGGATCACGAAGGTGGATCGCGGCGCTGACAGGTCCGGCACATCCAGGTTCAGCATGGAGCCCATAAAGCGCACCCAGAAACGGGCCGCCGCCACCGAGGCCGGGGCGGCCACGGCCAATGAGATGGCGCTGATCAGCAGGACGAACACCAGGTAGATCATCATGATCTGGGAGAGCTGCCCGCCGATCACCTTCATGATGCCAATCTGGCGCACCTCGCGAGAAAGGATCGCCTCCATAGTGTTGGCCACCATGATCCCGCTGATGATCACCAGCAGGATGCCCACGATGAGCAGGATGGTGGTGATGGTCTTGGCGTTGGTCTCCAGCCGCGGGCGCCCGGGGTAAAGGGGCACGTTGGTGGAGACGACAGGATAGCCATCCTGTTCCAGCCGCTGGCTGATCTGGTCCAGCGTGGCGACAACCTGGGTTTTATTTTCCTTTTCCCCGCGCACCAGGACCGAAAGGGTGTTGAAGCGCCGCGGCTGATCCAGCCAGTCCAGGGTATCCAAATCGACATACCCGATGGCAAAGGCGGTGATCTCGCCTGGCATGGCGGCAAAG
>CAIQIV010000448.1 GCA_903871905.1 uncultured Chloroflexota bacterium | reverse complement strand
GCTGACCATGTTGCCATTCGCATCGTAGCTAAACGACCAACTCCCCGAACCGGTGATCGTCGTCACGTTCAGCCGGCGGGTGCTGTGATAGCCATAGGTGCGGGTGAACGAGCTGGGCGAGGTCTGTCCGACGAAAGCCAGCCGTCCCTCGCTGGTGTCATAGCTAAAGGTGCGCCGATAGCGGAAGTCGCTGTTGCTGCTGGCAGTGGTATTCGCCAGGATCAACCTTCCCAGGTCGTCGTGGTCATAACTGGCTGAAAAGCCGATCGCATCTGTCACCGTGTCCAGGTTGCCCGCCGGATCATAGGCGTAGGTGATGTTGTACAGGTCGCTGTAGCTCGGGCCGATGCTTCCGGTGGTGTAGCTGGAGAGCAGCCCGGCCTGGTAATCGGTGGTCCAATTGTAATAGTCGTAGCGCACCACCTTGCTATCCCCACGCAGGTAGCGCCGCAGCCGTCCCTCCATGTCCCAGCGCAGGCTGGTTGCCAGGCTGCCCGCCTCGGCGATATTGCTGACCATCGATTTCAGCTTTCCCTGCGGCAGGTATGTATAGGTCAGCAGCTCGCCGTTGAGCCCTCCCGCATCGTCCTGCGGGTAACGCATGGTCAGCGCCTGGTCAGCCGAATTGTACGTCCACTGCGTGGTGTAGCTATACGCGCCGATGGCGCGCGTCTCCTGGGTCACTCGCCCACGCTCGTCGTAGACCCAGCCGGTGCTAGTCGAACCCAAGGAGAGCATCCCGGTGCGCCGCCCTAATCCTTTGTTGCCGCCAGAGACCGCATCATAGCTGTAGTTGTCGTCCACCTGGGTCACGCAGTCGCTATCGTTCGACCAGCGCCGAGTCATCCGGTTCAACGTATCGTAGACATAGTTCACCCCGCAGCCGCGGGCATCGGTCCAAGCAGTCAGATTGCCAACCCCGTCGAAGACATAATTCCACGTCCCCAGGGAAGGATCGCTGGTCGTGACCTTGTTCCCGGCATAGTCATACGTGAAGGTCGAGGTGGTGTTCCCGGTCGTCGATTGAACCAGGCGGTCAAAGACGTCGTAGGCATAGGTCGTGTGCAGCTGCACAGCGTTGCTGCTGTTGTAGCTGTAGACATCTTTCACCCGCCCATAACGGTCGAGCAGCGATTGGCGGTAGCCGCCGGAAGGTTCGATGCGGTTCATCCCCAGGAAACCGTAGGTGTAGCTCTCCCTTGCATTGCCATCCGTCCCGGTCACCAGCAGCACCCGCCCCAGGTAATCGTAGGAGGTTTGTACATAGGGCTGGACCCAGGGGTTGAGCGTGTCGTTGTAGGGCGCTGTCACCCAGCTCAGCTTGCCATTGGCGTTGTATTTTTTCGCTACCGCCACCTCCACCCCGGTGGTAGCGCCCCCGGCGCCGTTGTCGATCTCGGCATCCACGATCACGTCCTTCCAATTGCGCAGCAGCCCGTCGTAATACTGGCGGGTCACATAGCTCGCCGCGCTGCCAGTTCCACCCGCCTTGCGCGTCGTCTGCGTCCAGGCGCCGCTCTCGCTCTCGTTGTAGGCCACCACAATTGTCGGCGACGCCAGGCTGTCTCCCGGCGCGACCAGCTTGACGCCGCGCCCCAGCCCGTCGTAGCGCGCCGCCCACACTGCTGTGGTCGTCACCCCGCTGCTCACCCCCACGTCCACTGTGGCGGTTATCGGCTTGCCCACGTTCAGGTCATAGCTGAACACCGTGCGGTGTCCCAGGTCGTTGACCACCTTCTTGGGATAAGTATAGAACAGCGTAGTATCCGACGCACATTCCCCACCCAGCGTATTTTCGCCATAGCAGAAGTAGGTCGCCTCGGGTAAGGGTGCAGCCATATTCCAGGCAAAAGTTGCGGATGTTCCCAACTCTTTGTACCTGGTCAGCTTGATCAGGTTCCCATAGCTGTCGTATGTATACTTCTCGTCCACCCAACGGTTATTACCCCCAGAGTAATCTTTCCACACCCGTTTTCCGGTCAAAATTCCGACCGCTGGAGGGGTCTGGTAAGAAGACGCACCGTCGTAGATGTAAACCAGGCTGGACTTCTGTACTGTGCTTGCCATCCCCTTGCAGGCGCCGTTGGTATCGCTCCCACCGCATTGGAAAACCGCCTGCACTGCCGGCAGCCCCACCAGGTAAGGGGTGGCATTGGGATAATACTGTGTCAGGCTCAAGCGGTAATCTTTGAAATCGGCGCTCACCCCATCCCATATCGACTGCACCTGGCGCGTCAGGTTGCCGTACTGCACATTCCCCTGGTCAGCCGTGTTGTACTGGTTGTAGATGCGGGTCTCGGTGCGATCGCCCCCGACAAAGGTGCGCGCCGTCTCGGTCAGCGCCGGCGTCCAATAGACGTTCAAATCGTCATATGGGCTGGTCCCATCGTTCATGACCGCTGCCCATGGGGTTCTGCCGGAAGTCTCTGCCAGGCTGAGCGAGTCCAGCACGCCTTCCGAGTAGTCGTCCAGCCACAGCGAGCCGGAATACACCCACTCACGGAAACGCCAGGTTTGATTGGTCAACCCGGTGCTGGTCCGCAGGTAACTGGAATACAGGCGCGGGTTGTCGCGGTCCCACACTGCCCCATACAGTTTGTTGTTGTCAAAGATCAGCAGCGCCTGGTACCAGCGGTTATCGGCGATGCTCAGGCTGGGCGACGCCAGTTGGGTATCGTAGGCGCTGCCATTGTAATACTGGAAGCGCAACAGGTTATCGGCATCTACGTACAGCGCCCAGCGCCGATCGCTGTTGACCGTCTCACCACCTATCACCACCCGGGCGTTGGCGCCGCTCATCCTGAACTGGAACAGGACCATCGAGCCGCTCGGTTGGATCATACCGTCTGGCCGGAAAGCCTGGGCGTTCCAATTGGCGCTGGCGTTGGTCACCTTCATGGTCACGTCGCCTTCGGCTCGCTCCCAGGTGCGGACGGTGTTGGCGGCAAACCACCAGGTGTCGTTATAATCTGTAGAAGTATAGGAGGGGAAACCTTCGTAAAAGGTGAAGCTGCCGCTGGCGGCGCCGATCGGCGTGCCCTTGTCATGATCCCCGGTGGCGTACCATTGTTTCTGCCACGGTGTTTTGGCGTCCTCGGCTGCCACGCCATAGCTGCTCACCATGGCGTGGCCGCGGAACTCCACCCCCCCGGCGGTGTACAGCGTACTTCCTGGAGAGGCCACAATCGCTGAGTGCCGGCTGTCGTTGCTGGCCGGCTCGTCATAAGCGTAGTGCCGGGTCACCGGCGGTTGGCTGGCGGCAGTAACTTCGCTTAGCGACTGTATCTGGGTCACCCGCTTGTGGGTTGGGTGCAGGGTTAGCTGATACTGCTGCACCCGGCAGGAATTCGCTCCGCTGCGCGGTTGGACGCAGCGAATAAAAGGCCGGAGCCTGGAGGCGGTCTCGGGGATGTACATCATGAGATAGCCGCCATTGATATGGTCGGTCACCGTGATTGCCCCTACAAACGGGTCCGCCTGTCCATAATCGAAGCCAATGAGCAGCGTGTCGTACTGGGTAGGCTTGACCCACAGGTTATACAGACCCCCATAACGGATGAAACTCAGCCGGGCAGCGTAAGCTCGCCCATTTGAAGCGCCTGGAGAGATCAATGCTGTCGCCCCGGTTGGAGTGATTACGGCATTGTTTTCCCCTATCCAGCGCGGCTTGCCCGGTCCCTCCGGATCAAAAGTTGACAGGGTCAGGTAGGGGCTGAGGTTGGTCTCGTACCATGCCTGGCTCTCATAAGTAACCTGTTGTTTTCCACCCAGCCCATTATCGATCTGCGTCAGCCGGGCATTATCGCCGTAGCCAAAGCTCCATGCCTGGCTTGACGTCTGGGTCCCTTCAAAGCTAAATCCGGTCTGGCTAAACCCGGTCAGCGTCAGCGTTGGCCCCCCTTGTCCTGATCCTGGATTCCAGGTGAAATTCGGGAAAGCACTGGCTCCAGTGTTATACGTAAAATCGTAACGGTGAATGACCGTTGTCCCACGCTTGATCGAAACTTGATGCAGTCTTTTCCACTCATATGGCTGAGTGAATTCTGTGCCAGACCAGGACGAGTTATAGTCATTCCGATCTTCTCGAAGGAAATCGATAACGTATTGGCTAGGAGAAGGATATTGGATGGAAAGTGGGTACATGGAAAAGTCATAATTGTAAGCAAATGGGTATCCGTAGCAGGTCCCATACAGAACGCCGCTTTCCTTGTAATAATAATACAGCAGCTCCCTGGCATAGATATTACGCACTTTAGACAGTCCCCAACGCCAGGTGCGATAAGGCTGTCCGGTGCTCTCACAGTTTTGATAACGAGCTTTCGATTGGGCGTCATTGCCAAAATAAAGGATTGTTCCATCCTTTTCTGTGACTGTCCAATAGTCGTTGGCAGCATCGTAATAGATGCGCTCGAAGGAATCGATTTCCGAGCGCCAGCTCCCATCGCTCATCTTGAACAAGCGCACCGAGCGACCACCATAGTCCAACCGGAAGGTATCATCGTTGATGTTATTCCAGGTTCCATGCGGGTCGCGCTCGATCGAACCGACCGAGAGGTCCCAGCCCAGCCCCACCCAGGAGGCCTGGGTTGAGCTCAATGCAAAGCTGTCGACGATGCCAGAATCGTAGGTCAGATGCAGATCGGGCTGCAAACCGCCAGGACCAGGCGGCGTCCACAAGGGGATATCCTGCGATGCGGTACCGGATGAACCCACCGCAAAATCTTCCACCGAGCGCTGGTAGGTGGTTGTCCAATGGTCTGCAAAGGGGGCGCCTGCGCCGGCGGAAAGCAGGCTCATCCCCACCCCTTCCATGCCATTCAAGGCAGCGCTCTCACTGATGGATACGGCGCCAGTTATCTCGATCTTGGTTTGCAATGGATTGGGTTGAATAAACGATGGCATGCCGGCTCCGGTTTCCGCCCAAACTGGCGGGTCGCCCGGGATTTCATAGCGCGTGACGCCAGTATCGGCTGCATCTCGCGGGATACCAGCCACTGCGGGAACAGCCGGCGGCTCATCTGGCGCCGCGGTCCCTTCCTTTGCACCCAGGGTGGGGGTGATGGGAGTGGCGGTCGGGACGACCGTGGCAGAGGCTGCCGGCTTTATAGTCGCGGTAGTTTTGAGCGTCTTCTCAGGGATGTTTGTGGCTGTAGCGGTGGGCGTCAATCGTGGAAGGCGGGTGATCGTGGCGATGTTGGTTGAGACAGGCGTGTCACTCGCCGGCGGAGTCTTTGTGTCTGTCGGTACAGGCGTGTCCGTTGGAATGCCAGTTTCTGTCGGAACGGCAGGCGGCGTTTCCGACGGGGTCGGCGATGGTTCTGCGGCGG
>CAIQIV010000447.1 GCA_903871905.1 uncultured Chloroflexota bacterium | reverse complement strand
GGACCCGGCGCGGCCGCTGGAGATCCTGCGCACCATTCATTCGTTTGACCCGTGCATGGCGTGCTCGGTGCACCTGGTCGATGCGCAGGGAAACACCCTGGGCGAGGGTCAGACCGGTTTGCATATCAGTGTATGCTGATGCCGAAACCGGGGTTCAATTGCCCAGTTATAAGCGGGCGGCCAGGATGGCAGCTTCGCGCCGGTTGTGCAGCCCCAATTTTTCCAGGATGCTGTGCACGTGATTCTTGACGGTGTTCTCGGAGATCACCAGCTCCTGGGCGATCTCCTGGTTTGTTTTTCCTTTGGCCACCAGGCGGAAGATTTCTTTTTCCCTGTCGGTCAGCTCATCCAGGGGTGAAGATGATTGTGAATGGTTGGCGAGGGCGCTTGAAAATGCGTTGATCACGCGGGTGCTCATTTCCCGGGAGATGGGAGCCGTGCCTTTTTGCATTAATTCGCGCAGCGATAACAGCAGGCCTTGGATAGGCACATTCTTGAGCAGGTAGCCTTTTGCACCACCGCGTATCGCCTCAAACAGGCTGTCATCATCTTCGTGCATGGTCAGGAAGACAATCCGTGTCTTTGGGCTTTCTGCCAGGATATCCTGCATTGCCTCGATCCCGGTCCCGTTGCCCAGGCTGAAATCCATTAATATCAGGTCGGGTTTCGACTTGCGCGCCATTTCCACTGCCTCGCGGTGGGATCCAGCCTCACCAACCACCTGGAAATCAGGCTGCTTATGAAACAGGCTGGACAACCCTTCACGAAACAGAACATGATCATCAACGATCAGCAACTTGATCATTGGTTTCTCCCGTTCTTTCAACGCTTCTTTCGCCGATGGGGAGCGGTACCCAAAGAGTCGTGGTAGTCCCATTTTCTCCGGATGACCTCCAGTTCAGCCGTCCCGAAATTTCTGCAGCGCGCTCCTGCATGATTATCAGGCCGTAGTGCCCCAAAGGGGTGGTTTGGTAGGGATCAAAGCCTTTGCCGTTGTCGCTCATCGAAATGGTCAGATCATTTGTCCCCCATACCATACACATCCTGAAAAGGCTGGCAAGCGCATGTTTCTCAACGTTATTCATTGCCTCTCGAAATATCAGAATGATCTGGCGCCGGGTTGAGGCCGGGATAGCCTGTTCTGTTCCGTTGCTTTCCATCTCGAATTGGAGATTAGCCCGTTTGCCCACGGTTTGCCCCATCTGGCTTAAAGCTGAAGCCAGGTCAGAGATAGTGCTCAAACCCAGGTCGGCCAGGGTGCCGCGTACCTGCTGGTAGGCGTCGTCCGCAATCTCCCGCATGCGTTCCAGGTCTTGCTTGATCAGGCTGATCTCTGCCAGGGGATCTTCTCCACTAAGCTGATCCAGTTTCAACCGCAGGTAGCTGATGTTCTGGCCCAGGGTGTCATGCAAATTTTGGGCAATGCGCCGCCTTTCATTTTCAGCCGCCTCTGCCTGGTTCAGAGCCAGCCTTTGCAGGCGCACCCGTTCCAACGCCTGCCCCATTTGGGGGGCAATCGATTTGAGCGCCTGGACCGCCAGGGAGGAGGCCTCGGTCTCGGGTGGAAGCTGGAAATAAAGAATGCCAGTAAGGTTGCCCATGGAGCGCAGCTCAAGGCAGTATCCGCCTTTGGCGGATTCCTGAAAGGGAGAACCGCAGGCACAGGCCTTAAATTCCCCCGGTGTATTCAGCTGTGACACCAGGCATTTTCCCAAATCCTGAGGTTTTGAGAATTCCAGTTCTTCTGGACCAGTGTGGGTTTCGCTCCTCCAGAACTGCTCCATCTGGTAGGAGGACTTATCCGGGTGATAGAGATAGACAGCAGACCATTGCACCGGGAGGATGGTAGATGGATAATGCAGGATGATATCCAGCACCTCGCTGTGGGTGGACGCCTGGCTGAGCTGTCGGCTCAATATTTTTTGGAACTCTGACTCCAAACGGGCATTGAGCCGGCGTTCCTCAGCCCGGGAGAGCAAAGCAAGCAAGGCCCCGTACGAAAGAGGGAGCAGAATCCCCAGCACGAAAATTTCTACAATCCCATGCCAGGAAATCCGGCGGTTTTCCCAGTCGAATTCAGCCATCATGGACACACTCAAGGAAACGATGGAAATTGCCAGGATCGTCCACCACCGGTACTTGATTACAAATTTGCTCAGCCTTACTTCAAGGTCCTCTTGCATATTTTCCCATCTTGAATAGTATAATTTCGCCGTTAACGGATATAATATATCTGATTATACCCGGTATTGCTGATTGACGAGAAGAATGTTTACGGTTGATTTCTTCTTGTAGAATGCATGGACCGGTGCAGCTTTACAGGTGCTATTTTACTCCGAAATTGACCCTGTCCAGGATGTTATAATCGACCATCATGCAGCCTATCATTGAATCTACTCCAAATCATGGAATAGTTCCTTCCAATCTCCAGACCCTTGAAGTACCTATCCAGGGCATGGACTGTGCCGAGTGTGCGCTGCACGTGCAGCGCGCCCTGGAAAAGCTTCCCGGGGTGTACCAGGCACAGGTTTACCTGGCGGCAGAAAAGGCGGTGGTCCAGCTTGATCCCTCCCGGGTGACCTTGCCTCTCATCAGCCGGGCGGTCTCCGGCGCTGGGTATTCGGTAACCATGGATGTTGGCAAGGGCGCCGTTGCGCCAGGCAGCCGTTCCAGCCGCCTTCCCAGCCCGGTGCTGGGGCTCTATGCAGGTCTGTTTACCCTGGTTTTGCTTATCGTCATTGTTGGCGAGTGGATGGGCCTGTTTGCATATATTAATGATTTGCTTCCGTTCTGGTTAGGTGCTTTGCTGGTCCTGGCCGCTGGTTCCCCATTGTTTCTGAAGGTGATCAAAGCTGCCCTGCACCGCCAGGTGCTCTCGCATACCTTGATGAGCCTGGGCGTGCTGGCTGCCTTGCTGGTTGGAGAGTGGGTGACTGCCCTGGTGGTAATTTTCTTCATGAATGTCGGTGACTACACCGAGCGCTATACCGCCGGCCGCGCCCGCTCAGCGCTGAAGGACCTGGCGCAGTTAACCCCGCGGCGGGTGCGCGTGGAGCGCGATGGAAGCGAGGTGGAAATCCCGGTG
>CAIQIV010000446.1 GCA_903871905.1 uncultured Chloroflexota bacterium | reverse complement strand
TCGGCGGCATCGCCGGTCATCTTGTACCACTCGCCGGCCCAACCCAGCCCATCCGCCACGATCACGCTGTTGATCCCCACCTCGCGCGCCTGCTTGATCATCGCCGGGAAGCCGGCCGCGTCATCCATCGTGCCCGCCATCAGCGGCGCATTGAGCGATTTAATCTTGGTCAGCATGGGATAGAAATCCGTCTCACCCACTGGTACATATTCCTCGCCGGCAATTTCCCAGCCTGCGGCAGTGAGCTGGTCGCCAATGGCCTTGGTAAAACCGCGGCTCCACTCATCATCATTGCCAAACAGGGCCACTTTCTTTTCCTTTGGCGCCCAGATGCCCTTTTTGATCGCATCTTCCAGGGTATTGACGTAAGCGATGGTCAGCTTGGAAGGCGTCGGCCAGCCTTTGCCCATCCAGTAGGAGTACTTGGGATCGGATTTGAACTTGGTATCGATATCCTCGCTGGTGCCCATGGCAAAGAAGTGCGGGACCTGGTACTTGGCAGCCAGGTCCATCAGCGGGATTACTTCCGATGCATCCCAGTTGAGCAGGCCCACATCAATATTATCCCGGGTGATGGCTGCCTCGTATGCTCGGGTGGCCTTCTCCGGGTCGGATTCCCCGTCGATCCATACGGGCTCGATCTTGTAATCGCCCACCTGCCAGTTTATCGCATCAAAGGCCATGGTCACCGCATTTTTGAACTCCTCACCCACGCGGGCGCTGGGCCCGGTGAAGGGGCCTAATACGCCAACCTTCAACACCTTGGCCGGCGCCGCTGCCGGCGCCTGGGTGGCGCTGACCGCCTGGGTAGCCGCGGGCTGCTCGGGGGGCGCGGTCGGCGCCGGTGCTGGAGTTGGCTGGCAGGCCCCCAACAGGAGGCCGGCGATCATGGCGCATACAACCATCAGGTACAGCTTACTTGGTTTCATCCTTTTCTCCTTGTTGAAAATCGAACCCTTTACCTTAACCAGCAGACGCGAGGTCCGCCTCCGCAGGCAGACCCCAAGCGCGCCGGCTGCTATTCATATTGATTGAGCAGCCGCTCAATATATTCCATGTGTTTCTGAGCCTCCCGCACCGCCCGGGGTTCATCATGCCGGCGGATAGCCTGCAGGATGGCATCCTGCAGGTCCAGCGATTCCTCCTTGACCTGGGGTAAAATCACCAGCTCACTGATTACCTCGGGTAAGAACTCGCGCACCGAGTAATAAAACTGTTCCAGGACCTGGCTGTGCGCCGCCCGGGCAACAGACAGGTGAAAATCCAGGTCGGCCCTGACAAACGCACGGGTGTCATCGACCTGCTGGTGCATCTCCGCCATAGCCTGCTCGATCAGGTGAATATCCTCTGGCCTGGCCCGTTGAGCAGCCAGCCGGGTCAGCGCCACCTCGATCACGGCCCGCGCTTCGTATACCTGGCGGGCGTTGGATTGGGTAAGCCGCTCTTTAATCATCGCCGGATGCAGCAGCATCACCCGGGCATCCTTCGGTACCCAGGTGCCCCGGCCAGGGCGCGATTCCAGCAGCCCCATGGCGGTCAGCATTTGCACCGCTTCGCGCACGGTGGACAGGCCCACATCAAATTCTTCCGCCAGGTCCTTCATCGGTGGGAGCAGCTGCCCGGGCTGCAGCTGCCCGGAAGAGATGCGGTCGCGCAGCTCCCGGGCGATGGTCGAAACCATGGTGGCATTACGGCGGATGGGGGTCAACTCATAAATCCCTATAATCTGAATATCTGATATTTAGGTTAATCAAATTATACCGAAACCTGAACAAGAGTCAATCACCAATCGTGAGCGGCGTCCGGCAGTCAGCCGGCGCTGATGCGCGGCCGGTACTGCAGCGCCTCGGCCAGGTGCGCCGGGGAAATCTGCTCCGCCCCGGCCAGGTCGGCGATGGTGCGCGCCAGCTTGAGCACGCGGTGGTAGGCGCGTGCCGAAAGCTGCAGCTGCTGCATGGCCGATTTCATCAGGGCGCGGCCGGTGTCATCCAAACCGCAGTACAGGCGCACCTCGGCCGGGCGCATATCGGCGTTGCAAACCACCCCCTCCGCCTGGCTGAAACGCCTCTGCTGCACCTGGCGGGCGGCCTCCACCCGCCTCTGGATGGCAGCGGACGCCTCGCCCAGCCCCCGGTCGCTCAGCTTTTCGTACTCCACCCGCGGTACGTCCACGTGGATATCGATGCGGTCCAGCAGCGGGCCCGAGATGCGCTTCTGGTACTTGGTTATCGTGCCCGAGGAGCAGGTGCAGGCCTTCACCGGGTCGCCGTAATAACCGCACGGGCAGGGGTTCATGGCGGCGATCATCTGGAAATTAGCGGGAAAAGTCATGGAGCCCTGGGCGCGGCTGATGGTGACCACCTTGTCCTCAATTGGCTGGCGCAGCACCTCCAGCACCCGTGGGCCAAACTCCGGCAGCTCGTCCAGAAAGAGCACGCCGCGGTGCGCCAGCGAGATCTCGCCGGGGTGCGGCCAGTTGCCGCCGCCCACCAGCCCGGCATGCGAGATGGTGTGGTGCGGGGAGCGGAAGGGGCGGTTGCGCACCAGCGGGATGTCCGGCGGGAGCTGGTCGGCCACCGAATAGATGCGCGTCACGTCCAGCGCCTCGGCAATGCTCATGCGCGGCAGGATGCCGGGCACCGCCCGCGCCAGCAGGGTCTTTCCGGCTCCAGGCGGGCCGGTGAGCAAACAGTTGTGCGAACCGGCCGCCGCCACCTCCAGGGCCCGCTTGACGTGCTCCTGTCCCTTGATCTCGGCAAAATCCGTCACCACCGTCACCGGCAGCTCCTCCGCCACAACCGGCGGCTGGGGGGAAATGAGGGTCACGCCGTTCAGGTGCGCCGCCAGCTCGGCCAGGTTGTTCACCGGGATCACTTCCAGCCCAGGGATCAAGGCTGCCTCGGCGGCATCCGCCAGCGGGGTGAAGATGCGCTGGTAACCTTGCTGCCGGGCCACGGCTGCCATGGGCAGCACGCCGCGCACATGGCGCACGCTGCCATCCAGCGACAGCTCGCCCACCACCAGGCTGCCCTCCACGCTCAGCGGGTGGAGCTGCCCGGTGGCGATCAGCACCCCCAGGGCAATCGGCAGATCGTAAGCCGGCCCCTCCTTGCGCACCGCCGCCGGCGCCAGGTTCACCGTCAGCCGCTTGCGCGGGTACTGCTGCCCGGCGTTCTTGATCGCAGCATGCACCCGCTCGCGGCTCTCTTGAATCGCAGGGTCCGGCAGCCCCACAATGATCATCCCGGGCAAACCGTTGCTCGTATCGACTTCAACTTCAACAATCACGCCTTCGAGGCCAATCACCGCACAGGAGAAAACGCGCGCCAGCATTACAGCCATCCTTCCCTGTGAACCACACCCCAATCCGATGAATCCACCATGCAAATTGTACATGATGTGGGGAGGGACGGCAAGCTGCCTTTTCAGCCAACGCCGGTCAATTTTCAACAACACCCGAGGTTATTCAAGCACTTTCGATCTGCGCCCAGAAACTGCGATCTTTACCAGCGTTTTGATATCCAGCCCGGTTTCCGCCTTCACCCGCTGAACCCCACCGTATTCGACCTTTTCCCCCACGCAAACCACATCCACCACTTCCGCTCCAACCGCCTTCACTGCCGCCAGCAAAGCCACCATCGTTCCGCCAGTGCTGATCAGGTCATCCACAACGATAACCTTATCCCCCTTTTCGATGCCATTCAGGTAAATCGTGCCCGTGGTGTACTCGCATTGAAATTCTGCCTTCACCTGGCCTTCCAGACCGGACGGATACCAGCGGGCCATGCCAAAGGGCAGGCCTGATAAAAGCGAGACCGCGGCGACGATGATCGCCCCTTTATCCTCTTCCCCGGCAATTTTGGTCGCTCCGGCAAAACTGCCCGCCTCAATAATCCACCTGGCTGATTCTCGCAGGAGCTCGGCTGTTGTGGCAGGGATCTGCTCCGTCAGGGGATTAATAAGAAATTGGAACCCATTGATCTCAACAAGTTCCTTATCGTCAAACGCCTGCCGGACTAAGGCTCGATCAACGGTCAACATATCGAATGGCTCTACCCGCTGACGGCCAGGGACCAGGCCCAGGTATCCAGCGCCCCGCGCAGGCGGCGCAGCCCCTCTTCGACATCCGCCTCTGAATACTGCGCAAAGCACAGGCGGCCATAATCCCCCAACCCGTCCTGGCTGGAGAAACGGATCCCTGGCTGGAAGCCCACCTGGTGCTGGCGGGCGCGCGGCAGAAATTCCTTCGCATCCATGCCGCCCGGGAAGCGCACCCAGAAGAAATAGCCCCCCTGCGGGCGCCGGTAGGTGAGCTGTGGCAGGTGGCGCTGCAGCGCGGCGTCCATGCTGGCGATGCGCTGGCGGAAGGCGGCTTTTAAGGCCTCAATGTTCTGCTGCAGCAGGCCCGGCTCAATCACCTCGCGCACGATGGCGGAGGTGAAGGGATTCATCCCGCCGCCGCTGTCCAACATGCCGCACTGCGCAATGCGGCGCATCGTCTCGTGATCGGACATCTGCCAGCCCAGCCGCAGCCCCGGCGCCAGGATCTTGGAGAAAGAGCCCAATGACAGGATTCTCCCCACCGGGATATAAGCCGCCATGGGCGGCGGCGGTGGATCGCCGTAGCCCAGCAGGTAATACACTTCGTCCGCCACCACCAGGAAGTCGTGCTCCCGGCTGAGCTCGGCCAGGCGCTGCCGGCGCGGCGCTGAGAGGGTCACTCCCGATGGATTTTGGAAGTTGGGGATGGTGTACAGCAGGGTGGGGTGGACGGCAGCCAACTGCTCTTCCAGCGCCTCGATCACCAGGCCGTCCTCATCTACCGGGATGGAGATCACCCGCAGATGGTGGTCCTGGAAGACGCGCAGCGCCAGGAAATAGGTCGGCTCTTCAACAAATACCACATCCCCTGGCTGGGTGAACAACAGGCAGGCCAGGGATAAAGCCGACGAGACGCCGTTGGTGGTGAAGACATCCTCCGGGCCAATGGAATAGCCGTATCCCGCGGTCAGGAACTCCGCCAGCGCCTGGCGGAAGGCGCCGTGTCCCTGCTCGTAGCCGTATTGTAAAAAGTCTTTTTCGCCGCGGGCAAAGCAGCGCTGTGCTGCCTGCTCCATCAGTTCCATCGGTAACAGGACAAGCTGGGGGTTGCCCAATCCCAGGTTGATGAACTGCGGGTCGATAGGGCATTGGATAGTCTGAAGTGGTTGCATCGGCATATTATATCCTATTCATCCAATTCCCACGAAAAAACAACGGGCAGGAACAATACCGCGTTGGGCACCCCGGGTTCAACGACGGAAGGTTCCAGGCGTAAAGAAAAAGGATCCGGGAATTTCTCCCGGATCCTTCTGATCTCAGTGTTACCGGTGCGATCGGTGACAGAACGCTGCCGGCCGCCCCACTCGCAGCAGACCAGCGCTCAGTCCAGCCGCCCGGTGGCAATGGCCCGCTTCAGCTCGCCGATCGCCTTGGTGATCTGGATCTCGCGCGGGCAGGCCTCGGTGCAGTTGAAGATGGTGTGGCAGCGGTACACGCCAAACTGGTCGTTCAGGATCGACAGGCGCTCGGCGGCAGCCTGGTCGCGGCTGTCAAAGATGAAGCGGTGCGCTGCCACCATAGCCGCAGGGCCGGCGTACTGCTCGCTGGCCCAGAAGGAAGGGCAGGAGGTGGTGCAGCAGGCGCACAGGATGCACTTGGTCGTGTCGTCAAAGCGCTCGCGGTCCTCGACGCTCTGCAGGCGTTCTTTCTTAGGTTCGGGCTCGTTGTTGACCAGGTAGGGCATCACCGAGCGGTAGTTGGCAAAGAACGGCTCCATATCCACGATCAGATCCTTGATCACCCGCAGCCCCAGGATAGGCTCAACAATGATCTTGGTTGTCTTCAGGTCCTGTACCAGCACCTTGCAAGCCAGGCGGTTGTGCCCGTTGATGCGCATGGCGTCCGATCCGCACATGCCGTGAGCGCACGAGCGGCGGAAGGACAGCGTGCCGTCGAAATAGCCCTTGACGCGCTCCAACAGGTCCAGCACCCGGTCAGTCGGGTCCGCTTCAAGCTTATAGGTCTCGTAATGCGGTTTCTTATCCTGCTCAGGGTTATAGCGGAAGATTTTAATCGTTACCTGCATGGCTGCCTCCCGTGGCTTAGTAAACGCGTTCCTTGGGCTGGAACTTGGTGATGGTCACCGGCTTGTAGCTCAGGCGCACCCCACCGGGCTGCATCCAGGCCAGGGTGTGTTTCAACCAACCGGCGTCATCGCGCTTGGGGAAATCCTCGCGAGCATGCCCGCCGCGGCTTTCCTTGCGCGCCAGGGCGGCATTGGTGACCACCGTCGCCACGTCCAGCAGGTTTCCCAGCTCCCAAATATTGATCACTTCGGTATTGAAGATCTTGCCCCGGTCGCGCACCTGGATATGGCGGTGGCGCTGCTTGAGCTCTTCCAGCTTTGCCAGGGCGCGCTGCATGCTTTCCTCGGTTCTAAAGACGCCCACATCTTCAAACATCACACTCTTCATCTCGTGATCAATATCTAACACTTTCTCTGTGCCGGTGCTGTTCAGGATCTGGTCCAGCTGCTGGCGGGCAAAATCGGCGGCGTCGGCCGGCAGGGCCTGGAAATCTGCGCCGCGGGCATATTCCGCCGCCTGCAGCCCGGCATGCTTGCCAAACACGATCAGGTCCAGCAGCGAGTTGGTGCCCAGGCGGTTTGCCCCGTGTACCGAGACGCAGGCTACCTCGCCGGCAGCGTAGAAGCCCGGCATGACGGTGCTGGCCTCGTCGATCACCACCTGGCCAAACTTGTTGGTCGGGATGCCGCCCATGGTGTAGTGCGCCGTCGGCTGCACCGGCAGCGGCTGCGAAACCGGATCGATCCCCAGGTAAGTGCGGGAAAAGTCCACAATATCCGGCAGCTTGGACAGCAGCTCCTCGGCAGTGGTGGAATACGGCTGGCCGTTGGGGCGCTTGCGCCCGTCGATCGCTGCGTACTTATTCACCGTTTCCGGGCGCATATCCAGGTACAGGAAGCGCTTGCCGCCGATGCCGCGCCCTTCGCGCATCTCCAGGTACATGGAGCGGCTGACCACATCTCGCGACGCCAGGTCTTTCACCGTGGGCGCGTACCTGGGCATGAAGCGCTCGCCCTGGTCGTTAATCAGCACACCGCCCTCGCCGCGCACCCCCTCGGTGATCAGGATGCCCAGCTTGAATATTCCCGTGGGATGGAACTGGAAAAACTCCGGGTCCTCCGCCGGCAGCCCCCGGCGCAGGGAAATGGCCAGGCCATCGCCCGTGTAGGCATAAGCGTTGGAGGTGATCTCCCACACCCGGCCGTGACCGCCGGTGGCAAAGATCACCGACTTGGCATGAAATACGTGCAGCTCGCCAGTCAGCAGGCGCAGCGCCACTACTCCGGCAGCCGCCCCGTTGACCACGATCAGGTCGAGCACCTGGTATTCATCGAAAAACTGCACGTGGTTCTTGATACACTGCTGGTACAGCGTCTGCAGGATCATGTGCCCGGTGCGATCTGCGGCGTAACAGGCCCGCGTTACCGGCTTGCCGGTGACATTGTTGGTATGTCCGCCAAACGGCCGCTGGGCTATTTTCCCATCCGGGGTGCGGGAAAAGGGCAGTCCGTAATGCTCCAGCTCGTACACCGCCTGCACTGCCTCAAAGCACATAAACTCGATAGCATCCTGGTCGCCCAGGTAATCGCTGCCTTTCACGCTGTCATAGGTGTGCCACTCCGGGTGATCCTCTTCCAGGTTTCCCAGCGCCGCCCCCACGCCGCCCTGCGCTGTGCCGGTGTGTGAGCGGGAGGGATACAGTTTGCTCAACACCGCAGTGCTGGCGCCCTTCGATGCATAGAGTGCAGCCATCAGGCCGGCTCCGCCTGCTCCAACAACAACAACGTCAAACTGATGATAATCTACCATGATGCCTCTCCAAACCTCAGGATGCCAGGATCACGTACACAGCCATGATCAGCAAAAAGATCCAGAATGCAAAAAGCAGGCTGCGCAGCAGCAGGCGCCCCCACGAGGGCCCAATAAAGTCCTCAATGATCATGCGCAATCCGTTGATTCCGTGCGTTGCGCCGAAGAACACGATCAGCATCTGCATAATCTGCCAGTAGGCATTGGCCCAACCCTGGGTGACATCCGGGATGTCGGTGTTGACGACATGGTTGGGGTTCGGGAAAAACGACCAGCGGAACCATTCGTTCACAGACAGCACCGTGCGTGCATCCATGAAGAAAGCCGCAAAAAATCCAAAGATAGCCAGCAAAATAATGGCTATCCCTGAAATGCGGGTGAAATACCACATCAGGTTTTCAAAGCTGAAGCCCAGCCGGGGGTTCGATCGTACGCTCATTCTTCCGTCTCCTTCAGAGGTGATCCCAGGCGTTATCCGCCGCTCAACTGGATGTAGAGCATGACAAAAACTGTCAGGGCATAGACGGGGATGAACACCGCCCACTGCACCCAGGTGGCCTCCCGTTGGAACTCCAGCAGCTTCGGCCAAAAATCAAGGATGACGATGCGCAGCCCGTTGAGCGTGTGAAAGATCACGCAGAAGTAGAGCAGGACCTGGAAATAGACTGACTCGTAGATGGTATTGATAGTAGTGCCCAGCGTGCTGCCAAACTGCTGCATGGAAAAGGAAGCCACCACGTGCAGGCTGACGAAGATAATCATCCCCAAACCGCTGATGCGGTGGAGCATATATGCCAGCATAGGTCCTCCGCCCTTATACTTCAGTCCTTTCAGTCCAACATTCCTGCCAAGCATCATCCTCGCCTCCAGATCACCTTCTTGTTCAGTTCAGAAGACTTCCGCGTTAACCAGCGGCTTTTGCACTCCCCTAATTATCCCATCTGTCTATTTACCTGGGAAAGTGACAATACTCATGGATTAATTAATCCAGATATCCTCATCATTGTCGGGAAATCCATTCTATAATTCAAGCAGCCTGGACTGGACCGGCTCGTGGATTCCAGCAGCGATTCCACGCGAGAAATGAATAAGAACTGGAAAGCAGTATTTGGCCACACGTGTGGTGCCGAATCATTCTTTGACCTATTATAGGGTCAAAATCTATTAGGAGGCATATATGACCAAATCACCCAACTTGAGCCGGCGTGACTTCGTTACAGGCACGATCGGCCTGCTGGGCACCATCATGGGGACCGTGATCGGACTACCTGCCATTGGTTATTTGTTGTCCCCTGCTTTTCAAAGTCACCAGGCTGAAGCGTGGATCCCGTTGGGCAAAATAGAGAGCTTCCCCGAAGGCGTGCCCACCCTGGTCAGCTTCACCCGCACCAAGCAGAACGGGTGGGAGCGCACGGTGAACAGTTTTGGTGTCTACGTCCTGCGCAAAGGGAGCCAGGCGTTGGTGCTATCGAACCTGTGCACCCATTTGAGCTGCCGGGTAACCTGGCAAACTGAAGCCAACCAATACCACTGCCCCTGCCATGATGGTGGCTTTGATATCCAGGGCCAGGTAACCGCCGGCCCGCCGCCCAGGCCTCTGGACAATTATGAGACAAAGGTCGAAGAAGGAACTCTTTCGATCCTGCTGAAGGAGGCTTAGCATGGTTGCCAACATCATCCAGTGGCTTGATGAACGTCTTGGGTTGGTCGCGATCTACGACACGGTACTGGATCGCAAAGTCCCCAAGGTGAACTGGTTCTTCACCCTGGGCAGCACCAGCGCTTTCCTCTTCGCCCTGCAGGCGATTACCGGCATCTTCCTGAGCGTGTATTACGTGCCTTCCCCCGACAAGGCTTACGACAGCATCCAGTACATTATGAACGGCGTGGCCTTTGGCTGGCTGATCCGCGGCATCCACCACTGGGGCGCCAGCTTGATGGTGATCATCGTCTTCGCTCACATGCTGCGCACCTTCTCCTTTGCCGCCTACAAATACCCGCGCGAGCTGACCTGGATTTCAGGCGTGGTCCTGCTTCTGTGCACCCTGGGGATGGGCTTTACCGGCTACCTGCTCCCCTGGAATCAGCGGGCTTACTGGGCCACCACCGTAGGTACTGAGATCCCTGGTACCACCCCCTTCATCGGCTCGTGGATCACCAGCATCATGCGCGGCGGTACGGACCTCAGTGCAGTGACCCTGGCGCGCTTCTTTGCCGTACACATCTGGTTTTTGCCTGCCATCATCGGCGCGCTGATCGGGCTGCACATTTACATGGTGATCCGCCTGGGCATTGCCGGCATCCCGGATAAAGAGGATTAAGGGAGAGGAGCATAAGCCATGAACGAAGAGCAAAAGAAACAGTACCGTGAAAAATATCTCCAGAAGAAGCAAAAAGGGGGGATGAAATTCTTCCCGGATGTGCTCTTCAAAGACACCATTTTTATCTTCGGCGTCTTTGTCCTGTTGATCATGCTGGCGACGTTTGTGGGTGTAGCCAACGAGCCCAAGGCAGATCCCAACGACTCCACCTATATCCCTCGCCCGGAGTGGTATTTTCTCTTCCTGTTCCAGATGCTGAAGTATTTCCCGGGGCAGATCGAATGGATCGGCACCTTTCTCATTCCCACCATCGCCATGCTGGCGCTCTTCCTGCTGCCATTCTATGACCGCAGTCCATTCCGCCACTTCAGCAAGCGCAAGCTGGCCCTCTCGCTCATGGCCCTCATTGTCCTGGGCATGGCAGCTCTGACCACCATTGCTGTAGTCACCACCCCGGTGCAAACGGAGGCTGGCGCGGTTGCCTCCACGTTGAGTGAGAAGATCACTGCAGGAGAGGAGCTCTATTCTATCAACTGCGTGGAATGCCACGGGGCCGAGGGTGAGGGCGGCGAAATCAAGGGCGTTGAAGGCCTGGAGGGGTTCAAGATGAAACCCATCAACAGCCAGGATGAGATGTACACCCGCAATGACGCTACTCTGGTCGATATCATCAGTTTCGGCCAGCCGTCCCTGGGCATGCAGCCCTTCGGCAAAGCCTCCGGCGGCGCGCTCTCGGTCAGCGATATTGAGAATATCGTTGCTTTTATGCGCTACACGTGGGATGACCGGGCTGAAAAGCCTGCTGAAGCCAAGACGGCAGCCATCCCCACCCTGGCCCCGGATGAGGTGCCATCGTACAACGTGCATATCGCCCCCGTTATTAAGCGCTACTGCCTCTCCTGCCACCGGCCGGGCAAGAAGAATAACAACTACTTCATGTCCACCTACCAGGAGGTAACGACCAGCGGCGACCATGCCCCTAATGTCAAGCCCGGTGACCTGAACAGCAACATGATCCTGATGCTGGAGCGCCAGAAGATCGAAGCCGGCAACCCTATGCCGCCAACCAAGCCGCTCCCGCCAGAACTGGTCGAGATGTTCAAGCGCTGGGTGATGGGCGGCCTGCCCGAAACCCAGGAACAGGCCGCAGCAGCCAGCCCTGCCGGCGGCGCTGCGCCCACCCAGGCGCCAGCCGCACAAACCCCAGCCGTACAGCCTGCTGCAGCAGCCACTCCAGCCCCTTCCCAGCCCCCTGCTGCGGCTCCCAGCGCCACACCGTAATCCTGCGGTCTTTTCTTCATCCCCCTGCCAGATTTTTTGCCCGGCGGCCTGTGCCGCCGGGTTTCTACATATTTTCTCATTCCCAATCTCTTGACAGAACCCCAGGTCAAAGATATAGTTAATGATAATTAACTATATAGGTTGGTTAACGATGAATCTAATTGATCTCAGCAGCTTACTGAACGAATGGGTGATGGTGTTCACCCGCCGCTCGATGGGCGATTTTGTGCGCTTCACCAAGACTTACAACCTGTCCATGCCGCAGGTGAATGTCCTGTTCCACCTCTATCTGGTCGGGCCGTGCGGTGTTGCCACGATCCAGAATTACATCGCTGGCTCGAACGCGGCAGCCAGCCAGATCGTTGAGCGGCTGCAGCAGCAGGGGCTGGTTGAGCGCCACGAAATAGACGGCGACCGCCGGGTGCGCATGGTCACCCTGACGCCCAGGGGCCGCCAGATCGTCCAGGAGCGCTATAACGAGCGCCAGGAATGGATCAGGGACCTGGCAGGCAGCTTGAGCCCCGAAGAGCAGGCCGTTGTTTCGTCTGCTCTCTGTCTGCTGTTGGAAAAAGCCGACATCCTTGCCCAGAAAAACGCAGTCTATGCAGCAGAAATGGCCCAGCAAAAAGATGAGATCCTGGCATAGAAAAGCCTCCCCCCGGGGGCAGAATGACACCCCTGCCGGCTTGCAGCCCATCCTTGAACTGCGCGGGGTCACCAAGGTGTACGAAGACGGCGTGACGCCGTTCACCGCCCTGAACGCTATCGATGCGGTCATCTACCCCGGCGAATATGTCGGGGTGATCGGCAAATCGGGCGCCGGCAAGACCACGCTGGTGAATATGATCACCGGCGTTGACAGCCTGACTTCCGGGCAGGTGCTGTTCCAGGGCATGGACACCCGCCAGTTCAGTGAAAGCCAGATGTCACTGTGGCGCGGGCGGAATATCGGGGTCGTGCTGCAATCCTTCCAGCTCCTGCCCACCCTGTCCCTGGTGGACAACATCCTGCTCTCGATGGACTTTTGCGGCACTTATGATGCCCGCAGGAGCTATGAGCGCGCCCTCCGCCTGTTGGAGCAGGTGGAGCTGCAGGATCACGCATATAAAAAGCCGTCCGCCATTTCTGGTGGGCAGCAGCAGCGCGTTGCCATTGCCCGGGCGTTGGCGAATGACCCTCCCCTTATTATTGGAGACGAGCCGACCGGCAGCCTGGATTCGGTCACGGCGGAAACCATCTACCAGATCTTCGATGACCTGGTTAAACAGGGAAAAACTATCCTGATCGCCACCCATGACACCTCCCTCAGCCAGCGCGCTCATCGCAACCTGCTGCTCTCCAACGGCGAGCTGATCCACCCGGCAGTTGCCCAGGCGCTGCCGCTGCTGTCTCATGAACAGATGCTGGAGGTGACCCACCTGGCGCAAGTGCGCACCTTCATGCCGGGTGAGGTGCTCATCCACC
This sequence comes from uncultured Chloroflexota bacterium, assembly GCA_903871905.1. Classification (GTDB taxonomy): domain Bacteria; phylum Chloroflexota; class Anaerolineae; order Anaerolineales; family UBA4823; genus CAIQIV01. Next base: position 3,329 of record CAIQIV010000446.1, on the reverse strand, counting down.
AGGGGGAGGCGCTCCAATTGATTTACATCATCGACCAGGGTCAGGTTGAGATCGGCCTGGAGCGGCCAGGCGCCGGCCCGGTCCAGGTGGACAGACTGGGGCCAGGCGAGCTGCCCGGCATGGCAGCGGTCCTGGATGGGGGCATCGCTCCAATCAGCGCCTGGGCTGCGTCCGGTGGACCGGTGAGAGCTCTGGCCCTTCCCATCCAGCCCTTCAACGCCATCCTCGCCTCCAGCGAGGAAATGCGCGAGGCGCTGGTTGAAAAAGCCCAGGCAGGCCGCGCCGCGATCAATCAGCAGAAAGGAGGCAGCCGGTATGAGACTGCTCCGGCCGCGCTGGCGTAAAATCCTGGCTGACCTGTGGGGAAACAAGGCGCGCACCCTGTTGGTGGTCCTATCTATCGCCGTGGGGACCTTTGCTGTAGGCCTGGTAAGCAGCGCCTATATCATCCTGTCCAAAGACCTGGACATCGATTACCGCTCCGTCAACCCGCATGATGCCATCATCTACAGCGATGCCTTCGACGACGACTTCTTGCAAACCATCCAGCGCCTGCCCGAGATCGGCCAGGCCGAGGGGCGCAGCGCTGTCTTCCTGCGAGTGGTAGCCGGCCCGGATAAAAAGGTTCCTATCATGGTTTCCGGCATCCCCGAACTGAATGAGATCCAGATTGACCGCCTGCGCCCCACGGACGACCAGCCCCTGGTACTGCCCGACCACGAGATATTCCTGGAGCGGACCGCACTGCGCGCCCTGGATGTCAAAGCCGGGGATACCATCACCCTAGAGCTGCGCGGCAACCGCACCCGGCAGCTGCGGGTAGCCGCCCTGGTGCACGATGTCACCAACGTCCCCTACACCTTCACCGGCCAGATCACCGGCTATGTCAACCAGGATACCATGACCTGGCTGGGCGGCATCTCCAGCTACAACCAGATGTACATCACCGTGGCGCAGGACCGCACTTCGCAGGAACACCTGACCCAGGTAGCCAACCTGGTGGTAGATAAGATTGAGGACAGCGGGCGCCAGGTCACCAAGTCTGTCGTAAGCCTGCCCGGGAAGCACTTTGCCAGCGACTTCCTGGCTGCTTCCAGCATCCTGCTGGGCGCATTGGGCACCCTGGCCCTGATCCTCAGCGCTTTCCTGGCTGTCAATATCATCTCTTCGCTGCTCAGTCAGCACGTGCGCCAGATCGGCATCATGAAGCTGATCGGCGGCCAGACCGATCAGCTGGTGCGCATGTACATCAGCCTGGTTTTTTGTTTTGGCATCCTGTCCTTGATCATCGCCATCCCGCTGTCGGCGCTGCTCTCTTACCGCCTGTCAGGGTTGATGGCCAGCTTCATGAATTTCAACCTGGGTCCATTTCGCATTTCCTGGATCTCAGTGGCCCTGCAGGTGGCAGTCGCTCTGGTCATTCCGGTGCTCACAGCGCTGGCGCCGGTGCTGCGCGGTGCCCGGCTCACCGTGCGCGCCGCCATCAGTGATTACGGCGTCAGCCTGGGCAGTGCCCGTCAGAGCCGCATCGACCAGTTCGTGGACCGTGTGCGCAGCCTGCCGCGCCCCATGCTCCTGTCCTTACGCAATGTGTTCCGCCGAAAAGGCCGCCTGGTGCTGACACTGTTCACCCTGACCCTGGGAGGCAGCATCTTCATTGCTGTGTTCAATGTGCGCGCCTCGCTGCAGTCCGCCACGCAGCAAACCCTGGGCTATTTCCTCTCAGATGTCAACCTGAACCTGGCGCGCACACACCGTTTTCAACAGATAGAACCGCTGATCCGTTCTATCCCTGGTGTTGTTGCCGTGGAGGGCTGGGGTACAGTGGGTGCTCAAATCTATGCTGCTGACCGAAGCAGCGCTGAGGATGTTTCCATCCTGGCCCCGCCCGCGCAATCCGAGCTGATCAAACCGGTCATGCAGGCCGGTCGCTGGCTGCAGCCTGGAGACGAAAACGCTATGGTGGTCAGCAATGCCTTTTTGAAAAAACGACCCGATCTAAAAATCGGTGATTGGGTTGAGGTGAAAATAAATGGGAAGGATTACCCCTGGCGGGTTATCGGTGTCTGTTCCATCGCCGGCCACCTGCCCATTCCAGTGGTATACACCAATAAAGAATACCTGGAAAAGGAGCTGGACACCATTGACCAGGTTTCGGAATTTCACATCGTCACCTCGCCTCAGGATTATGCCACGCAAAAATCCGTAGCCCATGCGCTGGAGGCAAAGCTCAAGAGCACCGGCCTGCAGATCTCCCGCATCACCACCGGCATTGATAACAGCACACGCCTGGTGGCGTTGATAAACATGATGGTGATCATGCTGCTGATCATGGCAGTGATCATCGCCATGGTCGGCGGGCTGGGGCTGACAGGCATGATGAGCCAAAATGTGATGGAGCGCACGCGAGAGATCGGCGTGATGCGCGCCATCGGCGCCAGCAACCGCTCGATCCAGCAGATCGTGATGGTGGAAGGCGTGCTAATTGGGTTAATCAGCTGGATATTTGCTGTGATATTGGCTATACCCTTCTCCATCATGCTGGAAAACGCCATGGGTGAGCCAATCACAGGGGGAGCCATGCCGCAGGTGCTGTTCAACCCCAACGGGCCGCTTCTCTGGCTGATCGGCGTTGTAGTGCTCTCTGCCCTTTCCAGCTTCCTCCCTGCATATAACGCCTCGCGCCTGACCATCCGCGAGATCCTGGCCTACGAATAAAAAAACCATCTCTGGCGGAAATCCACTCGCCAGAGATGGGCATGTATGTCACAACAATCGGGCAGCGCAGGCTAACTGCCCATGTGCTTGATCACCGCATCGCCAAACTCAGATGTCTTGAGCAGCGTGGCATTGTCCATCAGGCGGTGGAAATCGTAGGTGACCGTCTTGGCAGCAATTGCCCCTTCCATTCCCTTGAGCACCAGGTCGGCTGCCTCGTTCCAGTCCATGTAGCGGAACATCATCTCGCCCGACAGGATCACCGAGCCCGGGTTTACCACGTCCTTGTCTGCATACTTGGGCGCGGTGCCGTGTGTTGCCTCAAACACAGCGTGTCCGGTAGTGTAATTGATGTTTCCACCCGGGGCGATACCAATCCCGCCAACCTGGGCCGCCAGCGCATCTGACAGGTAATCGCCGTTCAGGTTCATGGTGGCCAGCACGTCAAATTCTTTTGGCCGGGTGATCGTCTGTTGGAAAACGATATCCGCGATCACATCCTTGATGATCAGCTTACCAGCCTTGATGGCTGCATCTTGCTCGGCGTTTGCCGCTTCCTCGCTCTCGTCATAGCGCGTGCGCTCCCACTGCGCCCAGGTATAGACATATTC
>CAIQIV010000445.1 GCA_903871905.1 uncultured Chloroflexota bacterium | reverse complement strand
TCTACAGGCTGGATGCACAACCGGGCGCGCATGATCGCCGCCTCCTTCCTCACCAAGGACCTGCTGGTGGATTGGCGCGAGGGAGAGACATCCTTCATGCAGCACCTGCTGGATGGCGACCCGGCGGCGAACAACGGCGGCTGGCAGTGGACCGCCGGCACCGGCGCCGATGCTGCCCCTTATTTCCGAATTTTCAACCCGGTGCTGCAGTCGCAGAAGTTCGACCCGCAGGGGAATTACATCCGCCGCTGGCTTCCGCAGCTCGCCCGTGTGCCGCTGGCCTATCTGCATGCCCCCTGGGGGATGCCGCCCCAGGTGCAGATCGAAAGCGGCTGCCGTTTGGGGATCGATTACCCATCTCCCATCGTGGACCACGCCCAGGCGCGCCCCCGCGCCCTGGCCGCTTATCACCGCACCGCTTAGCTGCAGGTCATCTCAGAACAACCCGCCCCCCTCAGCAAGGAACATGACCCACGACCCAACCCCTCCCAGGTTCTCCACCCCACCCGACCCCGCGGGGTGTGATTTTGTCTGCCTGCAGAACATCTGCAAGAGCTACCAGGAAGGCGAAGTCCGGCGGGAGGTGCTGGTCAATGCCAGCGCATCCTTCGCCCGCGGCGAGTTCAGCGCAGTGCTGGGAAAGAGCGGGAGCGGAAAGAGCACCCTGCTCAACCTGATCAGCGGCATCGACCGCCCGGACCAGGGCCAGGTTTGGGTAGAGGGGACCAACCTGACCCTGTTAAGCGAGCAGCAGCGCACCCTGTTTCGCCGGCGCAGCATCGGTTTTATCTTCCAGTTCTTCAACTTGCTGCCAACCTTGACCATCCTGGAGAATGTCATGCTCCCGGCCGAGCTGAATGGGCTGGCCACCAGCGCAGCCCGCCAGCGGGCAGCCGGGCTGCTGGAGGAGGTGGGCCTGGCCGGCCGCGGCGGCGCCTTCCCAGACCGCCTGTCCGGCGGCGAGCAGCAGCGCGTGGCGGTGGCGCGCGCCCTGGTAAATGACCCGCTGCTGCTGTTAGCCGATGAGCCCACCGGGAACCTGGACGAAGCCACCAGCCTGTCCGTGCTGCAGCTCATCGACCGCCTCACCCGCCGGGCGGGGAAGAACCTGATCATGGTCACCCACAGCCGCGAGGCTGCCCGTTTCGCCGACCGGGCGTTTGCCTTGCGAGAGGGCAGCCTGCTTCCGCTCGACTCGGGGGAAAACATGATATGATCGCTCTGCAATTTCTAAACTTTATCCAGGAGTTATCCCATGCTGACCATTGAACAAATCGACCCATCGAATCGAACCCAGCTCCACCGCTTTGTGGACCTGCCCTACCATATTTATACAGGGAACAAGAACTGGGTGCCGCCGATCCGCATCGACGTCGAGACCGCCCTCAACCGCAAAAAACACCCCTTCTACGAGCACTCTGAAGCAGACTTCTTCATCGCCACCCGGGATGGGAAGGATGTCGGGCGCCTGTCTATTGCGGTCAACAACAATTACAACAAGTACCACGGCACCAAGAAGGGTCAGTTCTATTTTTTTGAGTGCGATCAGGATTTTGAGATTGCCCAGGCGCTGTTCAACCGGGCTTTCGATTGGGCCAGGCAGCGCGGCCTGGATACCGTCATCGGCCCTAAAGGCTTTGCCGCCCTGGATGGATATGGCATGCTGGTGGAAGGCTTCGAGCACCGCCAGATGATGACCATGATGAACTATAACCCGCCTTACTATCCCAAATTCATGGAACAGCTCGGCTTTGAAAAGGAAGTCGATTTTATCTCTTGCTATGCAGAGGTGGACAACTTTCTTGTCCCGGAGCGGGTGCACCGCATCGCCGAACGGGTGCTGCAGCGCGGCGTGCTCAACGTCAAGCGCTTTGCCAGCAAGCGTGAGTTGGTTGAGTGGGCGCCAAAGATCGGTGATACGTACAACCGCACCTTTGTCAATAATTGGGAATACGCCCCGCTGACCGAAAGAGAAGTGAAGTTTGTGGTGGACAACATTATCACCATCGCCGATCACCGGCTGATCAAGATTATCTCCCACAAAGAAGATCCGGTGGGCTTCTTGTTCGGTTTCGCCGATGTTTCGGCCGCTATCCAGCGCAGCAAAGGGCGCCTGTTCCCCTTTGGGCTGCTCGATATCTTGCTGGAGATGCGCCGCACAGACTGGATCTCGGTCAATGGGGCGGGCATTCTGCCAGAGTTTCAGGGTCATGGCGGCAACGCCCTGCTGTACTCTGAAATGGAAAAAACCGTGCGGGAGTACAAGCACTTTAAATATGCCGATATGACCCAGGTGGCTGAAACTGCAGTGAACATGCGGAACGACTTGATCAACCTGGGCGGAAAACCCTTCAAGAATCACCGCGTTTTTCGCAAGAAGATCTAAATGTCACCATCTCACCCTCTCTGGAACCTGGGGTGGCGCTACCTGCGGCGCCACCCACTTCAGACATTCCTGATGGGGTTAGGCATCCTGCTGGGGGTTGCGGTAGCAGTCGCAATAGACCTGGCGAACGAAAGCTCCCGCCAGGCTTTTTCTTTGAGCACCCAGAGCGTGACGGGCAGGTCTACCCACGAGATCAGCGGCGGTCCGCAGGGCATCCCCGATTCACTTTATGTGAAGCTGCGCACCGCCGGGTTAGGAGTTCCCCTGGCGCCGCTGGTCAGCGAATATGTTTCCTCCCCCCAGCTCGGCGGCTATCCGCTGCAGCTCCTGGGGGTCGATCCCTTTGCTGAGCCCCCTTTCCGCAGCTACCTGGCCCCGGCCTCGTCCTCCACCCCGCCCCAGGACCTGGTTCCCCTGCTCACCGAGCCGGGAGCCGTGTTGATTTCCCAGGACCTGGCGCGGCGCTTTGACCTGCAGGTTGGCTCGCCCATCACCCTGGAGGTCGGCGCCTCCCCCCAGCCGGCACATATCGCCGGCCTGCTGTTCGCGGCCGACAGCCTGAGCCAGCGCGCCATCGACGGGCTCGTGTTGGCTGATATATCTACCGGTCAGGAGCTGACCGGGCGCCCAGGGCGCATTGACCGCATCGACGTCATGCTTAACAGCGCAGCAGAGGAAAACCGCCTGCGCCTCCTGCTTCCCCCCGGGATAAACCTGGAGCCCTCGGGAGCTCGCACCGGCGCATTGGCCCAGATGACCGCGGCCTTCCACACCAACCTGACCGCCCTCAGCCTGTTAGCCCTGCTGGTAGGCATGTTTCTCATCTATAACACCATGACCTTCTCGGTTGTGCAGCGCCGCCCACTTTTCGGCATGCTGCGCTGCCTGGGGGTTACCCGGCAGGAGATCTTCACCCTGGTGCTGGTTGAGGCGCTGGTCATCGGCGCTGCGGCTTCTGCTGCCGGGGTGGCGGCGGGGGTGCTCCTGGGACAGGGAGTGGTACGCCTGGTGACCCGCACCATCAATGACCTGTTCTTCGTGGTGTCGGTACGCGGTGCGCCGCTGCCAATTGCCAGCCTGCTGCGCGGCTTTTTACTGGGGGTAGGCGCTGCCCTGCTCTCCGCTGCCCCGCCGGCCTGGGAAGCGGCCTCCATTCCTCCCCGCCTGGCTTTATCCCGATCGGAAGTGGAGGGCAAGGCAGAGCAGGCGATCCATCTTGCCGGGCGAGGCGGGGGGCTGCTGTTGGCAGGCGGCGGGTTGATCCTGCTGGTGCCCACCCGCTCCCTGGCGGTCAGCTTTTGCGGCACCCTGCTGATCGTCATCGGCCTGGCCTTGCAGGCGCCGTGGCTCTCCCGGCGCGTGCTGGGGCAGCTGGCGCCGCTCTTCGGCAGGCTGGGGGGCATCCTGGCGCGCCTGGCGCCGCGCAATGCCCTGAATTCGCTCAGCCGCACCTCGGTCGCGCTCATGGCGCTGATGGTTACCATCTCGGTCACCATCGGGGTCAGCCTGATGGTCAACAGCTTCCGCCAGACGGTGATCACCTGGTTGGAGCAAACGCTGCAAGGAGATGTCTACATCTCGCCGCCCTCTAATAACGCGACGACCCCTTCCGTTCCGATCGAGCCCCAGGCGCTACAGATCTTGCGCGGGGCGCCAGGTGTGGAACGCCTGGACCTGCTGCGCTCCGTGCAGGTCGATTCCCCGCTCGGGCCGGTGCACATTGCCGCTACCGATAACCACACCCTGGCCCAGGAGCGCCTGTTCACGTCCACCGCGCTCCCCCCCAGCCAAATGTGGCCGGCCATGCTGCAAGGAGGCGTGCTGGCGTCTGAGCCGCTGGCGGCGCGCCTCGGTTTGCCAGCGCAGGGC
>CAIQIV010000444.1 GCA_903871905.1 uncultured Chloroflexota bacterium | reverse complement strand
CTTGCTTTTGGTTTGTTTAGTTGTTTTCACCTACTTTAGTGTCCTGAGAAAGGTTGATGAAGTTATATGCATGCATCAAATCGCAAGGAAGATTGATATTGCTCCAACATACGATAGTTTTCTTAGTTATCTCCAATACACCCTTGTTCCAGGAATGACGCGCCAGGAAGTAATCAAAAAACTGGAGGAGATTGGGCCAGTTGAAATTAAAACTACGGATGATGGCCAATTAAATCCTGTTGTGGATAAAGTGATGTTGAATATTTGCAGTCACCCTTTCAACCATCTTCCATTATACATACGCTACACACATGATGGAAAATTGATTGGATTCCATTTTAGAACAGATCAGTAGTATCGCCAAAGAAAATGATTAGAGGGTTTTAAGCGATATTAAGTAAAGCACTTTGACAATAGCATAAATTCAGGATAAACTGAATCAACCCCCAAGAAAGGCGGGAGAAGGCGGCGGGTGGTCCAGGTGGGTTCCTCCATCCGGGGTTGCCGGCTGTCTTCTTCCGCAATCATCAGGGGGCGTTTCCTGAATGACTTTTTCTCCGTTCAACAACAGCCGGATCCTGGCTGCCAAACTCAACCGGGGCTCATGCTCCAACACTGGCTCGGCCAATTGGTCAGCCAGTTTCAGCAGTTCCTCACGCTTTGTCAATCCTCGTCTCAAAATGCGCCACCGATTCACGGCAACACTGCGCCAGCAATTTGCGGCAACGATGCGCCACCCTGAGAGTGGATGCGGGTTAGAAAAGTACAGGTTTATCGGTCAATGTTAAAGCATTCGCTTAGCCCATTTGCGCCTCCTCCAGCAGGTTCATTCGCCCCTTAGCACGAAAGCTTGGTCCGCGAATAATCAGCACCTCTGCCCGGTCAAGTAAGCGGTCGAGCCCAGCGCTCGCCAGAAGAGGGTCCATGAACAGATCCGCCCATTCATTGGGGGCCCGGTTACTGGTCAGCAGGATGCTCCCGTGCTCATAGCGCTCGTTGATCACGTCGTACAGGTCTTCCGGACCCGGTGGTTGGATGGACTTTAACCCGAAATCGTCCAGGATTAGCAGGTCCGGTCTCAGATAGTTGGCCATGCGTCGTTCCCAGGAGCCATCCGCCCGACCACCGTTCAAATGCTGGAGCATCTTTTGCACGCTGGTGAACAGGATATCGAACCCCTGGCGGGCTGCCTCCTGACCGAGCGCCTGACTGAGGTGACTTTTCCCCACTCCGGTCGGCCCGCAGATCAGCAAATTGCGTTTCTCACGCACATACTCGCAGGCAGCCAGGTTCAGGACCTGCTGGTGGTTGATGTTGGGGTTGAAGTTGAAATCAAACCCTTCCAGGGTTTTGGTGGAGTTCAGGGATCCGCGCCTCAGTCGCAGACACAACTGCTTTTGAGAGCGGCGTTCCACTTCGTCTTCCAGGATGCGAGCGAGGAACTCCAGATAACTCCACCGGTCATCGATCGCCTGGCGATTTCTGGCTTCCAGGGTTTCCAGCACCCCCGAGAGGCGCAGATGGCGCAGTTGGGAGGCGAGCTGATGTTTCAGTTCCACGGCTGCACCTCCGCAAGCTCACCCACCAGTTCGTCTGCACTGCGGGCGAAGGTGACGGCGGGTGGCAGGCTAACTGGCAAGGGTGCTTCTTCCAGGTCCAGACCTTGTTCGAGGATGGCCTTGACGGTTTTGTGGCTTGGGTCGCCAAACAGCAGCGCCCGGCGGCAGGCGGCCTCTAGCCGACTGGCGCCGAAGCGGTTCTTGAGGCGGATGAGCCGTCCGGCGGTTGGCACCCGATAGAGGACTGGATCGGAAAGCAGCCCCTGCACAATTTCCAGGGCAGCCTGGCCGACCGCTTCTGCATCGGCCAGCAGGCTTTCAGGGGTCTGGATCAGGCCGGGCACTTTTTCAGGTGGCAGGTGAGCCAAATTGGTTTTGCGCTCACCCGGCTTGGATGCTCGCTCATGGGTGGCGACCAGGTGATATTGCAAGTCAAAGACCCGCACCTGCTTGCTGCCCCCGCATAGCCAGACTTTGCCCGGTTCTGGGTACAGGTGGTGGGGGACCGAGTAGAAGGCATGGTCGAAGCTGACATAGCAGTCACGGTAGATGGTGACTTTTTTCCATACGGCGATATCATACGGGCTCGTGGGCAGCGGACGTAACAAGGCTTTTTCTCCTTGCTCAAAGCGGACCAACGGTTTTTCTTTGGTTGTCCCGTGAATTCTTAGCCCGGCGGTGGTCTGGCACCAATTTAGCACCGCATGATTGTTTTGGGTGATGAGCGCCGGTTCTCGCCCGCCCAGAAAGTTGCGACAGACGTAATGTACCCCACCCTGCTCAACTTTGCCTTTGTGCTCTGGGGTTCGCACTCGGCAAGGAGCTATCAGAAAACCATAATGTTCAGCGCATTCCCGGTAGCTGTACTGCACCTGAGGATCGTCAAAAGCGGCTTTCAGGATGGCGGCCTTCAGGTTGTCGATCCGCACCCGGCCAGGCACGCCGCCAAAGAACTCGAACGCATTGCGGTGGCAGCGCAAGAAAGTCTCCACCTTCTGGTTCCAGACGAACTCCACGTACTGGTGGCGGCTCCAGGCCAAAACCATGACAAACGCCCAGGCTTTGTGTAATTGCCCGGTCTGCGGATCAAACATCTGCCCGGCATAACCAAAGTCCACCTGTGCTTCTTCTCCTGGTTTGGTCTCCACCCGGACAGTGGTCTCCGAACTGGCCGAACTGCTCTTGAGGGAGCGTACGAAGCGCCAGACTGAAGCGTAACTGCCTGTGTATCCCCGTTCCACCAGGCGCTGGCGAATGGCGGCCGTCTCGACATCCTGTTTGACCCATTCCTCGATCTGCTTGCGGAACAGCTCGACTGAAGATTGATTTTGTGGCGGCGTTTTCTCTTGAAAACTGGCTGCCAGGCGCTCCAACAGATCTTCCAGGGGTGGCAGCTCGCCTTCCAGCAGGCCCTGGCCTTGCGCCCACTCCCGATAGCGTTTGATCGTCCGGCGGTTCAACTCCATGTCCCGTTGGATTTGGCGGTCACTGGAATGCGCACGTAAGTGAATTAGTAGTTCTCGGATATCCATAAGTTTCAGGGTCCTCTCGCTCATATTGCCTCCCGCTATTGATAAGTGTTAGGGGGAGGATAACCGGAGATGACGCATCCGAGGGTGGCGCATTTGGGGTGAGGATCATTGGCGCAGTGTTGGCGCGAATGCCTGGCGCAGTGTTGGTGAGGATCTCTGGCGCACTGTTGGTGAGGATTGCTGGCGCACTATGGGCGAGGATCACTGGCGCATTATAGCCCGAGGTATGACAACCGTGCACTACTGCGAGATCAAGCCCGGTATGAGCATCGGGCTGAGCATTGGCAACACCGTGCGCCAGGTGGTCACCGGCTTTGCAGCCAAGACAAAATACTGGGAGAGCCGCTGCCGCTAGCAGCTCTCCCCGACACTCCTCAAGGAGCAAAAAATGAGGACCCTGAACAAAGCATACTGCACACCGAAGACTATCCGGGGAGAACCCAAGCCCGGCAAGATGGCGACCATGCCCCGCCGGCCCGCTGCGCTCACCTGCAACGACGTGGCTGCTGTCTCCCTGTGTGCATGGTTAGTGGAGAAGCCCGCCCAGCGTTACGGCAGCTCGCTCCCGCTGTGCGCTGACCTGGAACTGTTCCGCTTCGAGCCCGACCCGATCCACGAGCGGTTGACCTTCCACGAAGTGATG
>CAIQIV010000443.1 GCA_903871905.1 uncultured Chloroflexota bacterium | reverse complement strand
TCTTTACCCCGCACACACCGCCGATTGGCAATTAGAACAAATCCGCCAGGTCTTCACCACCGGACAGGGTTTAGCCGGGGATTTTGAGAATAATCTGAACGACCAATCCCATTGGTGGCATCTCAACCTTCAACCGATTCGGGATGCGTCAGGTCACGTAACCCAGGTTATGGTCAATTCGCTCAACATTACCGAACGCATACACGCTGAACAGGCGCTTCGTGAGAGTGAAGAACGGTTTCACTCGCTGGCAGACACCGCGCCGGTCCTGATTTGGATGGCGGACACAGATACCCTCTGCAGTTTCTTCAACCAACCCTGGCTCAATTTTACTGGCAGAACAATGGAACAGGAATTGGGATATGGTTGGATGGAAGGCATTCACGCAGATGATTTCCAACGCTGTCTCGACACTTATCTCCAGGCATTTCACGCCCGCCAGCCCTTTAGCATGGAATATCGCTTGCGGCGGGCGGACGGCGATTATCGCTGGATTGTGGATCAAGGCGTACCGCGCTTTTTAAATGATGGCAGTTTTATCGGTTACATCGGTTCGTGCCTCGATATTTCCGATCGTAAGCAGATAGAAGAGGAGCTGCGTGACAGCGAAAGGCGAACCGCCACGATTCTCCGCTTGAGTCCGATCGTGATTGGCGTCAGCACCGTGGCAGAAGGGCGCTACACGGATGTCAACGAGGCGTTTGAACGCGTACTGGGTTATCGTCAAACTGAAGTCATTGACCGTACTTCGTCTGACTTGAATATATGGGTGGATGGCGGTACCCGCTCGCAAATCCTTCAAGAGATCCAGGCAAATGGGCGAGTCGAAAATCTCGAAATTCGACTGCGGCGTAAATCGGGCGAGATCTTTCCTGCGCTCGTGTTCATCATCCCCATTGTCTTGCACAATACGCCCTGCCTGTTAACCATGATGATGGACATCACCCAACGCAAGCGGGCTGAGGAGCAGCTGCGTGAAACGCACGATACTCTGCAAACTATCATCCATTCTTCACCACTGGCGATCCTGGCGCTTGATCCCGAAGATCGCGTCACAATGTGGAATCCCGCCGCGGAAGCCATGTTTGGTTGGTCGGATAAACAGATCCTGGGGCAGCTCAATCCCACCGTACCCGAAGACAAATTAAAAGAATATAACGCCTTGCGCCAGGCCACCCTCAGCGGCATGGCTTTTAGCAACCTGGATACCCAGCGCATGAGAAAAGATGGGACACAGTTCCCCGTGAGTCTATCGGTGGCGCCGTTGCGCGGGCAACACATGCAGGTCATTGGACGCATGCACGTCATTGCCGACATGACAGAGCGAAAGAAACTGCAAGAAGAATTACGCAAACAGGCCACGACAGATGAACTGACCAGGGTTTCCAACCGCCGTCACTTCATGGAGCTGGCGCAAAGCGAAATAAAACGCGCCGTTCGCTTCAATCGTCCACCCGCCATCGCGCTGATCGATATCGATCATTTCAAACAGGTGAATGACACTTTTGGCCACGCGGCAGGCGACCAGGTGTTGGTTGCGTTTACCAAAATATGCCAGAAATATATCCGTGAAATCGATATGTTTGCCCGTCTCGGAGGAGATGAATTTGTCCTGCTCCTGCCGGAGACCAATCAGGACCAGGCGTATGAGGTATTGGAACGCCTTCGCCTGGCGCTGATGAACCAACCCATCGATCTGGGCGGCAAGTCCGTTGTGCTCACCATCAGTTCTGGTATCGCCAGCCTAACTGGTAACCAGGGAACAATCGACACCCTCCTCGACCAGGCTGACCAGGCTTTATACCACGCCAAAGAAGCCAGCCGTAACAAAATCGTCAGATACGATGCGTTGGGTGAATAACCGGAAACAACAATGGATTGTTACTCTGAAAATATCAGCGTTTCTTCCCCCCGGCTGCGCTTGCAACCGGGGACCTTTTTTTCTTAATTGCTCCTAATGTAACCAGCAAAGTTCTGTGATTTAATTAGACGGTATTAATTTATTACTATCCTGATATTAATTTAACATCTCAAATTAGTTTGCGGTTTTTCCCGAATTCGACAATCTCCCCCCCAGGCCAACCCATGATATCCCTGGTACTGGGTTACCTGCCCGCTTGAACATCTAGGAGAACACCAATGAGAGAGAGATTATCCCGCCTCTTCTTCACTCTGTCTTGCGGACTGCTGCTTGTCTTTTTTTGGACCCTGGCCTGGGGGTTCTTCCCCGCCGCGGGCGCTGGCCCCTGGTACGTGGACCCGGACGGCAGCGATGGCGACAACTGCCTCTCCGCCGTCTCTGCCTGCCAGACCATCCAGGCTGCGGTGAATAGATCCAGCGCCGGGGATACGATCTTCCTGGCCGCCGGGGTCTACACCGAGAACCTGGTGCTCGCCCATGCCCTGGTCATCTCCGGCGCCGGTCCGGAAGACAGCATCATCGATGGCAGCGCCTCCGGGCAGGTGATCCAGTCCACCGCCGACCTGCAGCTTGACAACCTGGGGGTGCAGAACGGCGCTGCTGCAGCCAACGGCGCCGGTGTGGGGACAAGTGGCAGCCTGGTCCTCTCCAACGTATACATCCTGGAAAACGTATCCACCGACAACTCCGGCGGGGGCGTGTATGCCGCCGGGGGCCTGGTCCTGCTAAACAGCAAGCTGTCCGAGAACGAGTGCCTGGGCGCGGCCTGCGATGGCGGCGGCGCTTACACCCCCTCCACCCTGGTGGTCACCGGCACGCGGTTCATCTCTAACACCGCCGGGGACGAGGGCGGCGGCTTCCTCTCCGAAGGCTTCACCAGCCTGTGGGGGGCTTCTGTGCTCAGCAACACCGCCAGCAAGGGCGGCGGCGGCGCTTTCATCAACAGCTCCGCCGTGGTCTCTGGCAGCCTGTTCCAGGCGAACTCCTGCACCGCCGCCTTCTGCTTCGGCGGCGGCCTGCGCGTCACCACCAGCCTCAACCCCGTCCAACTGGCCATTACCGCCTCCCAGCTGCTGAACAACCAGGCCCTGCTCGGCGCCGGCGCAGGCGCCGCTGTGAACGGCAACGCCGCCATTTCCCGCACCCTGTTCATCTCCAACACCTCCGTGGACTTCGGCGGCGGTCTGCTTGTCGAGTATGACCTGTCGGTCCAGGCCAGCCAGTTCTCCGGCAACGCCTGCCTGGAGTCCGGCTGCCACGGCGCCGCTCTCGATCTCATTGGCAATGGCGGAGAGAGCCAGGTGCTCAACTCGATCTTCTTTAATAACCAGGCGCCCAGCGACGGCGCCGTGCTGGTGCTGTATGACACCAATTTCGGCGGCCCCACCGACGGGACCGCCGTCCTGGCCAACAACACCCTCGCTTCCGACAGCCTGGTGGACACCACCCTCCTGCTGGTAGACGACGGCTCCGCAGTGATCACCAACTCCATCTTCACCTCCGCCACCCTGTCCATCGACGCCAGCCCTGGCGCGGCTGCCTCCCAGGACTACAACCTCTTCTTTAACGCCCCCGTCGATGCCTCGGTCACCTCCGGCGACCACTGGCTCACCGGTCTCGACCCCCTGTTGGCCTCCCCCTCCAGCGGCGACCTGCGCCTGCTCCCCGGCAGCCCCGCCATCGATTACGGACAGCCGGGCCTCGCCGTGGATATCCGCGGCTATCCCCGCCCGCAGTTAGATGGCGTAGACCTCGGGGTCTACGAGGTGCGCTTTGCCCTCACCCTCACCGCCGGGGCAGACCAGGAGACCGAGATCGGCCAGCCCTTCCCGTCTGGCCTGGAGCTGTCCATCGCCAGCCCCGACGGCGACCCGGTGACCGGTGGGCAGATCGGCTTCTTCGCCCCCCTCACCGGCGCCAGCCTGACCTTCGCCCCCGCCTACACGCACACCCTCACCGGGACTTCCGCCACCCTGCCTGTCACCGCCAACCTGCTCACCGGACCCTTCCTGGTCCAGGCCTCCACCCGCGGCGTCCCCTCCGCCCTGACCTACCCGCTCACCAACACCCGCTCCACTCCCGGCGTACACTTCTCCGCCGCCGACCCGGAGCCGGCTGTCTACGGCCAGCCCTTCTGGATCACCGCCACCATCACCTCCACCATCCCCATCACCCCCAGCGGCGTGGTCACCTTCACCGATCCCTCCGCCAACCTGGAGCTCACCGCCACCCTGGACCTGGATGGCCAGGCGGTATTTACCCCCACCTGGCTGGCCGCCGGCGCCCACACGTTTGGCCTGGCTTACAGCGGGGACGGCAGCTTCTTCCCCGGCAGCCCCGATACCTACCCGCACCAGGTAGACCAGGCGGCAACCGGGGTGGTCATCACCCCCAACCTGTTCCAGGCGGTTTTCGGCCAGCCGCTCTTCATCAGCTACACGCAGCAGGTCCTTTCACCCGGCGCAGGCTCCCCCGGCGGCAGCCTGCAGCTCTACCTGGACCAGTCCCCACTTGACCAGCTTCCCCTGGCCTTCAACCAGGTGCTCACCACCCCCCTGCCCACCCTGCCGCCCGGCGCATACCAGCTCTGGGCCGCCTATTCCGGCGATGACAACTTCTCCGCATCCCTCACCCCCTCCACCTCCATCACCATCTCCCAGGCCGCCGTCAGCCTGGGCCTGCTCTCCTCTCCCAACCCCTCCGTCTACACCCAGATGGTGACCTTCACCGCTGACCTCCAGGTGCAGGCCCCGGGCGCCGGCATCCCCACCGGGGTCATCTCCTTCACCCAGGACGGCCAGGTGGTCCACACCGCCCCCCTGGACGCCTCCGGTGTGGTCAGCTACACCACGACAGACCTGCCCGCCAGCGCGTACATCTTCCAGGCGCTCTATTCCGGAGATGTCAATTTCCTCGCCCAGGCCTCCGACGCCCTCACCCAGACCGTTGAGCCTGCCTGGACCACCACCTCCTTGACCACCTCCGAGTCCATCGCCGTGTTCGGCCAGCCGCTCACCTTCACCGCCCAGGTCCAGGCTGTGGCGCCTGGCGGCGGCGTCCCCACCGGGACGATCGAGATCGCCGACAGCCAGGGGCTGCTGGTCAGCGGCACGCTGGACGCCCAGGGTATGTTCACCTACTCTCCCGCAGACCTGGAGCCCGGGACCTATGTCTTCACCGCCACCTACCTGGGCGTGCAGAACTACCAGCCCGGCGTCCCAGCCAGCCTGGTCCAGGTGGTCAACCGCGCCCCGGTCAGCCTGCTGCTCGACGCCTACTCCCCCGACCAGTGGATGGTCGGCGCCCTGGAGACCATCACCTTCAGCGTCGTTCCTGATCCGCCTGGCGCCGGCACACCCACCGGCGTGGTCACCGCCGCCCTCAACCTGGGCCCTGCCGGCTGCTCGGCTGCGCTTGTTTCTGCATCGGGTAGCTGCAGCCTGATGCCGGTGTACTCTGCCCTGGAGACCCTGCGCCTCACCTATCCCGGCGACGTTCACTTCCTTTCCCAGGAACAGTCCTTCCCCTTCACCGTCAACGCCCGCTATTATGTTAACCATGCTGCCCACGGCCTGCACACCGGCCTGAACTGGACGGACGCCTTCACCAATGTCGAGCAAGCCACCACCGCCCTGTCTGTGTACTCCACCCTGGGCGACGAGATCTGGGTGGCGCAGGGCGTTTACCGCCCCGCTCTGCTGTTCACCAGCCAGACCGCTGGCAGGGGTGAGGGCAGCAGGGCGCAGGCTGACCCACGCACCGCCACCTTCCGCCTTCCCCCGCTGGCGGCGCTGATCGGCGGCTTCGCCGGGACGGAGACCAGCCTGGATCAGCGTGATTGGAGATCCCACCCCACCTACCTGGATGGCGACCTGGGATTAACCGGCGTGATCAGCGACAACGCCTATCACGTGCTCACCGGTGGGAACGGCTCGATCCTGGACGGCTTCACCATCCGCCACGGAAACGCCGACGACGGCAGCGACTGTCCCGGCGCCTGCGGCGGCGGCATGCTCAACATTGGCTATGAGGAGACCCTGCGCAACCTCATTTTCCAGGATAACCGGGCCGCGGAGGACGGCGGCGCCATCTATAACCTGTTCGCCAATGTCGCCGGCGAGAACCTCATCCTGCGCGCCAACCAGGCGGCGGCCAACGGCGGGGCGATGAACAACCGCCAGTCCTGGGTGTCCTTCACCAACCTGGCCGCCTCGGGCAACCTGGCCTCCCGCGGCGGGGCAGTGTTCAACGAAAGGTCCAGGTTCAGCCTGGTGAACGCCACCCTGGCTGGTAACCAGGCGGCATGGTCCGGCGGCGCCGATTACAGCACCCTGTTCAGCAGCCCGGTGTATACCAACACCATCCTGGCCGGCAACACTGGCCCCGGTGTGGAGGTCTACTATGATGGCAGCGGCCAGGCCGCCGCCGCCAATTCGATCTTCGTTTCCCCGGCGCTGCCCGACGGCTTTGCTGACCGCGGCGGCAACCTGGCCGGCGTCAGCCCGCTGCTGGCCTCCCTGCCCGCCGTCTACCCCTCCGCTTCCGCTGACCTGCGCCTGCTGCCTGGCAGCCCGGCTATCGATGCCGGCACGCCGGATGGCGCCCCAACCGTCGACCTGCGCGGCTTATCCCGCCCGCAGCTCAGCCAGGTGGACATCGGCGCCTACGAGACCCCCGGCTTCACCGTCAGCCTGGTCAGCGGCTCCGGCCAGGCAGCCGGGCGCGGCCGCCCCTTCAAGCGCCCGCTGGTGGTCCAGGTCGCCTCCGTCCTGGCTGGTGAGCCGGTCATCGGCGGCCAGGTGCTCTTCACTGCCCCGCTGGTTGGACCCACCCTGTCCTTTGCTCCCACCGCCACCGCCACCCTGCAGACCAACCTGCACGCCTCGCTGGCGGTCACCGCCGGCTGGGTCAGCGGCGGCCCTTACACCGTCACCGCCACCGTCCCTGGCCCCGGCCTGCCCGCCAATTTCTCGTTGCTCAATGGACCCTCCCTCTTCCTGGTCCATCTGACCGTACAACATTAGTATGCAGAAAAAAAACGTAGCAAACCATCCCATGCCACATCCCGCTGCCGTCTTTCATTCGTTGGAGGTCAAATGATCGCAAAATTCACCCGTCAACCGCTGCGCAAGCTCCTGATCCTGGCCGCTGTGCTGGCCAGCCTCGCCCTGGCCATCGGCCTGAGCGCCTGGCGCTTCTCCCCTGCACCTGCTCCCCTCACCCCCAACCAGGCGGTGCAGCGGGCCTGGGAGCGCGTCCGCCAGTCCGGATCTTACGATTTTAACGCCGAGATCGTCCAGACCACCTCGCCTGTGGCCAGCGTGGCCAATATCGGCAAGACTTCGCGCCAGGAGAGCGTCCGTATGGAAGGCCGCGCCGACCTGCAAACCCAGGCTTTGAACTTCACCCTGTGGTCCAAGGGCGGCAGCGTGCTGGACGCCAGCAGCGGGACGGAGGTGCGCACCGAAGGCGACCAGGCCTACGTGCGCCAGGGCGGCGGGCCGTGGAAAGCGGTGGACGGTTTCACCGGCTCCTTTGCCCCGCAGTCCGATTTCATGGCTTTCCTCTCCGCCGCCAGGGACATCCAGTTCATTGGCGAGGAGACCGCCGGCGGGGTCACTGCCAGCCGCTACGCCTTCACCGTGGACGGCCCCGGCTTTGCCCGCTACGTGCGCGACACCATGGAAGAGACGCTCAAGAAGAACGGCAAGCTGCCCCCCGGCCTGACCCTCAGCCTGTCCCGCCAGTATTCCGGCATGACCGGCCAGGGCGAGCTGTGGCTGGGCCAGGACGGCCTGCCGCTGCGCCAGGTGCTCTCGGTGGCCTTTGCCGCCCCCGAGCCCTCCCTGAATAACCCGGCGCCCAACCAGGTGTCGGCAGAGATCAACGTCTCCTTCTCGCACTACGGCGCCCTGGCAGCGCACACGAATACCCCGCTGTTCTTGGGCGGTTTCCTGCAGTTCGACCTGCTCCCCGGCCTACCCCTGCTCCACCTGCTGTCCGGGCTGCTTTTCCTGTGCGCCCTGTTCATCGTGCTCCATGCCAGCCGGCGTTTTGCCCCGCTGTACGCCGCCCTGATCGTGGTGCTGATCGCCTCCATGGTCATCGGCCCCCTGCTGCAGCAGGTCCAGGCCGCCAGCTTTATGCGCGAGCAGTCTGCCCGCCAGCAAACCCAAAACCAGCAGGTCCAGCAGCAGCAGCAGGTCGCTACCCTGAAGGAACGCCTGGCTGCCCCGCGCATCTCCCCCAACGTCTCCCCACTGGAATCCGCCCAGGCCCGCCTCGCCATGAGATCCAGCTCCCCAGCCGCCAACCCCAGCCTGGCCTCCACCCTGGCCCCCCTGGCCGACACGCCTCCCCAGCTCCAGGTCCCCGACCCCGGCACCGACTCCGATAAGGACGGCCTGACCGATGTCCAGGAAGGCATCCTCGGCACCGACGAGCTGTCCCCAGACACCGACGACGACACCATCACCGACACCGTGGAAGTGGTTGGCTTCCTCTGGCCTCCCGCCGGCACCACCCGCTACTACGGCGACCCGCGCAGCCAGGACACCAACAACGACGGCATCAGCGACAAAGAAGAATGGCAGAAGGACACCGACGGCGATGGGAATCCCGACCTGTGGTCCTTCGACAACGACGGCGACCTGGTCCCCGACAATATCGATCTCTCCCCCTTCACCCGGGTGGCCCAGCCCTTCCAGCAAACCACCCCCTTCAACCTGAGCTTCACCGACCTCAAACAGGGCAAATATACCTACGTCGAGATGCAGCTCCGCCCGACCACCCTCTCCCACCTGCGCTATGCCTTCAATGTTTTTGACTGGCCCAAGGGCGATGTCTCCGGGCAGATCATGGACACCGACGGCAAAACCTTCAAAGATATCAACCCCGATTCGGACAGCCCGCAGGACTCCAACGGCGACGTTAAGCTGGTCCCCATGCTGGAGGTCACCATCCAGGGCGCCAACACCAACCTGCCCTCCGAGCAGGTGCTGCAGGGCTACGGCATCTCGGTGCGCGACCTGACCGCCGACGGCAGCCAGAAAGCCGTCTACATCCCGCTGCAGGTGGTCACCGACCAGGGCGATGAGCGCGTCGCCTTTTACGCCAAGATGGTCTATCTCCCCGGCGCCACCTGGGGCAATCCCCAGCAGTACCGCATGATCTGGGGGGTCCAGGCCCTGGTCGACACCTGTGCAGAAGACGGCTGGAAGGACAACAAGTGCCAGACCTTCGACCAAAAGAACGAGCTGCAGCTGGTGATGACCTATTATGACAATTTCACCATCACCGGCTTCAACGTGCGCGAGGACCACGGCGCCGATTATGACATCATCTACCAGGACCCGGCGGTGATGACCGGCAGCCTGAACCAGTTCGACACCCTGTCCGACCTGGCCTACGGCCTGGATCACTCCTTCCTGGCCGGGCGGCGCAAGACGGATGGTTCCCTTGACCCCACCATCGACGAAATCCGCCAGCACTTTGACCACTCGATCAACGCCGGGGTGCCCATCAGCCCCACCCGCTTCAATATCAAGGACAACATCCTCTCGGTGTCCACCTTCAAGTACCCGCATCTCGATGACGCCCTGCACCAGATCTCCGTCACCGAGACCAAGCGCATCCTGGACGCCCATTACACCTCGGTGTGGAGCGCCTCCAACCCGGTCACCCCCACCGTGATGTTCGCCCACGAGGAACGCTACCGCCCGATCAACCTGGACATGCGCGCCAACAACCTGGTGTGGAGTAAGAACTCGCTCACGGTGAAGATGACCGAGTCGCCCGCCGCCGGCAGCGGCATCCAGGCCATCCAGGAGCACACCCTCACCGGTTTGAACTGGGCGCCCTACATGTACTCTGCCGGCGCCTGGACTGCCGTCCCCATCGAAGACTATCTCAACTCCCTGGCCACCATCTATCCCTTCGAGACCATGTACGATTCCCTGGAGGAGGCCACCGGGGCGCTGATGTACATGAAGACCTACTACGCCAACATCTACCAGGGCTATTCCAGCATCGTGGAGATTGGCGAGATCGAGGTCATCAGTGAAAACGAGAAAAAGGACGAGGAGCTGGCCAAGTGGGGCGAGTATTGGGAATGGGTGCGTGAGCCGGACAAGATCCTGCTCGAAGCCCTGGAAGAGATGGAGGCTCTGGGCGCCATTGAAAATGCCTTGAAGAAATGCGCCAACATTTTTATCGAGATCACCGCCGAATCCAACGGCTTCCCCATCTACGAGGAAGACCTGTTCGAGATCGAATCCATGCACGCCCCCAGCAAGGGCATGATCTTCATGACCCTCTTCGCCATCACCGCCATCATCCTCAGCATGATCCCGGCGGTGAACGAGTGGATGCATACCACCCTGGCGGGGCAGCTCTTCACCACCTGCATCGGCCTGACCATCGGCGGGCTCGGCCTGGCCAAGACCATCCAGCTAATGGGCAAGTACATGGCGGCCGGGGAGGACGCTGCTTTCTCCAGCTTCCGCGCCTCCGCCGAGATGAGCATGAAGGCCTTCGTGATCATGACCGTGATCATGGTGCTGATCGACGTGGGTTTCTTCATCTATGGCGTGGTCTCCAATCACGTCAAAGCCTTCAGCCTGGAGTTTGACTCCATGCTGGCTGAGCTGATCGCCTCGATCATCGTCCTGCTGATCTTCACCGCCATCGCCGAGATCCCCATCTTTGGCCCGCTGATCGTCGGCATCATCGGCCTGATCGACATGATCCTCTCTGCCTTCCTCGGCACCAGCATCTCCGGCTGGCTGACCAAGCTGATCGCCAGCATCATCTACAACAACGACCCCATGATCGAGCTGGATACCGATGCCGGCAGCACCTCCATGACCCTGGATAAGCCGCAGGGCATCTCGCAGGGCAACACCCTCACCTGGGCGTTCCCCATGACCACCACCAACAAACAGATCGACCCCACCGATTGGATGGCTGATCTCTACCCCGAGCTGTGGACCCAGGACAGCCTGCGCAGCACCTCCATCCATTACTCCCTGGATACCTACAGCCATGATGTGGATGCCGAGCGCGGCGATATGGACAACGTCTGGACGACATTGGTTAAAGACCACAATGACGGCGGGCACCAGATGTACCGGACCTACAAGACCGAGACCATCAGCAAGGGCGGCGTGCAGCTCAAGGCTGCCGGCATCAACCAGGAGACCGTCCTGTGGCTGGACATGGGCTACGACATCCCCACCGTGGAATGCTGGCTGGCGATCCTGGTGCCCGTGTGCTACCGCCGCTCAGCCGACGGCCAGAACCCGCAGGAGCTGCCCGAGATCATCCTGGACGTCTTCCCCTCCACCCTTGACCTGCTCATCGCCTGGAACTGGAACAACAACAAGAGCCTGTCCTTCCCGACCCCCAAGGATGTGGACGGCGACGGGCTGAACTCCC
>CAIQIV010000442.1 GCA_903871905.1 uncultured Chloroflexota bacterium | reverse complement strand
TGATTTGAAGATCGTGCGTGCCGATGCCTCCGTGCGCGGGGATACTGCCACCAATGTGACCAAGCGTGTGGTCACCGAGACTGGCTTGGAAGTAAACTGCCCTCAATTTGTCAACGAAGGCGACACCATCCGCGTTGACACGCGCACTGGGCAGTATGTGACCCGGGTATAACCCACCGGGTAACACACGCAGCATATGCGCACCCCGGCTGGCAAGGAATGCCAGTATTTCTATGCCGATTATTATCGCGGCCGTAATCACCAGGAATGCCGGCTGCTGGGAGATGCTTCCCCGGCGCTCAAGTGGGAGCCGGCGCTGTGCGAAACCTGCCCGGCGCCAGAGATCCAGCTGGCCAATGCCTGCCAGCACATGCTGTTGATACCGCGCCTGGACCGGCCTTTTCCCTTCCTGCGCCGGCAGGTACGGGTCAGCACTTCCTGCCCCCACAGCGGGCGCAGTGATTTTGACCCACATATCGGCTGTGGCAAATGCCATGAGCTGCCTTTTACCCTTTCTGGAGATGTGATTGAGCAGGATCCTGCTGGTTGACCTGGACGATACGCTGCTGAACAACGACATTGATGCTTTCCTGCCTCATTATCTCAAGGCATTCGGGGCATATGTTGCTGAGCAGATGGATCCGAAGAAGTTTACTCAGACGCTGCTGGCCGCCACCAGCATGATGGTCAAGAACCGCCAGCCAGACCGGACGCTGCGCGAGGCTTTCAATGCGGCTTTCTTCCCCGCCCTGGGGGTAGAGCCGCAGAATCTTTCCCCTTATCTGGAAGGGTTTTACGCGGAAATCTTTCCTACCCTGCGCCAGTGGACCACGCCGAGGCCCGAGGCCGCCAGCCTGATCCAACAGGAATTGGCGCGAGGAGACCGCCTGGTGCTGGCAACCAACCCCCTCTTTCCCCTGGCGGCAATATTACAGCGCCTGGAATGGGCGAGTTTGCCTGTAAATGCCGACCGCTTTTCGCTGATCCCCTCGTATGAGACCTTCCATTTCGTCAAGCCAGATCCAGCATATTTTGCTGAACTGCTGGCTTTGCTGGGTTGGCCAGAGGATCCGATGGTGATGGTGGGCGATGACCCGTTGAATGATGTCCTGGCAGCCCGGCGCATGGGGCTGGCAGCCTTCTGGTTGGTGCAGGATGGCAAGACGCCGCCGGATGGAGCCGACGCCCCGACTGCCAGCGGCAGCCTGTCCGATCTCCAGGCCTGGCTGCGGGATGTCCCGGCAGCGGCTTTGAAGCCCAACTTCACTTCCTCATCCGCTATGCTCTCCATCCTGCGCTCCACAGCGGCTGCCCTGGACACGATTATCCGGGATATTTCCCCAGATGAATGGGAAAGAAAGCCTGCCCCGGATGAATGGAGCCTGTGCGAGGTGTGCTGTCACCTGCGGGATGTGGAGTGTGAGGTGAACCTGCCGCGCTTGAATAAGGTGCTGGCTGAGGAGAACCCCTTCCTCCCCGGCATGGACACCGATCCGTGGGCGGATCAGCGAAATTATAATGAGCAAGACGGCTTTCAGGCGCTGCGCGAATTCATTAGCGCCCGCCTGGATACCCTTTCTTTGTTGGAAGGCCTTGCGCCAGGTGATTGGCAGCGGCCTGCCCGGCATGCGATATTCAGCCGCACCAACCTGGCAGAACTGGTGGGAATCATGGTCAAGCATGACCAGGTGCATGTGCGCCAGTCTCTGCATCTCCACCCGCTGGAAATTCCAGCCCGTACATGAAGGATGAGCCCTCGTGGGCGAAGATCGAAGAGCTATGGAAGATCCAAATCTTGAAGAAACCAGACCGATCGAGATCGGCTCCCCTGGGCAGCAAATTCCGATGAGCGACGCCAGCCAGCAGGCCACCATGCCGGTGCGCCTGTCTGCGGCAGGTAGCAGACCTGCCCCGGATGCCGTCACCCAGGCAATCCGGCTGCAGCAGGGGGAGGAACCAGCCCCTGTCGAGGCGAATGCCCCGGCGTTTGCTGATACCCAGGCGACGCCCGTGGCGCCGCTCCCAGCTCAGCCGGGAGCAGCAGGCGTGCCGCCTGCCCCGCCTGCATCCAAGAAAGCCCGGCGGCGTCCTCGCTGGCCGTGGATCACCCTGCTGGGTATCCTGGGACTGATCCTGGCGGGGGTCCTGGCTGCCTACGTTGGGTACCAGTCAGGCATCCAGATGCGCCAGGAGGCGGCCGCTACCCAGGCGGCGCAGCAGTTGCAGGACCAGTTCAACCTGGCCATGCAGGAGATCGACAGCAAGCAGCTTTACCGAGCCCAACAGCGCTTGCAGTATATCATTGAGCACAACCCCAACTTCCCCGGCGCCACCGACCGGCTGGCAGAAGTGATGCTGCAAATGAATGCCACCGCCACGCCGGCGCCGATACCGACTGCTACCGGCGTGCCGACTGCCCTGCCGGCGGTTGCTGAGGATGACCTGCAGGGATTTTATAACCTGTCACAGCAGGCCCTGGCGAACGGGGATTGGAACACGGCGATAGATACTGCGCTGCAATTACGCCAAAAGGATGCAAATTTCAACCCAGTGCTGGTTGACGGCATCCTGTTCATGGCGCTGCGCAACCGCGGCATCGATAAGATCGGCAAGCAGGCTGATCTG
This sequence comes from uncultured Chloroflexota bacterium, assembly GCA_903871905.1. Taxonomy (GTDB): domain Bacteria; phylum Chloroflexota; class Anaerolineae; order Anaerolineales; family UBA4823; genus CAIQIV01. Next base: position 15,812 of record CAIQIV010000442.1, on the reverse strand, counting down.
GAAGGTGGGATGTATGACCTGTCCCAGGCGGAGCGCTTTGGCCCGCTGGACAGCGAGGCCCAGGGATACCTGAACTGGTCCAGCCTGTACATTACCGGGGCCAGCTTCTGGGAACTGGACATGTGCCAGGCGGCGCAGTACTTTGCCCAGGTGGCAGGCTCGCTGCCCAACCTGCGGGACGGCTCTGGCATCTCCGCCGGCGAGCGCTACCGCCAGGCGTTATCGGGCTGCGGCACCGAGCTGATGCAGAAAGGCACCTGGTGCGAGGCGCGCCAGCAGTATGAGCAGGCGCTGGCTTATGGCTCCTCGCCGGAGATCGAGGCCGGTCTGCAAGAAGCGCTGGTGCACTGTCCATAACCTATGACACCTCCCTGGGTGCTGGCGCTGGCTTTCTGGCTGCACATGCTGGCCACCGTTGCCTGGATCGGCGGCCTGGCAGCGCTGGCACTCATTGTTCTGCCCGCAGCGCATCGATCGTTGGAAGGTGAGGATTATGCGGCCCTGTTGGAGGCCATGCAGCGTCGTCTGGACCCCCTGGCCTGGTTTTGCCTGGCGCTGCTGGCGGCGACCGGCATGCTCCAGATGAGCGCCAGCCCGAACTACCTGGGCTTCCTGGCGATCAGCAACGTGTGGGCGGGCGCTATCCTGGTCAAGCACCTGATCTTCCTGGCCATGGCCCTTCTCTCGGCTTACCAGACCTGGGGCTTACTCCCTGCGCTGCGCCGGGCGGTCTTACTGGCGAAGCGTGGGGGGGAAGCGAGCCAGCAGGTAAAAATTCAGCAGCGAGAGCTGCTGCTGATGAGATTGAACCTGGTCCTGGGGGTCATTGCCCTTGCACTGACGGCGGTCGCCCGGGCAGTATCGTGATTCGGGGCGCCGGCTGGAACTGATCAGCCGCGCAGGACCCTGCCTTTCAGCACACCATCTACCAGTTTCCCCTGCTGTGCCACCACCTCCCCGGCAATCAGGACAGCCTGGATTCCAGTCGGAGGAAGATCGGTTTGGGTGGGGGTGGTATGGTCAGCCACTTTCAGCGGGTCAAACAGCACCAGGTCGGCGGGCAGGCCGGCGGCAATGCGTCCCACGTCCTGCAGGCCTATCCGGCTCGCCGGGAAGCTGGTCATGCGCCGCACCGCCTCCTCCAGTGAGAAGAGGCCCAGGTCGCGGCTGTAACGGCCGAGGATGCGAGGAAAGGTGCCAAAGGACGCCGGGTTGTGGCGGGGGTGGTGGGAGAGGATGGTATCTGTCATGAATGCGCACAACGGGTGGGAAAGAGCGAGGCGCAGCGGTGTTTCTTCTTGTTCGTCTCCAGAGTAGGTGCCCAATAGGATGCGTGCATCTCCCTGGCTCAGGCGCGCTACGTGCATGTAGGCCTCAAACTCGGGCAGCCGCAGCCGGTGGGCAATCTCGGCAAAATCCAGCCCTTCCAGGTGCTCCAGTTCAGGCACACCGCTCACCAGCAATCGTAGGTCAGCATAGCCGATGCCCAACGCCAGGCGCAGCAGGTCAATATCCCTCTTGAGCCGCCGCAGGCAGGCCAGGTCATTTACATTTTGCAGGAACCCAGCCAGGAACCATTCGGGGAAGATCACGTTGATGGTCGAATTACCGACCGTGTAAGGGAAGGCATCAAAAGCGATATCCAGGCCCTGCGCGGCAGCCAGCTCAATCTCCTTGAGCACCGAGCGCGCGGTGCGCCAGGTGCGCCGGCCGACAAAGATCTGGTGCGAAAGCTGCAAGCGAACGCCTGCCTGGCTGGCCAGGCCAATAATTTCTCGTACCGAGCGCAGGTTGTGTGGGGCGCCAAAGAACATGGGCTGGTAGAAGGGGGACACCCAGCTGTATGCCCGCCCGTGGACGGTGAAAATGCGCCCTTCCCCGGCGGTGACTTTGAGCAGGGCTAACAGCTCGTCATTTTTGGCAAACACGCCGGGCGCGTATGCCAGGCCGGCAGAAAACCCGGCAGCCCCCTGGCGCAGCGAAAGGCGCGCCAGGGCACACATGGCCTCCAATTCGGCGGAAGTTGGCGGCCCGGTACGGTCGCCCATGGCGGCCAGGCGCAAGGCTCCATGCCCCACCAGCACGGCGCAGTTGAGCAGCAGGCTATTGGTCTGCAGGGTATCCAGGAATTCAGCAAACGACCGCCAGGAGTATTCCAGCGGACGGTCTCGAAGCATCCCGGCGGTCCGGTCCACCAGGGGAGCGGAAGATTCGGTCACCGGGGCAGGAGAGAAACCACAGTTTCCGCTAATCACGGTTGTGATCCCCTGCAGAACCAGGGGAGCCAGGATCGAGGCATGGTCGGATAGAGGCAGGATCCACTCGGCGTGAGAATGGACATCGATGAATCCTGGGGCCACTACCAGCCCATTTGCATCGATGGCGCGCCTGGCGGACAGGCGCTCACCGCTGGCTACTGCCGCGATTTTCCCGTCTTGCAGTCCAATATCGGCCCGGAAGCGCGGGCGCCCGCTGCCGTCGATGACCTGTCCATCCTGGATCACTGTGTCAAATTCCATTTTAACCTGCCTGGTTTACAGAAAGTTGGATAGGGTCAACCAGCCCCATGGCGTACAGGTGCGCTGTGTCATTCAAGCGCTCCAGGGTGCGCTCACCCCAGCGGTTCACGGTCAATACCGTCAGGCTGGCGGGGGCGATGTTGAAGAAAGTGCGTGATTCAACTTCCAGGCCGAGCCACCAGGCAATGATCACGTGGATCACAGCCGAATGGCTGACCAGGATGGATGGCTGCCGGGATTGGGCGCAATATGGTTCGATAAACTGCACCACGCGCTGGAAGAACTGGCGCCAGCTCTCGGCCTCTGGATATGGATGCCAGTCCAGGTACGGCTCGTAGCGCTTGTTGGCCAGGATCCTGGCTTCCTGGTGGGTTTTGCCGGCGGCGATGCCGTTATTCAGATCGGAGAGGCCGTGATGAGGGACTGGGTCGAGGCCCAGGGTCCGACCAATGATCTGCGCCGTATGCTGGGCGCGGGTCAGGCTGCTGCACCCCAGGCTCACCGGGATGTCAGCCAGCTCGTGCTTGAGGCGGTCGGCAGCCAGCTGCGCCTGGTGGATGCCGCGCTCGGTCAGGTAGGAATTGGTCCAGCCGCCAGTAATGGCCAGCAGGTGGTGTTCCGCTTCGGCATGGCGCACCAGGACCAGAGGCTCAAGGGTGCTCATGGTAATTCCCGGATCTCTGGGCGCCGCCAGAAGACCAGGAGTGCGGCGGCAATCAACACCAGGGAGTAGAAAAAGATGGTTCCCACCTCGCCCAGACGCAGGGCTAGCTCACCAACCAGTAGAGATCCCACCGGGAATGCTCCAAAGAAGACCAGGGAATAAATGCTGAGCACTCGGCCGCGCAGCTGGTCGTCCACGCGGGTCTGGATCATGGCATTGGAGGTGTTGGCCTGGACCATGAAGCTCCACCCCAGCCCGGTCATCAGCAGCAGGGAAAGGGGCAGCCAGTGCGCCAGGGCAAACAGGCCCATCATCACAGGCATCAGGAAGCTGCCGGCCAGCCAGATCTTGCCCTTGATGTTGCGATGACCTATGGCGGCGATCATTAAAGCCCCGGCGAGGGCTCCCACGCCGCGGGCAGAGACCAACAGCCCGTTGGTGGTGACGTCTCCATGCAGTACTTCCACTGACCAGGCGGGCAGCAGGGTCATCATGCTCATGCCAAAGAGGCTCAAGACCCCGATATTGACAATCAAGGTTTGGACAATCTGGTCCGTCTTAACATAACGGAAGCCATCCAGCAGCTCTTGCAGGGTGGATTGTTTGCGGGGCGGACGCGGTTTGGTCTCGATGTGCATTAGCAGCAGCCCGACTATCACGGCGATGAAAGATAACCCATTAATGAAGAAACACCAGGCTGGTCCCAGGGCAGCATAGGCCATGCCCGCCGCGGAGGGTCCCACCACCACCGCCAGGTTGAACATGGTGGCGTTCATGGCGATGGCGTTGGTCAGATCTTCCCGGTCGACCAGGTCGACAATAATCGTTTGCCGGGCAGGCGTGTCGAAAGCATTGGCTATTCCCAACAGGAAGGCCAGGATGATGATATGCCAGGGCTGCACCAGGTTGGTAACCACCAGGGCCGCCTGGATGAAGGCCAGCACCATCATCGCCGCCTGGGTGATGATCAGCAGGGTGCGCCGTGAAATGCGATCGGTGATCACGCCGCCGTAGAGCATGAACAACCAGCTGGGCAGCCCAGCCGCAAACCCCACGTACCCCAGGTAAGCCGGAGACTGGGTCAAGGTGTAGATCAGGTACCCCTGGGCAGTGTTTTGCATCCAGGTGCCGACCAGCGAGGTAAGCTGGCCGAAAAACCACAGACGGTAATTGCGGTATTTTAGGGCAGAAAAAGTTTGCGCCAGCATCTGCCGGCGGTTCGATCGATCGACTGTATCCATTCTGTGAAGGCCAAGGAATTTTGATCATTTTACCACATTCTCCAAGGCTTTCTTTAGCGGAGGTGGGTCCTGGTTGCTGAACAAACAAAACAGCCAGCCGAAGGCCCGGCTGGCTGTATCGTCTTATGCTGCGAAAATAACCAGAGGAAGCCTAATGCTTGTTCGTGGTCATGGGCAGGAAAAGGGTTGGCTGATGATTGAAAGTCACGCCAGGATCGGTGGCGTGACACACCGTGCAGGTTCTCAAAGGACCGGGCTGACCCTGTAACGCCATGAATTTGAGACCATCCCGTGGCTGGCTGCTGGGAGCGATGGCATGGGTGCTGTCATGGCAGCCCTCGCAGTACACCCCACCGTGGCTGGAAGACATGCGGTACAGGGCATGGTCCTGGCGCACCAGCTTGCCGTGGCAGTGGTCGCAGCGCGGCTCGTTTAGCCAGGGGCTGATGTTTTGGGCCACAACCGCCAGGTCACCGTGGCAGTCAACACATCCCATGCCTTTTTGCGACATGACATCCCGCAAACAGCGCGTATTGGGTCCCGGGTGGCAGCTGTAACAACCTGCGGTGGTGGGCGGGATGTCCTCCTCGCTGTGCTTGGTATGCATGGCCTTGGACAGGTTCGGGACGCCCGGCTCTCCAGGCGCCCCCAAGGCGGCGGAGGCGTGGCAGGAGGCGCACAGCACCGGTTGGCTGCTCATCAGTGGGGCAGATTTGTTGGCTGGGTATTTTTCTAGGTTTTCTTGATCATGCAGGGTGAGGATATTGGTTTCGGTTTTTCCAGTTGGGGTGATTTTGCCTGCCGTTGCCTCGCCTGTGTCATTGTGGCAGGTGTCGCAGTGCATTTCGGTGGACACCGGGGATACCACGACTGCCTCCGCCAATCGTTCTCCACTGAGGGTGGAACTGACGATGATCGTTGCTAACTGGTATGGTTCGGCAGTGCCAGGATTGCTATCGGTGAACTCGGTCAGCGGGATACCCTCGGCTGAGAAGTGATCGTTATGGACGGTCATGGTTCCGGATAAGCCGCGCCCGGTGAGCCCAATATTGGGGGTAAGCGGGTTGGTCAGGCCAAACAGGCTTTGGGCGTAGGTCCAGAAGTTGGACTTGCTCACCGACTCGGTGTTATCGGTGAAGACATAAGTCACCTGGAGGTTGCTGGTGATGATCTCTGGTGGGTCACCGACGCGGATCACCTGCGCCCAAAGAGTATTATAAGGCGGGAGCACGCCGATGTTTTGAAAATCCCGGTTGTAGCAGTGCATCCCCAGGTCATTCCAGGCAAGAAGGACATAGCGATCGGCGTTTGGTGCCTGGTCTGCCGGGCTTGAAACCGCCGCCTCACCGGTCAGGCGAAAGGCAAAGCCCGCAGCCAGAGCAATGAACAAGCCACATAAGATGGAACACAGTAAGAGGATATACCGTTTGCTCACCATTTAAGCTTTCTCCTTTCTAATCGTGTGTTAATGATTTTATCATTTTGCTGGAGAATATTTCCTTAGAAAATCGGTGATCTGAACGGGGGATAAAAAAGCCCCCCAAGAAATTGGGGGGCTGGGATGGGAGACATCAATTTAGTTCTTGGTCTTGATATCGCTAGTTTTGGCCTCAATCACCCTGGCGCCAGAGGTGACTGCAATGCGTTTGGGCTTGGCTTCCTCTGCCTTGGGCAGCGTAAGGGTCAGCACCCCGCTGTCAAAGGCGGCACTGATGGCGTCGCCGTTGATATGGGTGGGCAGGGTCAGGCTGCGCATGAAGGTGCCAAAGCGGCGCTCGCGCAGGTGGTAGCGTTTTTCTTCCACTTCCTTCTCTTCCTTAATCTCAGCCTTGATGGTCAAGACGTCGTTATTGAATGTAATGTCCAGGTCATCTGGGTTCAGGCCGGGCAGGGAAGCTTTGACCACGTAATTGTCTTCGTCTTCCACCACATCCAGAGCCAGGCTCCAGATGCTGGTTTCCGGCCAGTTTTCACTGGCTGCGCTCTGGAAGAGACGGTCCATGGCATTGCGCATGGTCAGCATTTCACGGAATGGATCCCAACGAGAAATAGCGTTCATCTTGTACCTCCAAAATTTATCTACAAATTAATCAGTCAGCCTTCGTCGTTCGAGTACTAACAGGATATTGTTTTCAATGTTGCCCATATCATAAATTCAATGTATCAGAATGAAATCAGAGAAAAATATGAGATTTGTAAGAGAATGCCGGGGGGCATCCATTGTTTACCGTTATAATTCGTGGATAATTTGAGGAGTATGGCTATGGACATGAAAAATATCCCCTTTACCGTGGTTGATTGGACGCAGGTGCCGGTCACTGAGCACCCGGGGGTGACGGGTATGGCGATGTGGCATACACAGCAGTTTGGAGACATCCGGGTGCGCATGGTGGAATACACTCCGGGATACATGGCGGATCACTGGTGCAGCAAGGGACACGTGCTGTTGATCCTTGAAGGGGAGCTGGTGACGGAACTGCAGGATGGCCGGACTTACACTTTGCTTCCCGGGATGAGCTACCAGGTAGCCGATCAGGCTGAGCCGCACCGATCTCATACCGGTCCCGGGGCAAAGCTGTTTATTGTTGATTAGCTCCAGGAAATTTGTGCAGTGGGTGAGGTCAACCACCATGAGTAATATCGTCTTGAGGGAGATAAGCCTCAACAGCGGGCAGACTGTCCAGCTGGTGCGCGGCTCCATCACGGTAGAAGAGGTGGATGCAATTGTCAACGCGGCAAACAGCCACCTGGCGCACGGCGGTGGCCTGGCGGGGGCAATCGTGCGTGAAGGCGGGCAGGAGATCCAGAAAGAGAGTGATGCCTGGGTGCAGCAGCATGGCCGTGTCAGTCATGCGGAGCCGGCCTACACGGGCGCCGGCCGCCTGCCGTGCCGTTATGTGATCCATGCCGTAGGCCCGGTGTGGGGTGAAGGGGATGAAGATGCCAAGCTGGCCGCGGCGGTCAGGGGCTCGCTGCGCCTGGCTGACCGGCTGAAGCTCAGCTCGATTGCCTTGCCGGCTATCTCCACCGGTATCTTTGGCTTTCCCAAGGAGCGAGCCGCCGGAGTGATCTGGCAGGCCATCCTGGCATATTTTCGGGACAACCCCGTTTCCGGGATCGGGTTGGTGCGCCTGACGGTGATTGACCAACCGACACTGGATGCCTTCCAACCTGTTTTCCAAGGCGCGCAGCAGGTGTGATTTCATCTGTGCATAACCCCAGGGTGCAGTGGGTGCGCGAACTGCAGGCAAAACCCCGGGCGCGGCGCCAGGCTGGATTGTGCGTGGTGGAAGGGGTGCGCCTGGTGGAGGAAGCCCAGGCATGGCATGAGCACGGGGAACAGCCAGCCGCTGAGCAGGTGTTCTACACCGCAGAGGTCAGCGAGCGCGGGCAGGCGCTGGTGCAGAACTGTCTGGCGCAGGGGGTCCAGGTTGAAGAAGTTGCTGCGCATGTGATGAGCGCCATGTGTGAGACGCAAACTCCCCAGGGCATATTGGCGGTGGTGCGCATCCCCCGATATTTGCAGCCGGCTGCGCTCGATTTTACCCTGATCCTGGATGGGATGCGCGATCCCGGCAACCTGGGCAGCGTGCTGCGCACTGCAGCAGCAGCAGGGGTAGACGCAGTGCTGCTGCCGCCTGAGACGGTAGACCCGTATGCGCCCAAGGTGCTGCGCTCTGGGATGGGCGCACATTTTCATTTGAGAATCTTTGAGTTATCCTGGGAGGAGATCCGGCGTGTGGTGGCTGCGCACCGGCTTTCTGTCTACCTGGCGGCGGCTCGCCAGGGAATTGTCTACACCCAGGCGGACCTGCGCCAGCCGCTGGCGCTGGTTATTGGGGGTGAAGCGGCCGGCGCTGGGGATGAGATCCAGGGATTGGGGCCGTCCTCGATCCATATCCCCATGCCGGGAGGCAGTGAATCATTGAATGCTGCGGCTGCAGCTGCAGCGATCTTATTTGAAGTGGTACGCCAGAGAATGAGTGTGGAGCGATAAGAATTACAATGTGGAAATTCTGGATCTTAATGTTTGTGGCGATCTTTTTTGAGGCTTCGGGTACCGTCTTCATGAAGCTCTCCCATGGTTTCACCCGTACGGTACCGATCATCTTCATGTTTATCTGTTATGGGTTGGGGGTTACCTTTATGACCATTGTGCTGCGCCGCATGGATATCAGCATCGTTTATGCCATCTGGTCTGGCCTGGGAACAGCGTTTATCACCATTGTCGGGTTTATGTTTTTCAAGGAACCGGTGACGCCGATTAAAGTGATATCAATCCTTATGATCATCCTGGGGGTAATCGGGTTGAACCTGACCACCAGGGTTCATTAATTCTTAGTTCAGACAGAAACCAGGAGCGGTTTCCCAGCCTGTGCTCGCTGGGAAACCGCTCTTTGATTACCGGGTAAAAAAGGGCAGGCTCAGCGGCCGACAATATCCTGCATCAGCACCCAGCCGATGATGGATTTTTTGTCTTCTGTGTATTCCACCAGGACGCACTCGCGGTTGAAATCATCGAAACGCCGTTCGGCGGGCAGGAAGCGAATCGCCCCGCCTTCCGGGATGCGCCCAATACCGTTAAACTGCTCATAGCAGCCCTGGCGCGCCCAGACCATGCGCAGGGTAACGCCGGCCAGTGGGGTAGGCGTCAGGGTCGGTGTGGGGGTAGCGGTGGGCGTCTGCGTAGGGGTGGGGGTGCTGGTCACGGTAGGGGTCAGGCTGGCAGTGGCGGTGGCGGTGGGGGTTGGCGTTGGAGTGAGGGAAACCATAAAGGACTTGACCCGGCCGCTCACCCAGACAGCAGCGAGCCCAAATGCTGCCAGCATGGCGAGGATCGCCAATCCTTTCAGGGCAGCGACAGTCATGCGGTAAGAACCGAAATTACGGCTGAATTCCACTACGAGCGGGTCGTTTGGGAAGCGCAGGCGCACATCGGCGCTCAGCTTCCAGGCGCTGGCTGGCCAGGCGCGGTTGCTTTCGTAAGCCATGCGTGCCTGGTCCAGGTCTTCTTCTGCTCGCTGCAGGTCGCGCAGCTGCTTGTCCACCTCGCTCTGCAGGCGGTCCATGGCCTCGTCCGGGCCTTCCAGGCTGCGGATCAGGTCGATCTGCTGGCGGGCCTGACGGGCCAGGCTGAGGGCGCCTTCCAGGGTGCGGGATTTGTCCGCCTGGTTTTTCAGGGCGCGGGTCTGCTCCTTGAGCGGACCCACGGCGCGCGGGGCGGCTGCCTCCAGGCGTGAGCGCAACTTCTGCACCGCCGGGTTAGCGGGGAACTCGTTGCCCAACATATCCAGGTCGGTTTTAAGTTGGATCAGGGTTTTGACATCCAGGTTTGGGTTGTTCAGGCCATCGGCGATCTGGCGCATTGTGTCGCGCGTCTTGCGCAGGGATTGGGCTTTGTCATTGTACTTTGGCAGGCCAGTAGCGCGGGCGGCAGTTTCCACCCGATCGATGCCTTCATCCAGCTTGCCCTGGTCAAACAGCTTGATCCCTTCTGTGTAGACATTTTCAGCATCAATGCTTTCCTGCAGCTTTTGCTCAAACTCCTGGCCTTCCTGCCAGCGGTGGATGCCCAGCTCGCGCAGGGTGGATTGAGCACGCGCCAGCAGGGCCAGGGCATCCTGGTAGCGCCCGACACGGGCCGCAGATTGGGCCTTGCCAAAGGCCGACGCCGCTTCGGCCGGCAGGGCCACGGTGGGGATATACCCGGTGCGAAGGTAGTTCTCCGATTCTGCCCGGTGCTGCTTGGCGCGCTCCCAGGTTGGCTCGATCGCCAGGACACGGTCAAATAGTTTGATTGACTCGGCATAGCGCCCTCCATAGAACAGCCGCTCTGCTTCTTCCATGGCATTCTCTGCATTGGGGTTGTGGCCGCGCGGCTCATTCCAGGCTGCTCCGGGGAGCGGAGCGCGACTCGCCGGGCTGGTTCCGCTGGCGCCAGGCAGTCCACCCTTTTCACCTCCCTGGCGGGCGCCGTCTTCCGTCTGGCGGATGCGCGATTTCAAGTCGCGCCGAATATTCTGCAGCCGACTGCGGCTGTCCACGTCCAGACGCTGGTAGTCGCTTGAATTAATATAGTCTTCAATCTCCAGGCTCACCTTGCGCAGCTCGGTGAGCGGGGGCTGCGATTGGCTGAGCAGGTAATTGACCTCGTTTTCAATGGTGTCGATTTTTGCCATGTTTCATTTACTCCAGTAGGCGATACCTGGTTGTCCATGCACCAGGCGTCCTTATCCACCGCAAGCAGCTTCCCAGGTTTTCCCCGAATCTGCCAGGCACTTATTCAGGCCCTCCATATAAGCCGGCCAAACAGGCGATCAAATCTGCCTTCAGCTCGGCGGCCTGGGTATAGTCGCCGACCAGGGTTCGTTCAATCACCAGGCGCAGCTCATACGGGAGCCGTTGGTCGTCATAAGTCCACTGCACGTTATAGGTGTGCGAGGCCTGTTCAATTTCCTCCGGACGGGTAGGACCCAACGGCAGGGCGCCGGGTGCGGTGCGCCCGGTCAGGATGTGGTGCAAAGCGCGCGCTCCAAACTGAACCAGGTCAAACTGTGTTTCTTCGTCAGCCAATCCCTTGGGGTGGAAGCGCGCCACGTTCCAATCAATGACAAAGATACCGTTGTAATCTTCCAGCCAATAATAATGCAGAATCTTGTGATCGCGGTAGACAATATTCCGCTTGTGGGCGATCTCCAGGATCTCGCAGATCTGGATGGCCATGCGCAGCGCCTCCTCCACGGGAAGGAATCTGCCGCCGGTGTGCCCTGCGTCGCATAAGGCCATCAGGTTCTCCTCGGGGCTGCGCCGCTCGAGGGCCAGGTAAGGCAGCCAGCCCTCCTGGACGCGGGCCTGCAAGGAGACAAAGAACTTGCGGGTTTCATTTACGCCAAAACGCTGGATTTCTCCGCGCAGGCTGCGCAGATCGGTGTGGCGGTCATCGCTGGGCAGCTTGAGAGGCGCATCAGGCCGGATATAGCCGCTTTCCAGGAGAGGCGAAATGCCAGGCACATCTCTCATCAGGGTGAGGATGCGCGTCTCTTCCATGAACAGCGGTAGGGCGTAATCAGGCCGATCGCCGCGCATGATCTTGACCGCTGCCTGGCGCAGGTGCCCGCTTTCGCTGCGCAGGAAACCCAGGAAGACGCGGGCCGATGAGCCGCGAGCCTCCGGCGCCCAGGTGTCCAGCGGCTCGGCCAGCAGAACCTCCTGGTCAGCGCCAAAGCGCACCTGGCGGATGCCGCGCAGGATGGGCTCCGGATGGGCAGATGGGGTGCGCTCCAGGTTGACCGGGCGCGGCCGGGTGGTGGCAGAAGGGCGGGAGCGAAAGTGGTTCAGCCAGGGCAGGTCATTGGCCAGTTCTGGCCGCTCGATCAGCAGGTCGGATGGATAAGCCCCACGGCGCAGGCGCATCAGCGCCTCCAGCGCATTATCCAGCCAGGGCGCTGGCCCAACCAGGTTGCGGATTTCACGCCCATCCAGCTCAAGCTGGGTGACAAAGTCGCTGATATCCTGTCCCGGGTGTGGGCCCAGGGAAAGCTGGTCCAACCAGTATGGCGCGGACAGGATCATGCGGTCGGCGGTCAGCAGGCGGCGCCGGTCAGGGTCCCACAGCAGGATGCCGCGCAGGCCCAGGCGGGCGGCGTCAAAATCCCGCCGCGCCCAGGCATCTATCACGATGCGCGCCTGTGCGCGCGGCTGTTCCAGGGCGGCCTGCAGCGCCTGGTTGGCGCCAGGCAGCAGAACTGCCAGGGACTCGGCAACGTGGTCAACCTCAGCATAATCCACTCCAGCAAAGGGGGGATCGGGCTCGGTCTGGCGCCATTTCTTGATCACCTCTTCTCGCAGCTGGGACGCCAGATGTGAGCAGGCCTCGATCTGGCTGGTGAGGCTGCCCCCCATGCTGGCCGGGTCAATATCTGCCCCGCCGCGGCTGGCAGCACCGCCATTCATGTCTGCCAGCTTCTGGCAGGCCGCCTGCACTGTGAGCAGCACCCGGTTGGCGACCACCAGGGGTGTTTGGGTATCCGGTTCAACGCCCATCTGCATGCGCCGGGCGCTCTGGATCACCTCATCCCACCAGGGCTGCGCGCCATCGCTGACCCTGGCATGTTCGGTGGCCGCCAGGAGACGCCAGATGAAGGCGCCCCAATCATCGCTTGCACCAGCCTGGAGCGCTTCGAGCGTCTCGTCGTGGGACAGATCTGCCTGCGGCTGGGCATCGATTAATTCCAGTGCCCGCAGTAGCAGCACCCACTTCTCCGGCGCGGCCGCGGGGATGGAAGCAGCCTGCTTGCAGAATGCCTTGAAGTCTTGCAGCCTGTCGTCGGCCAGCAGGGCGCCAGCCAGGCGCATGCTAAACTGGCGCAGGCCGTAGTAATCCGGCAGCTCCCCGAACCGCATGATGTGCGTCTGCAGTTCTTCCAGGCGCTGCAGGTGGTCCAGGTCGGGTGTGGTGGTTTGCAGCAGATCAGCTTCCGCCTGGCGAAAGGCTCTGAGCTGTCCGGTCTGTTCCTGGAGCTGGGTGCTGAGGCGGTCCTTCAGCTTCTTGACGCCCTCGGTGTAAGCCAGGCCAGGCAGAACACTGGCGGGCCAGGCTAACCGGGCGTGAAGGTCAGGGGCATTTTCTACCAGATAGCGGCCCATTTCCTGCAGAAACTGCGAGTAATCTTCATTACGCGAAAAACGGCGATCCCTGGTGGCGCCATCCTCTTCCAGGAACTGGCTGTTGCCCCAATCGATGATGGTGAAACTGGCGCGGCGCGCATCCCAGAACAGGTGACCGGGTTTGACATCATTCCACAGCACACCTGCCGCTTCCAGGCCATCCTGGTTGATGCGGTTGGAGTGCAGGCGTTCAAAAAGGTTGATCATGCCATCCAGTGCACGCAGCAGGAGCAGTTCAGGGACCTGCCCGGAGCGGGCAATCGCCTCCAGCAGCAGCCGCTCATCGTTTGCCAGGCTGCCAGCGTTCCACCCACCAGGCGCAGTCTGGTCAGGCGCCTCCTGCTGGTCCACTTGCCTGAAGCGCACCACGCGAGACAGGTAATTCAGATCAAAACCGCTGGCGCGGGTGATAACAATAAAAAAGCGCTCGCTGAACTCCGTGCCAGGCTGGCTTTGATCCACCATGTCGGGAAGAGAGAGGCGGTAATCGAGGCCATGTACCGTAAAATGCGCCAGGGCGCGCAAGATCTTGCCCTCGCTTTCGATCTGGGCAGCCTGCCGCATCACGTCGCTTGTAAAAGCACTGCGATGGGGGCGCTTGAGAATGGCCGGACTCTTCTCCAGCAGGGATTCGACCAGGTGGACTTCTCCTGCATCCCCCTCGCCCAGCTTGTTCACCAGCGTCCACTTTTTCAGCTGCCCAGAGGCAATTTCAGCAGTATTCATGCTGTCCTATCAGCCGCCGGGTGAGCTGCTGCGCACCGAAATGCCATAGCGGCCGCCTTCGCCCATGCGGTAATGCCGGATGCGCAGGTAATAGGCGCCTGGCTCCAGGTCTTTGCTGATACGGGGGTTCAAGCCTGGGCCGCTGTCATCATCCTCTGCCAGGGGCAGCGCTTTGCTGTTTGGGGTTAGCAGGGTCATGTACGTATCCAGGTAGCCTTCTGTCTGGATGGTGTAGGTATCCTGCTTCTCAACCAGGAAGCGGAAGACGTCATAGGGCTGGTCCGGACGGCGCTCTACCTGGAGTGTCGTCCCATCGATCTCCAGGTCCTTGATCGGCCCATCTTGCAGTGGATAGCAGGCTGCGATGAACCCCCGGTCGGTGATCGAAAGGGATCGGTTCCAGCCGACCTCATAGCCGCCGATGGTCAGCTCGCGGGGGACGGGGTAGAGCATGATGGACTGGCGGTCAAACTCGGTGAATTGGGTTTGATCCTGGCTGTATTTCTGCAGGATATTGCGGTCTACCTGCTGCAGTGACCAGAAATTAGGCGGGCCGCTGTAGAAGCGGTAGACGGCAGGCTTATTCCAGGGGATGCCGCTGGTCGGGTTTTGATGTTCGTGAATGCAGCCCAGGGTGTGACCGATCTCGTGGATCACCACCCGGGCATATTCTTCCTCGGGGGTGTTTTCTGTAAGCCAGCCGAAATTGACCGTCGGCGCATCTTGAGCGATGGTCAGGGCATCTGTACCGATATAAGACCATGAGCTGGGGTCGGCGATAAAGGAAATGCGGATCTCGGCCTCAGGATCATCGGTAAAATCAAACTCCAGGTTGGCATACTTTGTCCATTCCAGGGCGTACTGGCGCACCCGGGCTTTGACTTTTTCTTTGCCATCCAGGAAACGCAGGCGCAGCCTGGTTCCCGGTTTCCACAGCTTTCCTTTTTCCAATGCCAGCTTGATGGGTGCCGGGGTGACTGCATGGCTGGGCGATTCGGGCTGGACTGCGCCTCGGAGCAAGGCGCCAGACTGGATACTGACCACACGATCGATGCAACAGCGGATCATTTCATGTATACCTTATATTCGCTTTCTGGATCAACGGATCGTCCTGCAGCCGCCACAGGGATATGGCGGTATTTTCCTTCAGGTAAGCGCCGCCAAAGTGCAGCCCAATAACCAGGTTGGTTTCCAGGTCGATCACGCAGGATCCTGAGTTTCCGCCCAGGGTTGAGCAGTCGTGGAGGAACCAATTCTTGGTGTCCAGGATGGTGGTGATCTCGCCGGGCTGCAGGCGCTTGACGTTGTAGATATTGTTAAAAATGCGCTGCATGACTCCCAGGTTGTTACGGCTGTCCAGGGCGGGGTAGCCGACGACGTAGATCTTATGCCCGGCGCCGCTGCTGGGGGGCTCGGCGGACAGTCCAAGCACCGGCGGGAGATCCTGCCCGGAGCGAGAATGAGCTGCAACACGCAGCAGCGCCAGGTCATATTCTTCGTGGATGCCCACCACGCCAGTCAGGTTATATTCCAGCGCGTTATCTGTTCCGTTGCCGGCTCCTTTTTCTTCATTAAAATCGATGTCTACCAGCATATCCGGGCGTATGCGCCAGTGTTTGCGTGGGGTCTGCTCGCAGAATTCCAGCGCCACATGGCGGTTGGTCATGATCACCTGTTCAGCTACCAGGAAACCGGTTCCGATCCACGACAAACGCGGGTGCCCGGCAACCTCGATCCGCCCGACTGAAAGCATGTTGGTTTCGATGGCAGCCCGCTTTTCTTCCAGGATCTCCCAGCCCGGAGGCGCAGGCTCGAAGACATGATTTTCAACCAAAAGCGCCGGACGGCCATAAAGCTGGACGATCGCCTCCAGCCCAATCGCCTCGTCTGGGTCCTGGTCTACCGCTTCTCCCTGGCTGGCGATCTTGTTCAATGCGAGCGTTCCAGCCTGCAGGACCTGGTCAGTCCCCGTGGGTGGAGCAGCGATGGATTCGA
>CAIQIV010000441.1 GCA_903871905.1 uncultured Chloroflexota bacterium | reverse complement strand
AGAAGAGCCATATTCAGCAATCTGGGCAATACCATGATCGGAGATGCACGGCACATAGGGGGTCTGTTCGTTGATTTCTCCCTGGTTGACCGGAACCTGGATCAGCGCCGAGAGCTGCCGGAAAATCTCCTGCACGGCCCCAGGATCATCCGGGAGCTTGGAGGCGGTGATGACCACGTTGTAAGCAGCAACATTACGCGCCAACACCGAATTGTTGCGATCATAGATCACCCCACGCAGGGCAGGGCTATTAATTTCTTTGGTGCTGTTTTCTTCCGCCTTTGCTACCCAATCCTCGTTCTCCAGGATCTGCAGCGAGAACAAACGTCCAATAAATACCAAAAACACCACCCCGCTAACCACAACAAAGGCCAGAATGCGCCAGGGTTGGATCTGGTTGTGGAGACTTGAACTACCATTCATACTTCTATCTCTTCAGGATACAGCCAATTTGCCAGGTCACCCAGGAGTTGATAAAATGGCAAAGCAATGACCAGGTTCAATAACAGGCTGGGTAATGTTATCAGGTTAAACGCCGTAATCACCGAAATCGAATTCCCGGACAGGCGCAGGGCAGCCAGCGCCAGGCCATGTGAAACCAGTGTACCAATAAACGTCGCAATCCATACAGCCAGAATCGGGTACTGCCAGACCCGCTGGCGCAGCAGCAGTGAGATACCTACCGCCGCCAGACAGCTGACCAATGGGACACCCATCGGCAGCCCGGAGACAAAACTCAAGATTAACCCACCCATTATACCCCAATGCCATGCAGTCTGCACGCGCTTTTGCATCGCCCAGGCAATGACTGCTACCAGGACCAGGTCTGGCGTGCCGTGCAGCAGCGGGATGCGACTGACCACGGCTGTCTGCAAAATCACCAGCATGGTGAGAATGGGTACTGCCAGGATTATTGCCATGCACCAGTTGTTATTGGCCACCAGGTGTCGGCGTAATCATCAATGGAGAGAGGTCAACCGGTTGGAAATTGGTAATCACCAACACAATCTCCAGGTTGGAGAAATCCACTACCGGCTGGATGGCTGCATCCTGGAAGAGCTGGTTTTCCTGCTTGCGCACGCTGGCAATCTGCCCGATCAGGATGTTTGCCGGGTAGCCGCCGCCCAGGCCTGAGGTCAACACCAGGTCGCCAATTTGCACCACGGTCGTTTGAGGGATCATTTCAAGAGCCACCTGTCCCAGTGAACCAACCAGCATCGCCTGGGATCCGGACGGCTCCAGGCGCACGTTGACCGTGGAGCCGTCATCCGTGATCAGCTGCACCCTGGCGGCATTGGCGGTGACCGCTGCTACCCGCCCTACCAGGCCTTTTGAGCTGACCACTGGCATTCCCCGCCGCAGCCCGTCATCCGAGCCGCGGTTGATAATCACGTACTGCAAGAAGGGGCTGGGGTCGCGACCGATCACCGCGGCCCCCAGGTAGCGGTTTTCAGGATGAGCGCGGGCAAAATCCACCAACGCCGATAGGATGCGCGTTTCGGCAATCTGCTGTTTAAGCTCTATGATATCCGTCTGCAGACGGGAGACTTCCGCCTCCAGCTCCAGATTGCGCTGCCGCAGGCGCGCCATGTCCTGGGGAGCCGAAAGGGCTAACTGCAGCGCCTGGTAATGCGAGGAGAGCCAGGTCTGCGCCATCAGGAAAGGCGACAGGATAATTCGCGACAGCGGCGTGAGATACCCTCCCAGGCCCAATACGATCAAACCCACCACCAGCAAGGTCAAGACGACCGTTTGCAGTGAGCGAGCCGGTGAATTCTTCATTTTCCCTTAGTGCTTCGTGCTGCCACGCTCCAGGCCAACCAGTAAGCGCCGCAAGGCATCATAATTCTCTAAAATCATTCCTGCGCCGCGCGCCACGCAGCTCATTGGGTCCTCTGCAACCCATACCCGCACCCGCAGCTCATCCATCAGCCGTTTGTCCAGCATCTGCAGCTGGGCGCCGCCGCCCGCCAGGCAGATGCCCATGTCCATCAGGTCGGCAATAATTTCCGGAGGGGCCTCATCCAGCGCATCCTTGATCGTATCCACAATGGTCTGCACCGACCCTGAGATCGCCTCACGAATTTCGACCGAGGAGACCTCCACCCCTTCTGGCAGACCGGTGATCAGGTTGCGTCCGCGCACGTGCATCGTCTTTTCTTCCTGCAGGTGGTAAGCCGAGCCAATGCCGATCTTGGCCTGCTCGGCCATGCGCTCGCCAATTAGCAGGTTATACTTATTACGCATAAACTGCATGATATCCTGGTCCATCTCGTCCCCAGCCACACGCAGCGAGCGGGATACCACGATGCCGCCCATCGACATCACCGCCACCTCAGAGGTACCGCCCCCGATATCCACGATCATACTGCCCCGCACCTCAGACACCGGCAGGCCCGCACCCAGGGCTGCCGCCACCGGTTCTTCGATCAGGCCCACTTCGCGCGATCCCGCCGACATCGCCGCATCATACACGGCACGCTTTTCCACCTCGGTGACCCCCGAGGGGATGCCAACCACCACCCGCGGCCGCGGCACCGGGACAATGCTCTGCTCATGAGCCTTGCCAATAAAATACTCCAGCATCGCCTGGGTAATCTCAAACTCCGAGATCACCCCATCTCGCAGCGGGCGCACCGCCACCACGTTTGCCGGTGTACGCCCGACCATCTCTTTGGCCTCCGAGCCGATGGCTAGCGGCTGCCGGGAGCGCTTGTCAATAGCGACCCAGGAGGGCTCATTGATGGTAATCCCCCTACCCCGGACAAACACCAGGGTATTGGCAGTTCCCAGGTCAATGCCAATGTCAAGCGAAAAGAAACCCAGCAGCCAGTTGATCGGGTTAAACCTCAAAGCGGCTCCTTTGCAATGCGGACTTCATGATTGGGGGTATGCTCCATCCCGCGCCGAAAAAAACTCGCCAGAGATTATACCATGAACCACCTGAATCAAAGTCAGGGCGGCTGGGCCGGCCGCCCTGACTGGTCTGAAGACGCAGGCTTAGAACATCCAGGAATTCACCTTGTCCAGCATCTCTTGCGGCGGGCGCAGGCGGTCCGGCGTCAGGCGGTTGAGAGGGGTTTTGGGCAGGTTGTATACCTCATACATGGATGGCTGGCAGCAAGGCACCACGTAGATCAGGCCTGTAAGCAGCCACTGTTTGGCATTCGCCTCCTCAAGCAGGCGCATGGCTGAAGCCCGGTCAGTTGGGTCGTAATCCCGTTCCAGCTTCTTCAGCACTACCTTAGAGCCATCGTGCATGGTGACCTCGGTCGCTTGACCCTCATCATAGTCCACCATGATCTCGTCTGCAGGTGGAACAAAGGACAGTTCGTGCAGGGCCACCTCGTGTTCCTTCCCCCAGGCATAGGAGTGTACCGCCGTATCCTGGTTGTTGAAGGTGACGCAGGGGCTGATGATATCCAGCACTGCGATCCCGTTGTGACTGAGGGCGGCCTTGATCAGCTCCTTGACCTGCTTGGGGTCGCCAGCGAACGAGCGGGCAACAAAGGTGGCATTCCCCACCAGCGCCTCCCAGGCGATATCCACCGGCATATACGGGTTGGTGCCCTGGCCTTTCAGCGTCAGTCCCTGCTCGGCAGTGGCTGAAAACTGGCCCTTGGTCAGGCCGTAGACACCGTTGTTTTCGATGATATACACCAGCGACAGATTGCGGCGGATCACGTGCTTGAACTGTCCCATGCCAATGCTGGCTGTGTCGCCGTCGCCGCTGACACCGATGCCGCGCAGGGTGTAATCGCCGAACAGAGCCCCGGTAGCGATGGACGGCATCCTGCCGTGCAGCCCGTTAAAACCAAAGGAGCGGTTGAGAAAATAGGTCGGGCTCTTGCTGGAGCAGCCGATGCCCGAGAATTTCACCAGGTCCTCAGGAATAATGTCCAGGTCGTAGCAGGCAGAGATGATCTGGCTGGCAATGGAGTTGTGACCGCAGCCCTGGCACAGCGTGCTGACCGCGCCGCGGTAATCATTCTTGGTCAGGCCCGCCATGTTCACCTGGCGGATAGGGATTGAAGGGGTTTGAGCGCTCATGGTTACTCTGCCTCCTGGGCTAAAATGGCTTCGCGGATCTGCCGTGCCGTCATCGGCAGGCCGTCTGTATACGCATACGAGCGCAATCGGCCCGGGCATCCGGAAATATTAATGGTCAGGATCTGGTGCATTTGCCCGTCCCGGTTCTGCTCCACCACGTAATTGCGCGGGTGCTGCTGGATAAAATCGGTCACCTGCTGCGAGAAAGGGATAGCGCGCAGGCGCATGAAATCAGTGGGAATACCCAGCTCTGCCAGCTGGTGGCGGGCTTCCTGGATAGCCGGCTCGGTGGAGCCGTATCCGATGATGCCGATCTCAGCGCCCTCCATGCGCTCGATGACCGGAGCCGGGACCATCTCGCTGGCGCCTGCGTATTTGTTCTTCAAGCGCTCCAGCAGGTCATGCCACACCTGGTTGTCCTCCGAGTATTTCGCATTGGCGTCATGCCCCGTCCCACGGGCAAAGTAGGCCGCCGAGGGGTGGCGGTTGCCGGGCACGGTGCGATAGGCAATTCCGTCTCCATCCACATCCTGGTAGCGCATCCAGGTGTTTTGCAGCCTTTCCAGATCCTCTTCCCACAGGATCTTCCCCCGGTCAAGTGGGCGGTCGGGATAGGCAAATGGCTCAGTCATCCACTGGTTCATGCCAAAGTCCAGGTCGGTAAGCGCAAAAACCGGCATCTGGAAATGTTCTGCCAGGTCAAACGCCTTCCAGCCAAACTCAAAGCACTCGTTCACAGACCCCGGCAGCAGGATAATCTGCTGCGTGTCCCCATGACCGATGAAATAGACAAAGGAAAGGTCACCCTGTGCGGTGCGGGTTGGCAGCCCGGTGGACGGTCCCACGCGCTGCACGTCCCAGATTACCACCGGGATTTCAGCAAAATAAGCCAATCCCACATATTCGGTCATCAGGCTGAGCCCAGGACCCGAGGTGGAAGTCATGGAGCGCAGGCCGGAATACCCGGCGCCGATCGCCATACCCACTGCGGCAATCTCGTCCTCCGCCTGAATTACTGCAAAAGTGTTCTTGCCCGGCTCCTGAGGGTCCCTGCGCAGCTTGGGCAGGTACTCGTTGAGTTCCTCCGCCAGCGATGAGGCCGGGGTGATCGGATACCAGGCGGCGAACTGCACGCCGCCAAAGACCGACCCCAGCGCCGCTGCCGTGTTGCCATCTGCCATGATGTAACCAGAGGTTTTATCCAGCGGCTCCACCCGGTAAATATCCTGCTTTTCCAGGTTCCCCTCAGCCCACTCGAAAGCCGCCTGGACGATGCCGAAATTCAGCTGCACCGCCTTCTCCTTGCCTTTAAAGTGAAACTCCAGCGCCTGCCGGATTTTTTCCATGTGGATGCCCAGCACATTGGCCAGGATGCCCACGTAGACCATGTTCGCCACATAATCCCGCAGGTTGGAGGGTGCGCCCGATTCGCGCACCAGGGTCTTCACTGGCATGGGGAAGGCGGTGATATCGCTGCGGTTAACCGCCAGCTTGATATCATCGGCATAAAGAAAGATCCCTCCGGGGGCCACGGCACGCAGGTCATTGGCAAAGGTTGCCGGGTTCATCGCCACCACAATCTCGTGCTCATCCCGCCGGGCAATGAAGCCGTCCTTGTTTACCCGGATGGTGTAAAACGTGGGCAAACCCTGGATGTTGGAGGGGAACAGGTTTTTCCCGGAGACCGGGATGCCCATCTTGAACAACGCCCGCAATATAGTCAGGTTTGACGTCTGGCTGCCCGATCCATTGACGGTACACACGGTAATCGAAAAATCATTGACCACCGTCCTCGAGTTTGTCGCTGCTTCTT
>CAIQIV010000440.1 GCA_903871905.1 uncultured Chloroflexota bacterium | reverse complement strand
TCGTTCACCGCCCCGTAGGCGTGCCCCAGGATGATCGGCCCGAATGCCAGCCGGTAGTCAATATAGCGGTTGCCGTCCACATCCCACAGGTAGCCGCCCTTGGCCCGGCTCATGTAGGGGGTGATCCCTTCCCCCCAGTAACGGAAGTTCGAATTGACCCCCAGCGGGACGATCTGCTGCGCCCGCTTCTGCAGCGCCTTGCTTTTCTCAAACGGGATGTTCATTTCCTCATCCTTTCTTTTCAATTTATCGAAAGCTTATAAAAAATCTATTTGTCCTTCGCGCCTTCGTGGTTTTCTCTCTCTTCACACTTCCGGACTTTTATAAACATCGGAAGTCTAACCTTCATATGCAGGGCTGCGATACACCTCCTCACCGTTGAAGATGGTCAGCCTCACCTTTACTTCCGGGATCTCCTGCGGCGGTATACTCAGCAGGTCCCGGTCCAGCACCACGATGTCCGCCTTTTTCCCTGGTTCCAGTGTGCCAATCTCCCCTTCCAGGAAGTTGGCATACGCCCCGCAGCGGGTGAAGCTGTAGATCATCTGCTCCACGCTCACCCGCTCTTCCGGCCACAGCACGCCCCCTGGTACCTGCTCCATGCCCTGCAGGCAGCGCATCACGCCGTGATGGATCGCCACCAGCGGGTCCGGCGGGATCACCACCGGGTAATCACTGGCGCTGGCAACACATACCCCGGCGTTAAAAAAGCTGCGCATGGGATATTGGCGCCTGGCACGCCTCTCGCCCAGCAGTTCCAGCGCCTGTTGGTAGTTCTCATCCACCACGAACCAGTAGGGCTGCGGCACAGCCACCACCCCCAGCTCTCCAAAGCGCCGGATATCCTCCGGCCTGACCTGCTGCAGGTGGGTCAGGGCGTGCCGGCTGTCGCGGAAACCATTAGCCTGCCGGGCATGCCCCAGGCCGTCCAGCGCCAGGTGGGTGGCGGCGTCGCCCACGGAGTGCACGTGGATTTGCAGCCCGGCCTGGTCCAACACCTGGCAGGCGCGGTGGAACTTTAGCGGCTCCCACAGCCGCTTGCCCTGGCTGCCGCCCATCCCCAGGTAAGGCTCCTCCAGGTAGGCAGTGGTTCCCTCGATCACCCCATCCATGAAGAGCTTGGCTGTATTCAGCTTCAGCAGGTCGTTTTTCAGCATACTGCGCAGGTCGGCAATTTCGGCTGCCTTCATTACCGGGTCAGCGTCTGACGGAACCTCCAGCGCCAGCCGGCAGCGCAGCTTCAGGTCTCCCGAGGCAGCCATCGCCTGGCGCGCCTGCAGCGCCGTTCGCCACTCCAACATCCCCGCCTCAAAGACCGTGGTGATCCCCAGGGCGTGCGCTTGCTCCTGGAAAAAGCGCATCCCCTCAATATGCTGCCGCAGGGCGTATCCCGGCGCCACCTGCGCCGCCAGCTCCATCGCTTTTTCACGCAGCACCCCCGAGGGACTGCCGTCTGCCTGGCGCTCGATCACCCCACCGGGCACCTCTGGGGTCTGGCGCGTGATGCCTGCCTGCTCCATTGCCCGCGAATTGAGCCACAGACTGTGCCCATCCTCCGAGCGCACCAGCGCCGGGATATGCGGCGCAACCTGGTCCAGCAGCTCCTTGCGCGGCCCGCCTGGCGGGAACAAACCGTTGATCCAGCCCATGCCGCGCAGAACCTTCAACCCCGGTCGTTTCTCCAGGAAGTCCCGCATGGTCTTCAGGTATGCCGCAACCTCCTTTATCCCCACCAGCGAGACTTCATAGAGCTGGATCGTGCCGGCGGACGGGTGGCAGTGGGAATCGACAAATCCCGGCAGAACCATCCCACCTTGCAGATCGAGCACCCGGGTATGGCTGCTGATCCACGCCTCGATCCCGGTCTCTTCGTCTATATATACAATCGTATCACCCTTTATCGCCAGGGCTTCCCCGCGGCTGCGCAGTCCATCTACGGTGTAGATCAGCCCATTGCGCAGCACCAGGTCCGCCTCACTGGATGTTTTCGTAGATTTCAACAAAGTCGACCCCTACACTTTCTGATCAATCTCGGATAAGCGTATGCGACCCGGGATCCAGCTCCACCTGGTTCCAGGGGAAACCGTAATCCGCCATCCTCGCCAGGAACGGCAGCGGGTCAAAGGCCTCTGGCCCTAAAACCCCTGCGCCTTTCCAGCTCCCGTTTTCCAGCAGCTCCCAGCCGATCACCGGGTTGAAACCGGTCTGCGCCACCACCGCCTGGCAGCCAAAGCGCTGCATGCACTCCTCGTTATCCGAGGACTGGTAGACATAGACCTCCCTGGGCTGCCCGTCCCGGATGCCCTTCACCCAGGTACCCACGCAGGTCTTGCCCTTCATCCGGTCGCCCAGGTGCGCCGGGTCGGGCAGGCACGCCACCACCACATCCCGCGGCGCCACCTGCACCCCTTTGACCGGGATGGGATGCTTGTTGTCCAGCCCCAGCATATGCAGCGTCTTGAGCACGTTGATGAACTTATCTCCCAGCCCGTACTTGAAGGTCACCTTCTTGCAGCGGATCCAGCGCGGGATCAGCATCACCTCCTCATGCTCCACGTTAACCACTTCCTGCAGCCCGATGCCCTCCGGGAAGGGGAATTTCTCCGCCTCGGAGAAGGGCTGCGTGGTGTACCAGCCGCGCTCCGCCTCCCACACCACCGGCGGGTTCAGGCATTCGTCAATCGTGGTCCACACCGAGAAACCCGGGGCAAAGTCGTAGCCCTCCACCTCCAGGTTGGCGCAGTCGCGCACCCCCACTTCCTCAATCTCATCGAACAGGTGGTCCTGGGCATAGCGGGCAAAGATGTCCGACGCCCCGGGGTCGATCCCCAGCCCCAGCACGGCAAGCTGGCCTTTCTTCAGCCACTGCTCATGGCGCTCAAACTGGTAGTCCCCCAACTTGATGTGCGCCTGGTGGTATGGGTCCGTCGGGTGGTGCACCGCCAGGGTCATCGCCATATCCATGTAGGTGCAGCCGTAGTCGAAGGCCGCATCAAACAGCGCCTCGTTGACCGATGGGTCGCAGGCATTCATCACCAGATCAACCTGGTATTTCCGCGCCAGGTCGATCACCTGCCGCTGGTCGCGGGCGTCAATTTGCTCAACCGGGAAACGCCCAGCATCCGGCAGCCGCCCCTGTACTTCTTTTGCACGTTCAAAGTTGAAATCAGCCAGCACCAGCTTTTCCACAAACGGGCGTGGTGCTGCAGTCACCGCGATCATCTCCCCCACACCCCCAACCCCAACCAACAGCACTTTCATCCTGACCTCCTATGTAAGAGTCCAGTGCAGCCAGCCCGGCTGCTAATAGTAAATTTCTTTGATAATTTTGAGCAGCAGGAAAGATTCGGTCTCGCGCACGCCTTCGATGGCATACAGCTCTTCGGTCAGGAACTGCAGCAGGTGGGAATGGTCGCGGCACACCGCTTCCAGCACGATGTCGAAGCGCCCGCTGACCAACACCAGGTAAATCACCTCCTCCAGCCCGGCGATCTTCTCCGCTGCCGCCATCAGCTTATCCCCATCCACGTTCAGACCGATCACCGCCATGGTCGCCATGCCCTGGTTGGGCGGGCGGGTGACCGCCACCACCTTGAGATAGCCCGATTCCACCAGGCGGTTATAGCGCAGGCGGATCATTCCTGGGGAAACGTTGAGCTGTTCGGCGATCTGGGCAAAGGGAGTGCGCCCATCCTGGCGCAGGGCGGCGACGATCACCTGGTCCACCTCATCCAGGCCAGACAGGGCGTCGTTGCCGTTTCGGACGTTCATGCTTAAATTTTATACCGAAACGGAAATACAGTCAAGGAATTCCTGCATTTTCGCTAATATACTTCTGCATTTTCGTCACCCCAATAGGGTCAGCGCCTTTTTCGTTTATTCGTGCAATAATCGTGGACGGTCCACCACCCAACATCCCAAAAATCCCGGTTTAGCCCATGCCCCGTTCTCGGCTGCAAGCCCTGCTTTTATGATAAAATTTTTCTCATCAAACAGGACAAATACCCGGTCCTTCCAGACAAACCCATCCACTCCTTTGAGAATCCCCACTCGGGGTCAAATCCACTCATAAAAACACAGAAAGGATCTCTCAATGCTGCTATCCAAAAAGTTGACCCGAATTCTATTCTTCGTTTTTTGCCTGGTATTCCTCATCCTCTCCTTTAACCTCCCCGCCTCCGCCCACCAGGATGGGCAGACCGGGGCGCCTGCCGGCGCTTCCCACCTCTATCTACCCAGGGTGAACCGGGTTACCGTGTTCCGCCTCACCGGGCGTATCCGGGACACAGCCGCAGGCGCCATGCCGGGGGTGACTGTCTATGCAGGCGGGAGGATCGCCGCCACCACAGCCGCGGATGGCGTGTATACGCTGTACCTGGCTGCCGGCAGTTACACACTGACCCCCTCCCGGTCAAACCAGACCTTCGTTCCGCTTTCCCCCCAGGTGATCGTCCCCTCCGGCGCCGGCCAGCAGGACTTTATCTGCACCAACTGCCTGCAGCCGGGCGGGAAACTCAATGTTTACGAGATGGTCACCGTCCCCGCCGGGACCTTCCAGATGGGCTGTGCCCAAAAAGATGCATACTGCCAGACTACGGCTGAAAGCCCGCTGCACACCGTGTACCTGGACGCCTATGCTATCGACATGTACGAGGTGACCAACGCCCGCTATAAAACCTGCGTGGACGCCGGTGGCTGCTCCGTTCCGGACTATTCGTCCTTTCCCATCTATTCCTCTTATTTCGGAGACCCGGCCTATGCGGAACACCCGGTGGTTGGGGTAGCCTGGGACCAGGCCGCCGCGTTCTGCGCCTGGGAGGGCAAACGCCTGCCCACCGAGGCGGAGTGGGAGAAAGCCGCCCGGGGGGGCAGCGACACGCGCATCTACCCCTGGGGGGATGCGCTCCCGGACTGCTCGTACGGCAATATGAGTTACTGCTCCAGGTCCACCGATGTGGTGGGCAGCCATCCTGCCGGCGCCAGCCCGTATGGGGCGCAGGACATGGCCGGCAACGTGTGGGAATGGGTCAGCGACTGGTACCAGGAAAACTATTACAACAGCCAGTCGGTCTGGAACAATCCAACAGGCCCCGCCAGCGGGAGCTTCCGCGTGCTGCGCGGCGGCTCGTGGAGCCTCTACTGGTACAGCGCCCGGGTGTCCTACCGCATCGAGGGCAACCTCTACCAGGGGAGCAACAGCCTGGGCTTCCGCTGCGCCGCCTCGCATTAGCACCGGGGAGCGGATCGGGGGGCAGGCTGGCCCCCACCGCTTAGCCACGCATCCCGGTGGGAGCCGTTCGTGAATGCTTGCGCCATAACCCAGACTTCCGAAATCTTCTTAGATTTCGGAAGTCTGCTCAAATTCTGTCTCTATCAGTGTGAATCTGTGGTGAATTGCTGCTCAAGGTTTGATTTATCTAGATG
>CAIQIV010000439.1 GCA_903871905.1 uncultured Chloroflexota bacterium | reverse complement strand
GGCAGAGGCGGAGGTGGCGTTGGGGGAAGCATTGGCAGCGTCTAACCCGGAAGATTTGATTTTGGAGGTCATCTCCCCGGCTATTGCGGCGGTGGGACAGGCCTGGGAGGAGCGGAGGATCAGCATCGCCGCGGAGCACCTGGCGACCAATTACCTGCGGCATCGCATCCTGATGTGGATGATGAGCTGCCCTCCACCGCGGAGTTTACCGCCAATTATGTTAGCCTGCGCGCCGAATGAGTGGCATGAGGGTGGCCTGCTGGCCCTGGCAGCCCTGCTGCGCCGGCGCCGCTGGCCGGTGATTTACCTGGGACAGGCACTCCCGCTGCCGGAAATTGCCTCCCTGGCGCGCCAGATGCAGCCGGACCTGGTTGTGGTTGTCGCGACGACCCCTGAGGCGGCGGCAGACCTGGTTGATTGGCCGCAGTGGCTGCCTGAGGCAGCTCACAGCGGACGCCCCCTGTTTTCCTTTGGCGGTAGGGCCTACATCGTTCAGCCAGAGCTGCGCCTGCGCACTGCGGGTATTTACCTGGGTGACACGATCCGCCAGGGTATCGAGACCATCGAAAGTCTGCTGGTGCATTGACTCCCCTCATCTGTAGCAGGCTCCCAGAGTGTAATGATTTTCCGTTCGAGATGTAATTTCAACCGCTGAGTGCAGAGATGGATGGCGCCTTTCACAGCTCGCGAAGCGTCCATTGGTTCTAACCGGACACCTGGGGGTATTTCGCACGACACGGTTGAGGGAGTTTTCCTGGTTCAAGTCTCCTGTGCAGGTGCAAGTTGGGCTGCCCGGCGTGAGCGAACAGCATGCGTGATGGTCAATCCAGAGACGTATACCAGGCCGGTCACGTTCAGGGTGGTATACAAGGCGATGATCCAATGACCGCTGTGCGCAGCCAGGCTCAGTGTGTACAGGTTAAACAGGGCAAAGAATATTTCAAAGAAAACGATGCGGTCTAGCTTGAGTTGGTATGCACGCTCCAACCAATGCTCGCCGCGGCTCACCAGCCCATATTTTGGTGTGCGCTCAAAAGCCGCTTGCTCCCGCCTGACAGCCAGCAGGGCAGCGCGCAGCGTGTTGATCATCATTCCTGAGCCCAGGGAAGTGATCAATAAGACTACTGGCGCCAAAAGATACCATCGCCGTCCAAGTTGTTGCTGGGCAAGCACAAAGAAAAAAGATGGCGCAAGGGCGGTGAAGTTGAGAAAAACCGCGAGGCCAAAAAAAGAAATAATCTGGGGGTAGGTTTGAGAACCCAAAATTACCAGAGGGTACATCAAGGCCAGTATAAAGAGCAGGATCTGTACCAAGTAGCCCAGCAAGTGAAAACTTGCTTGTATCTTGAGCGCCAATGGCCGGCTACTTTCCCAAACCTTGGGCAGGTACCGAGCGGCGCACTCCAGACTGCCGCGCGCCCAGCGCTGCTGCTGTTGGCGGTAGGCAAGGATGTTGGCTGGCAGCTCGGATGGGGTCTCCAACTCTCGCAGATAGAACGCCTGCCAGCCCCGCAGGAAGGCGCGATAGGATATGTCCAGGTCTTCGGTCAGTGTGTCTGCTGACCAGCCGCCCGAGTCAAGAATGGCTGATTTGCGCCAGGCACCTGCCGTGCCGTTGAAATTGAACCAGTAGCCGCCCTGGCAGCGAGCATGTTGCTCGACCATAAAGTGGGCATCAATGGCCAGCGACTGGAGAAAGGTGAAAAAGGAATAGTCCCGGTTAATATGCCCCCATCGTGACTGGACAAAGCCTACCCGGGGATCTTGGAAACAAGGGATCGCGGTTTTAAGGAAATTTACCGGCGGGATGAAATCCGCGTCAAAAATGGCGACAAATTCGCCGCGAGCGCGCCGAAGTCCATAGCTCAGGGCGCCTGCCTTATAGCCTGTTCGATTGGGACGGTGAAGCAAGGCAATATCTCTACCCTTGGCTTTTAGCTGGCTGACCAGGCGGCGGGTGATTTCCAACGTCTCGTCGGTTGAGTCATCCAGCACCTGGATCTCTAACTGCTCGGATGGGTAGTCCAATTCGGCAGCTGAGCGGATCAGGCGCTCCGCGACGTACTTTTCATTGAAGAGAGGGAGTTGTACCGTGACAGCCGGCCAGTTCTGAGGTGGAGGTGGAGGGATCGGTGACCGACGATTGACCCACGCCAGGTAGGAAAGATAGAAGAAATTCAACCCAAACAGAAACAGCAGCCCCACCACCAGGAAATAAACCAGGGACAGAGGAATAAAGACAAGGTCCTGCACCTTTTATGCTCCGATGGGTGAACGGGAGCGCGGATATGCCGCCCCCCACCCGCCCAGGGTGAGGATCAGCAGACCATCCGCAAGGAAGAGCAGAGAATTGGTGTAATCTCCATTGGTGGGGAGAACGGGACGTAATTGTAAAGTGAGCTGCAAGCGCACCGGGATGACCAGGGCGAACTGCAGCACAATCGAAGCCGGTTGCAAGGGGTCAGGGATGTTATTGGGGAACAATACGCTTCATATCTCCGTCTTAGAGTATGATCCTGCCAGGTCAGGAAACGGGGTGACGTTTTACCCCATTTCCCATATCCTGGAGAGACTGCCGGAGGATATTATATGCAATTTTGTCCGAATTGGACAAGTTGTTAAGCAAGGGCTTATTTTTCTCTGGTGGCCCTGAAGATATTGTTGAGCCTTCAGCGATGGTGGCTCGTTTCGACGGTTGTGCTT
>CAIQIV010000438.1 GCA_903871905.1 uncultured Chloroflexota bacterium | reverse complement strand
GTCCCATTAAACCACTCTGGCACCTCTCCGTGCTTTCGTAGCGGGCGCAATTATAGCAAAGAATGACCTAAATGACTATAGTCAGCCAGCAATTCTCTTAAGGCCACCTCATCAGCTATGGCCTTTTCAACTCATCCCAAACTTCCGGGTTCGCCAGATGCGCCGGGAGGCAACCGTCCAACCAGGCAATCACATCGTCCACCACCATCTGAGAATGACGCTCTTTAACCTCACGCGTAGCGCCTGCCAGATGTGGAGTAAGGGTCACATTTTCTAAAGCCAGCAAGGGGTGGTTGGCTGGCAAAGGCTCTACCCAGTAGACATCCAGCGCAGCTCCGGCAATCCAGCCTTCCATAAGCGCCCGGATTAACGCGGCTTGATCAATTAACGCCGCCCGCGAAACACAGATCAGGTAAGCTGTGCGTCTCATCAAGCTTAATTCACGCTCGCCCAACATCCCCCTGGTTTCGCGGGTCACCCGGGCATGCAACGAGACAAAATCAGCCTGCTGCAACAGGTCTTCCAATCCTACCAGCGTAGTCTTTAGAGCCGCGGCCTGCTCCGAGCTAGTATAAGGCGAAAATGCCAGCGTCCGCATATCAAAGGCCCGCGCCAATTGCGCCACCCGGGTGCCGATCCTGCCCAATCCAATAATTCCCAGAGTTTTCCCGGCCAGTTCTACCCCCTGAAAAACTTTAAATGGACTCTTTCCATCTAGCTGCCAGATGACATCGCCAGTATGGTCGGCGGCGTTGGGTTCGGTTATGGGGTCTCCCAGGTAACGGCCACTGCGCAGAGCGTGGTGTGAGCGAGCGATGCGATGCGCTTCCGCCAGTATCAGCCCCAGGGTGAATTCTGCTGCGGTTTGCGTATTACGACCCGGAGCATGCACCACTGGAATGCGCCGTGCTGTGGCAGCCGGCAGGTCAATATTCACCGGTGTGGAGCGCGTGCAGCCGATCAAACGCAGATTCGGCAACGCAGCAATTATTCGCTCGGGCAGTTTTTCATAGCCGACGATCAATATCTCGGCTTCATAAGCAGCCTGCGCCAGCTCTTCGGGGGTCAATCGCGTGCCAGTAAGACCCCAACCGCCCCGGCGCACCTGACAATGACGCGCCAGGCGGTCGAGATGCTCAGGTGTAATATCACTGGTAATAAAGGCAGTGCGCTTGCCTCGCTGCATCAGTCCGTTTCCGCCAATAATCGTTGGGCTGTTTCCACATCAGTAATGAGGGTATTGATCAATCGCCCTCGCACAGCTCCCAAGATCGAGAGATACTTGTTCGTACCGCCAGCCATGCCCACCACCCGGTCAATCTGCTGATAAATTTCTGCGGTGGCGCCGATCAAGCGCTGCTCAATGTCAGAGCATAACACATTCCCATGTACATCATAAATATGTAAACCCACATCCCCAACCGCGCCGCGCGCTAATATAGGCTGGATTTCTTCCCAGGACAGGATGCGTTCATTGCGCATCATCAGCGAGTCAGGATTGAATGCCCCCACCCCGACAAAAGCCAGGTTTACCTGGCAGATTTGCTCCAAGACCTGCACGTCTACGACCCCGCTTTCGGGGCCTGGACGGACCTCTCCACGCTGATGGCAGGCACTCCTCCCACTGCCAGAGCGAGTC
>CAIQIV010000437.1 GCA_903871905.1 uncultured Chloroflexota bacterium | reverse complement strand
GCTTTGGGGCTGGCCAGCCCGGAGATCGGGGAAAAGCTGGGGATCAGCCGCAAGACGGTTTCCAGGCATCGCGAAAGGATTATGAGCAAGCTGAATATCCACTCATCGGCGGAGCTGGTGAAATTCGCCATTCGCAGCGGGATCGTGGAGGTGTAACCAGCTATCCTGACCGATGGGGGAAAAGGCCTCCTGCAGAGGAGCAGGACCGCAGTTTGAATCCCATTCCTGATCATGAATTTTATAGTACCTTCTTGAGAAAAAATTGGGCTAAAATATGGGTTGAGGAAAAATGGTTCATGGCCAAACGTACAAGAGCAGACACAGAACAGCCGTTCCAGCACTCTTTTGATTCTATCCCGGCCCTGCTATGGTCAAGTATTCCTGGCAAGGGCAACGACTATATGAACCAGGCCTGGCTGGACTTTACCGGGCTGAGGTTGGAGCAGGCCCTGGGCGAAGGGTGGAAGCAAGCCCTGCATCCTGAGGATATTGCGGTGACGGAACAGAAGTGGGAACAGGCTGTACGAACGCCTGCCACATTTGATATGGTGCGGCGCATGCGCCGTTATGATGGGGAGTACCGCTGGTTCCTGACCCGCGTCCAGCCGGTGCTGGACGAGACCGGGCAGGTGACAAAATGGATGGGGGTGGATATGGACATCACCGAGCGGCAGCAGGCGGAAGCGGCATTACAGGAGAGTGAGCAGCGGTTCTCGACCATTTTTCACTCATCCCACGATATTATCGGGCTGGTCCGCCTGGCGGATGAAGTCTACCTGGATGTCAACGATGCGTTTTGCACGGCGTTTGGCGTGGAGCGCCAGCAGGCGATTGATCGTCCGGGGCTAGATTTGAGATTGTGGGCCAGGCCTGGACAAAGGGATGAGTTTGTCCACCTGCTGCTGGCGCAATGCAAGGTGGTGGATTTCGAAACAGAATTTTGCAGCCGGACCGGGGCAAAGGGGTGGATGCTGCTTTCTGGCACACAGGTGCACATAGAAGGGCAGCCATGTGTCCTGTTCTCCTGCAAGGATATCACGCGGCGCAAGTTGGATGAGCAGGAATTGCGCGACAGCGAAGAGAAACACCGCGTCCTGTTTACCAACAAGATCCTGGCGATCTGCATCTATGACATCAACACGCTGGAAATCATCGATGCCAACCAGGCCTTCGCCAGCCTGTATGGCTTTTCCCAGGAGGAGCTGACGGGGGGGATGACAGCCCGGGATGTCAACCCGGATTACGACGCTTACCGTTTCCAGCCGCTGGATGTGCTTCTGGAAGGGTCTACGTTCATCCCCGTGGTCATTCATCGAAAGAAGGATGGCACACGCTTCCCGGTGGAGATGTACATCACGCCCTCTGAGTGGAAAGGGCGCAGGGTGGCGTACGCCATGATCCATGATATCACCGAGCGCGTGGAGGCAGAACGAGCGCTGAAGGAAAGCGAGGCGACGCTTAACAGCTTCTTTAATACGACACAATACCGGATGGGGATTTTCCGCAGCCTGCCGGATGAAAATGATCTGGAGTACCTGCGCCTGAACCCGGCGGCCCTGACCTACCTGGGGCACCCCCCTGAAGCCATTCCGGGATTGCGCGCCAGCGTGAGCGGGCTGTCCGATGCCAACCGCAGGGTATGGCTGGAGCAGTGCCGGCTGAGCCAGGAGAGCGGGCGTCCGGCACAGTTTGAATACCTGCGGGAATTTCCTGACGGCGAGCATTGGATGCTGGCGACGCTCAACGCGATTGAGGTGGGTGTGTTCTCATTTGCAGTATCGGATATCACCCGCCTCAAGGCCATGCAGAACGAGCTGCAGCAGCTGAACCAGGAGCTGG
>CAIQIV010000436.1 GCA_903871905.1 uncultured Chloroflexota bacterium | reverse complement strand
TTCACCATCCTGGGCTTCACCAGCGAGCCCACCCTGGCGGAGATGGCGCAGGCGGCGCATGCTGCCGGACTTCCCCTGGTGGATGACCTAGGCTCCGGCGCGCTGCTGGACACGGCGCGTTTCGGGCTGGGGCACGAGCCCATGGTGCAGGAATCGCTGCAGGCCGGGGCAGACCTGGTGTGCTTCTCGGGGGACAAGCTGCTGGGCGGGCCGCAGGCGGGTATCCTGGTCGGCCAGGCGGAGCTGGTGGCAAAGCTGAGAAAACACCCGCTGGCGCGCGCCATCCGCGCCGACAAGCTGTGCCTGGCTGCCCTGTCGGCCACGCTGCTGCATTACCTGAAGGATGAAGCCGAGCGCCAGGTGCCGGTGTGGCGCATGATCTCGGCCTCGCTGAACGAGTTGGAAGAACGCGCCGCGGCCTGGGCCGGGGCGCTGGGCATGGGAGAAATAATTCCTGGCGAGTCGACCGTCGGCGGCGGCAGCCTGCCCGGCGAGACCCTGCCCACCCGCCTGCTGGCGCTCAGCGTGCGCAGCCCTAACCGCTTCCTGGCCCGGCTGCGGCAGGCCTCCCCGCCGGTGATCGCCCGCCTGGAAGACGACCGGGTGGTGCTGGACCCGCGCACCGTGTTGCCCGAGCAGGACGAGCTGCTGGCGTCCCACGTGCGCGCCCTGCTGCACCGCTATTAGGGCTGGTAGACGATGGCCATGTTCCCCAGGGCGGACCAGGAGCCCAGGAACTGCCAGATGGCCTGGGTGTAAGGTACGCCGCCGTCCAGGGTGGTCACCGTGGTTGGGGTGTAGCCGATGGCCAATACCGTGTGCTCATAGGGCGCCACGATGGTCAGCTCCTGGTCAAAGGGGAGATAGTATTGGGGGATCTGGAAGCGCAGCGAATGATTGCCGATCACCCAGACGAACACCGGCCGGCCGACGCTGATCTCGGTGCGCAGCTGGTCATAGCTCAGTGGGCGCCTGGCCTGGGCGGGCAGCCCGTACTGGCGCAGCAGGGCAGCCACCGGCTCGGCATGCACTCCATAGGGGAAGGGTGGGACCTGGCCCCAGGCGGCATAGACGCTGCCGACAAAGCCCCTGTCGGGGTTGTCTGATCGGGGGAGCTGGTTGAGAAAGGTATCTTCGTCAATGGGGACGTTGAAGAAACCGGCCCAATCCACCGCTGCTCGCACTTCGCAGTCCAGGTTATATTTCTGCACCCGCCCGCTGATGTTGGTGATCAGCGCCTCGGTGGGCAAGATCGGAGGCGGCGGCGGCTCCGGAGGCGAGATCTTTTCACCGACCTTCATGCGCAGGCACCACTGGCTGAGCACGCCGCCGCTGCTCCAGGACTGGTCGGAGACGTTCAGCGTCCAGGTCCCGGCGGCTGGCTCATTATCAAACGCGCCCAGCGGCTGCTGCGGCAGGAAGATGCCGGCCAGGGCAGCCGGCGTGGAGAAGCACACATCCCTGGCCGGCAGGCTGGCTTCATCATCCAGGATGGCGCCGATGTCTGGGTAACTGCAGCCTGTCTGCTCGAACAGGGTCACGCTGCGCCCGCTCTCCTGGTGCGTCAGGCGTGCGGTGAGACTCCCGGCCCGGGGGTGGGTCACCCTGAGCTGTATATCCATGTCCTGCACAAAACGCCCGGCGTCGCTGAGCACGCCGCTGTCCACGCCCGCCGGGGAGCCGGACGGGATGGGCAGGTTGGGGGCAACGCATACCAGCTTTGTCTCCGGCGGAGCGGGTGGGGTGCGCGCCAGCCAGAAATTGACCAGCGGGATGGAAGTGCGCTTGAGCGGCGGCTCTGGCGGGGCGGCGGTGAGCAGCTCGCCTGGCAGGATCTGGCTGGCGCTGATCGCCAACGACCCGGTGATAGCCAGCCCGCTGGTGAGCGTCTGGGTGCCGGTCAGCCCCGCAGTGGAGCTGATATTCAGGCTGGCTACCAGCGGCAGGCGGTAGGTGAACTGTGGGCGGTTGAAATCGGCCAGGCTGGTGAGAGGCGCAGCTATCGAAGCCTGCGGCGACACGGTCGAAACCGGGCTGATGGCCGCGCCGCCCGGCCCGGCGGAGTTTGCCCGCACGGTGAGCACCGAAATGAAAAACGCAGTGGTCAAGAGAACCAATGGCAGGAGCACAATCGAAATCCCGGTGAGCACGCGTACAGCGTTTGACTTCATCCAGCACCCTTCCTGAAACTTTAATAGTTAATCTGGTGGGGAAATATGCAAGCTCTGTGCCGGGGGGCGTGAACCGCCGCTTACCGGGTGGCTGCTGGCGCATTACAAACTGTATGATGATCGTTTAGATGGGTTCTGTTGACTGCCTGGCAGATATAACTGGAGGGATGAGTAATGTCACTTGATCAGATGACCTTGTTTTGTTAGACTCAATTAAAGCAGATATCTATTGCGTCTTGGCATGGAGGTTATAAAATGACCGGACGAACCATCCTGATGATGATCCATACCATCCTTATCTTGCCATTGGCAGCACTGGGAATACCAGCAGAGAATCCAGGTTCAACTAATGCTCAAGTAATCCATCTGGCATCACTGATTCCACCGGCCAAACCCATCACATTACAGGATACACCATCAGTAAACTCTCATATATTCTTACCCCAGGTGAGCAGGGTTATTGTATACAGCATTACAGGACATATTCAGGATACTGCGAACAGCGCCGTACAGGATGTGACCCTCTCTGCTGGAAGCGGGATCATCACCACCACCGGTGCGAATGGGGCTTACACTTTACCGGTTATTGCTGGCAGGTACACCCTGACCCCTTCGAAATTGAATAAAACATTCAGCCCGGCTTCAAGGGATGTGACTGTTCCGCCCGACGCCAGCGGGCAGGACTTTACCTGCACGGACAGATCATCGTTCGATCCAGGCGAGATGGTGACCGTCCCCGCCGGGGATTTCCAGATGGGCTGCGCGCCAAACGACACGTACTGTGACAGCGATGAAAGGCCGCTGCACACGGTGTACCTGGATGCCTACGACATCGACAAGTACGAGGTGACCAACGCCCGCTACAAGGCCTGTGTGGACGGCGGCGGGTGCACTGCGCCGTGGGACAGGAGTTCCTATACTCGCACCTCCTACTATGGCAATGCCACTTACGACAGCTACCCTGTGATCTACGTGGATTGGAACCAGGCCGCAGCCTTCTGCTCCTGGGAGGGCAAACGCCTGCCGACGGAGGCGGAGTGGGAGAAGGCGGCGCGCGGCAGCAGTGACACGCGCATCTACCCGTGGGGGGATGCGCAGCCGGACTGCACCCTGGCTAACTTCATCTGCACATATAAAGAAGATTACTGCGTGGGTGACACCAGCGCCGTGGGAAGCTATCCTTTCGGGGCCAGCCCGTATGGGGCGCTGGATATGGCGGGCAATGCGTGGGAGTGGGTCAGCGACTGGTACCAATCGGACTATTACAGCAGCCAGGCGAGCTGGAGCAATCCGACCGGGCCGGCCAGCGGGAGTTACCGGGTGCTGCGGAGTGGCTCTTGGACAAACCCTTGGGATGATCTCCGTGTCTCCGGCCGGGGCGGGTTTGGGCCCATATACTGGGACAATCACTTCGGTTTTCGCTGTGCCCGTTCACAGTGATGGGGTTTGGGTCGCGATAATCACGGAAATGGGCGAGAGGAGCGGAAGCAATCCTGCCAGGGTTGGCTACCCTGCCTGAGAGCAATCTATGCTCCCCAGGCGGATATCAAAATGCCCGGCTGCCGGCGATGTTTCTCAGCCCTGCAGTCGGGCATGACCAACCAGCAATAGATGTCTTTATAATCTGTGCGTTCATCCCTTATCCTCTAGCAGCCGGGCAAGGTCGCCATAATCATAGGGCGGGCGTTTCCGTACCGCCAGTATATCAACCGCGTTTTCCTCTTCTGTGATGGCATAAACGATTCGCCAGTTATCCAGGCGAATCCGGTATAACTGGCGAACAGGATCTGGGTACTGCAGCTGCTTGCTTTGTGCAGGTTGTGGCATGGCCGCCAATTCTCGGATGGCTTGGCGGATGCGCTGGCGAACATTCCCGGGCAAGTCTTTAATTTCCTCCAACGCTTCAGGGGTGATATAAACCCGGTGCTGCTTCATGCCAGTTCCTGTTCGGCCTCATCCCATTCCTTCCAACCTGCTTTCTCCCGGTCCCCGCCAGCGGCTTTGAGATGTCCGAAGGCCTGTTGGGCTGCCAATACATCTTCAACTGTTTCCAACCATTCGATCAGCGCCTCCCAATCTTCGGCGTTGATCACAGCGAGGCGTTTCCCTTTTACTGTCACAAATTGGACAGACTGCAAAGCTTGTGTACCGGTCATCGGAACCTCCATACAGGCTGGTGGCTTGCTGATCATTCACCTGCACCGTGATTATAACAAAGAAGCCGGGTCGCGAAAATTGCAGCCGGGTTCTGGTCCGAAATCGGCTACAATAGACCCTGGACGTACAGGCGTCCCCTTTCAGGATGATCGATAGGAGAAGTGTTCATGAAAAATGATCTGGATGCCCTGATGCAGTCCAGGAACCTGGATGCAGTATTGGTCACCGGCCCGGCGTTTCATAACCCGGCGATGGTGTATTTCACCGGCCCGGCTCACCTGGGTCACGCTGATTTGATCAAGCCGCGCGGCGCGCCGCCGCTGTTGTTCTATAACTCTATGGAGCGCGACGAAGCCGCTCGCACCGGGCTGCGCACCAAGGCCCTGGATGATTATCATTTTATCGACCTGCTGCAGCAGTGCGGCGGGGACTGGCTGCAGGCCACCGCCGAGCGCTACAGCCGCATGCTCCAGGACGCCGGGGTGAGCGGTGGGCGCATGGCGGTGTACGGGCTGCGGGACGCCGGGCAGGCGTATGCCGTGATGACTGAGCTGCGCCAGCGCCTGCCGGGGCTGGAGATCGTGGGCGAGCTGCAGGGTTCGATGCTGATGGAGGCCATGTTGACCAAGGAGACGGAAGAGGTCGAGCGCATCCGCCGCATGGGCCAGGTCACGGTCGCCGTGGTGGCGCAGACGGCGGAGTTCCTGTGCTCGCACACGGCGAAGGACGGCGTCCTGGTCAAAGCCGACGGCGCCCCCCTCACGATTGGCGAGGTCAAGAACCGCATCAACCTGTGGATCGCAGAGCACGGAGCCGAGAACCCCGAGGCGACGATCTTCTCCATCGGGCATGACGCTGGTGTGCCGCACTCCACCGGCAAGCCGCAGGACCTGCTGCGCCTGGGCGAGACCATCGTCTATGATATCTTTCCCTGCGAAGCCGGTGGCGGCTATTTCTACGATTTCACCCGCACCTGGTGCCTGGGTTATGCCCCGGATGCAGTCCAGGCGCTCTACGAAGATGTGCACTCGGTGTTTAACCAGGTGATGTCCGAGCTGCAGGTGGGCGAGTTGTTCCGTAAGTACCAACTGCGCACCTGCGAGCTGTTCGAGCAGCGCGGCCACCCCACGGTGCAGGGCGACCCGCAGACCCTGGTGGGCTATGTGCATTCCCTG
The DNA here is from genome assembly GCA_903871905.1 of uncultured Chloroflexota bacterium. Lineage (GTDB taxonomy): Bacteria > Chloroflexota > Anaerolineae > Anaerolineales > UBA4823 > CAIQIV01. Next base: position 333 of record CAIQIV010000436.1, on the reverse strand, counting down.
GGTCATGGGGTGGGGCTGAACATCCACGAGCGCCCGATCAGCGGCGTGGCGGCTTCCGACAGCGACCGGTTGTACCCTGGGGCGGTGTTCACCATCGAGCCGGGCCTGTACTACCCGCAGCGCGGCATGGGTGTGCGCCTGGAGGACACGGTGTGGGCCCGCCCGGATGGGCAGATGGAGGTCCTGGCATCCTACCCGCTGGACCTGGTGCTGCCGGTCCGGCAGGGTTGAGGCAGAGAGCATGTCACCCGAAGCATTTGCTCCTGCTCGCATCCTGGGCATCGAGTCGTCTTGCGATGAGACGGCGGCCTCCGTAGTGGAGAACGGCCGCAC
>CAIQIV010000435.1 GCA_903871905.1 uncultured Chloroflexota bacterium | reverse complement strand
ATTGGCTTAAGAACCGAGGGGCTGCGCATTTGCTTGCCTCCTGTATCCAATGCGGGGTGAGGCAGCTCGGGGGCAGGTTTTTTCTGCTGACCGTGATGCGACGATATCCACGGGTTTGCCTCTCAAGGTTTGGCTTCTTCCGCTTCTGGCACGCTCATCAATGTGGCCGCAAGGTCATGCATTTCTTCAAAGTTATTCATAAACAGCAGCAGCGCCATGGTCAGCGGCATAGCCAGGAAGGCGCCAGCCCCGCCCAGGATGAACATCCAGAAGATGAAAGAAAGGAAGACCACCGTTGGCGAAATCGACAGGCCCTTGCTCATCACCATTGGGGCGACGATATTCTCGGTGACGCTGTTGATCACCACGGAGAGAACAATGATCGACAGCGCTATCCCCAGGCCGCCTTGGGCGAAGCCCAACAGCGTTGGGGGAATCATGGCAAAAAAGGCGCCAATGTAAGGGACAAAGCTGAGGAAGAACAGCAGCACGGTCCACAGGCCGGCGTGTGGGATGTGGAACAGCCAGAGCATCACGCCGGTGGCGCCAGCCGTGGCCAGGTTGACCAGCATCCGCAGGCCAAAGTAGCTGACCATCAACTGGGAAATGGTGTTGATGTTTACGGTCAGGTAATGGTCTGCTCCGAAGGAGTGATTCAAGCGCAGGATGAACAGGGAGCTTTCTGCCAGGATAAAGATGGTAATGATCAAAATGAGCAGGCTGGTAGAAACGATCTTGTTTACCGCCGCCAGGGCAAACTGCAATGCGCCGGTCAGCTTGGAGGGATCGATAGCCGAGAGCAGAGATTTCAAATCAACAGTGCCCTCGATGCTCTGGACCGCGGCAGTCAGCTCCGCCTGGCGCTGGCTGAACAGGTCGCTGTAGCTGGCCAGGCTGGAGGCCAGCGTGGTCATAGATTTGCCGACCAGCAGCATCATGAGCAGCGCCGCCAGGGCCAGGATCCCGATGGTCAGCAGCAGCGCCAGGCCGCCGGGCACCCGCCGCTGTTTCATCCAGGTGTAAGCCGGGCTGAGCAGGGTGGAAAAGAAAACTGCCAATAGGATGGGCGCCAGGAAAGATGCGGCCATTTTCATCAGCAGCAGCAAGATCGCTGCACCGGTCAGGAGCAAAAGTGGTTTAAAAAGTGAGGGGCGCTGCATCGTTATACCTCCATTGTCAAGAAATTTGGGTTGAGCAATACACGATCTCGGATTGCGGCGTATGGCTGCGGTTTTCTTTCATCCATCTTAGGTTTGCTTCGCAGCACAGCATCCCGCTGTTTATTCCTTTTCGCTTCCAGAAGCAATTTTTTCTACCAGCTGGCGTAAGGCGGCCAGCTCATTTTTGACGGCAATCAGTTCTTGCTCAATGGCAGGCGGCGGCGCGGGGGGTGTGGGCGGCTCTGCCGGGGCGGGGGCAGCGCCGATCAACAGGCTGGACATCAGGCTGGCCAGCACGCCGATGATTCCCACGCCGGCGAACATGATGAAGACGGCGGTGAGACGCCCGCCGGGGGTGATCGGGTAGTAAT
>CAIQIV010000434.1 GCA_903871905.1 uncultured Chloroflexota bacterium | reverse complement strand
CCCCATGAGACAGTATAAAAATGATAAACAATTCTACCTGTATCATACATTGCTTGAGCATTGACAATCTGGTGGGATTAGTGATGAACGAACCTTGATTCTCGAGGATACTAACACTCTCAGCAATTGTAAAACCCATCCAAAGAACTTGCTGCATATTAATCCCTACTCCGCACAGAGAATTTTTCGAATTCTCCTGGCCTTGATGTTCGAAAGTCCTTTGAAAATGGGTAAACTTCCTTATAAATTATGCTACCATGCGCGACGGAAAATGTCTATACACATTTTCGATGCAATTCCATTGCGGAATGCTCTCGTCATGAAACAATCATGGTAAATCGCCATATAAACCGCCTATCAATCCCAGGATAATTTCTCCTGTCAGGCAAAGTAAGCAAACAACCCAGGTCGAGAGAATAGAGTTTGCAGTTTTGTCAGACTAATTAATATTTGTGCATTTATATATTGACATTCGGCCACTCTCTTGATATTATCCGTGCCAATGAACTGAAAAGGCAAACTCTGCGAAAGCAGAGGACGCAAAGCTATGGGCCTACAACCGGAAGGTCATGGCTGCCAGGTCGCCAAATTCATTGAGCCAACTATACGCAAAGAAAAGGCCTGGATAATTCCCATGCCTTTTCTTTTTATTAAGTGTTTATCGGTAGTCCGATCTGTGTAGAAAATTAGAAGGTAAAGAGAGTAGAGAGTAATGAAGGTTCGAACTGAATATCCCAATATCCTAGTACATACAAGAAAATATCACCTGATTGCACTATTTCTTTGCTCTATCATGCTGATTGTAGACATGGCGCCTGCCCAGGCCAGCACCAGATTTGAGCTAGGATGTCTGCAGGCTTCAACACTCTGCGTTTCATCCCGACCCAATTCACCTGCGCCTGCCAGCGTAATTGATACGGCGGTGGTGAGGAGCAGCCTGGCCAAACTTGTTGGCAATGATACCTGGAAGGATCTGGAGCTCCCAGGCTCCCTCAAGCAAAAATGGCAGGCCTTTGCAGAAGGGGAAGAGGTGCTCAGCGGGCAGGAGATCGAGGTTTTGAGCGATTACCTGTCCCAGATCGAAAAACTGCAGTCCTACGCGGCCCAAAGCCTGGTTCCTCCCAAAACTCACCCCGTCTTTCGTGCTCAAGAAGTCAGTGATGACCAGGTTCAAACAAGGTTAGTTGCCTATGCGGTTGAGGCCCCGGAAAAAACTGGGAGCCAGGCAGAAAGTCTGTTCATGATCACCACCTCAACCACCGGCTTACCCAGGGGACTTGCGCTGGCGCCGCAGATAGACGGACTGCAGCAGCACATCAGCACAGACGGAAATTATGTCGAGTATTGGAACAATACCGGAAAACGCATCCTGCGCGCTCAGGGCCGTGCGGTTCCCAAAGGAATAATTCTCAATGAAGCTCTGCAAGACCTATATCATCACAACGAATATGCCCAGGCTTCCATCTTCCCCCGCTTTGATTACCCGGACATCGGAGTTGACACTGGTTTTTACGGCCTGGAAGATAACCTCACCTATCAACAAATCCTGCTGTTAGGTGAAGCGCTGCAGCTATTCAACCGGCCCGAGCTTGCCCCGATGAAGAATGCCATCCTGAACCCTAAAAATGATATCCTGCTTTATGAAACGTTAGAGAATGGAAATGCCGGTATCAACTATGTGGGATCCAATGTGATAGGTTTGGATCGCAAAGATCTGTTCTGGAACAAGTATTACCTGGCATCTGTCATTGCCCACGAAGGAACCCATGTCATGCAGGGCCCGATGGGCATCACCAAGGATGTCTGCGCCGAGGTGTACCACCGTGAGATTGCTAACCGGAAAATCCCACAGGATCTATATAACTGGAACGCCGAGGAAGTTATCCAGGCCATAAAAGACAACGAGATCGGCACCTATCACGTTTCTGTGTGGTTTCTTCACCTGTTTAAGTTTCCGCAGTTGGATGCCTTCAAGGGAATCATACTGACCGGCAAGGTCAGCGGAAAACCACTGGTCAACTGCAGCGCCTTCACCCAATAGACCGGGAACTGATCCGATGAATCAAAACATGGACGGGGAAAGCCGTCCATGTTTGATTATTTCCAAGGGGAGCTCCCTGGGCTACTGCCCGTATTCTTCCTGGTAGCGCCGGTAGCCGCGCGCCACCTCTTCAGCAGGGATCTCATCCGGCTGGCCCAGCTGCAAGGCATAGAAAACGGTGCGGGCGACATCCTCCACCATCACCGCGGCCTTTACCGCGTCCTTCACGCTGCGCCCAATCGTAAAAACGCCGTGGTTCTTGAGCAAAATCGCCGGGCTGGATCCAATGGATTCGATGACCACCCGCCCAATTTCATCCGTACCGATCTTGCCATAGCCGCCGCACGGGATCGGCCCGCCAAACTCATCGGCGATCGCCGTCAGGTACACCGGGATCGGGCGGTTCACCGCGGCAAAAGCAGTTGCAAAGGTAGAGTGGGTGTGCACGACACCCTTGACCTCCGGGCGGTGCCGGTAAATATACAGGTGGGCATACACGTCCGATGACGGCTTCAGGCTGCCTTCCACCACTTTTCCATCCAGGTCCACCACCACCATATTATCCGGGGTCAGCTCTTCATAGTACACACCGGAGGGTTTGATCACCACCAGCCCGCTCTTCGGATCCCGCCCACTGACATTGCCGCTCGTCCAGGCAACCAGGTGGTTCCGGGGAAGCTCCATCAAGGAGAGGCCGGAGGCCCCCAGGGCGATGGAGAGGTTGGG